>JAQCGO010000039.1 GCA_027618995.1 Pseudomonadota bacterium | reverse complement strand
CGTCTCGTCGCTAAAGAACGATTTCCACACACCCCCGGCGAGATACTCTACGCGGCGGCGCGCCAGTTCTTCGTAAATCTGATGCTCGTCTGCACCGTCGCCGCATTCTCGGCGTTCGCGGGCCGCCAAAGATGCGCGTTGTTTGTACCAGCGATTCAGCGAGGGATAAACGTCCGGCGAGGCGTACAGGAGAAATTGAATATTGGTGTCCGGTTCCACGTTGTTGCCGAGGATGCCGGCAATCACGCGAATGTTTTCCTCGCTTAAAGACGTCGCCGGCGTTACCTCGAGCATGAAGCCGAAGGAATCATCATTGTAAAAATAGTCGTGTGTCTCGTCGTAGTATTCGTACGGCAGCGTCGTGGAGAAGCGTTTGCTTGCCAGCAACGACTGCCACTGCGCTTTGGTGGGCGGTTCTGCGCCGTGTTCACGCTTGGCAACCGGCTCGTTCTCAAAGATGTGATCGGATAAGAACTCTTTGAAACGACTGATGCGCTCGGACAATGCGACTGACATCACCTTAGTCCCTCACCAGCCACTGACCTTCACCGACCAACACGTAGATAAAAGAGTCATCGTGCAAGTCGCCGTCGTTGTCGCGCCAGCGATTGACCCAGATGCGCAGCTCCTCCGGCGGCGCGTACAACGCGCTGGTTCTAAGTACGCTCGGTGCGTTATCCGTGATCAGTGGCAATTCGGCGCCGCGATCGTGGCGCGGCGCGAACTCGGTGCTGTCGATGCTATTGAGCCCGGGCAGGTCGCCTGCGAGCGCTCTATCGTAGACGGCCTGGGTGCTCTGACAGCCTATGCCGTCGGGTATGCCGCACTTGTGACCGAGCTTGGTATCGGGAAGCGCCGCACAGCCCGACAACAACAGTGTGAACATCGATAGCGCTGCTCCGATTCCTAATCTTTTCATCAATCCTCTCCTAGCGTCGTTCGCACTGCAGTTGGCCCATGTTCGTGTGTTCCGGTAACTCACCACCGTTCGCGCGAATCGCATCCCATGTTTCTTTTTTCAGATACAGCCAGCACCAGGTCTTGTTGTCGTACAACTTGAATTGCAGAATGACGGTGTTCTTTATCGGTGTGGCATAGACGATGGCGTGCTCCGTTCGCATCGGCAGTGGTTCGTTGTCCGGGGCCGCCGCGCTCGCAACGGTGAGGCCGGCGAGCAGAGTCAGTGCAAGTGTTGCTGGAACGGTTCTACGTCTCATCGCTGGAGCCTCCTAACCAATTCAAGAGTTCGGCGCGCCCCAGATACCCGGCGTGCACGGCACCATCGTCGCGAATGAGGATGGGTGTGCCGAGGATGCCGATCTCTTCGGCAAAGGCCTGCACGCGCGCGATTTTTGCTCTTGCCAGTCGTCCACAGCGTGCGCTGGGGACCGGTGTCTTGGCTGTCGTCACGGCAATGTCGAAGGCTTCACTCAATGCCTTGCCGGGATTCTTCGCACACAAAATGCCCACCGACTGAGCGGATGGGTTTAGCAGCAGATGCCGGACCGTCATACCCTCAAGGGATTCCAGGGATTCGATCCAAAGGCGGCGACACCAACTGCATTGTGGGTCCGTGACAATGGTCAAGGCGCGATCACCATCACCGGTCGTAATCGCGGCAGTGAGCGGTAACGACTCCGGCGGCGTGCTTGGGGTTTTGGTGCCGGTGGCGGCGGATGTACTCGTGACTTGAGCGCGGCGTTCGGCCGACAAATCCACGTCTTCTTGAAGATCGTAGATACTGCCGATCACCAAATAGCGGCCGCTTGTATCAACGTACAACACGTTGTCCCCAGCGACGACTTCGTACAATCCCTCGATAACCGTGGCCGAGGTACTGCTGATGTTGGTGCCAGGCATCGCGTTCGCGATGGCTTGCGGCGCGTCCTCTGCGCGCGCGGCCGTCATGTGCATTGCTAGCATCAGCGTCAACAAGGGTCTGATGACACGGCGTGATCTGGTTTTCATGGTACGTGTTTCTCAATCATGTTGGCATCCAGGTCGATATCTTCCGTAAAGGTCACTGTGACAATACGGCCAGCCTCGATCTCGACAAACGGGAAGACCTCATCGGCCCGCTCGAGGTACCAATCCGCGACACGCTCTGTGGCCGTTGACAGGCCTTCGGCAACACCGGCTTTGCCGATGTCGCCGGGGTCAATCGATTCCACCGTGCCAAGGGCGGATGTGGACACGTTTGAATAGGACTGCCCGATGGCGCGGCCGAGGCCTGAAAAAATTCCCGCCAGTAACGATCGCGCCACGAATGCGCCCTGCTTGGTCACCAACAGGCCGGCGAGACCGTTTTTGCCGTCTTCGCCGGTGATGTAACCCTTGGCTTCTTTGCTAATCACCTCGCCGGTACGCAGAACGCAACTGAGTCGCTCAAGTCGAATATAGGCGCGCTCATCGGAAAGTTCACCGTGTCCGGCGGCGATGACCCGACAGGATTTCACACGGTGTGAAAATCGATTCGGCAGATTCCCATAGTCCACAAGCTCCAACAGGATCGGGTGCGGATTGCGTTGGCCAAGATTCCCGGTGGGGGCTGCCAGGCCATTCAGCATGACGGCATTGACAAACGTGCCCGCCGGCAGAGTTTCGTTAATGTGCGGGTGCACCAGCTCATCTTTCCGGTCATTGATTTGCGCAAATGACACCCGAACGATTTTTGGTTGCGGTGGCGCCAAACCGGTTAGTCCCTGCACGCCGCCAGACGATGACCGATCACCGTTTGGTCTGGGGATGCTTTTGCTTGGTGGTGGTGGTTTTCCCAGCGGTGGCAGCAATCCTTGTGCCGAACGCTGATTCTCAGCAATGCCTTGCTCCGCTGCAGGCGGCGAATAGCTACCACGCTCGTCTTCCAGACGCGCTAACTGGTTTCGGAGCCGTTCATTGTCTTTCTCGTAGTCGGCCATGCGCTCGGCCATGGACTCGAGCGAGACCTCGCTGCTGGTGATCCAGGCGTCCTCGGGATCGACCACCTTGCGTGGTGTGTCAAAGTTCTGTGACACGATGCGGTCACGAAATTGCACCGGCGAGGCCGCATTTTTCTTCGCATTGTTGTAAAGAAAACCCAACAAGGCGCCAATGACGATCACTGCAACACCGATGAAAATGCCCAACTGGCGTTTTCTTAATGTGTCGCTGGTCGTGAATTCAGGTGCGCTCATGAATGTCCCCGCGCGCGCCTGAGGCATCTCGAACAATAAAGACATCCGTGGCGCCTTGTGGCGCTAACACGTGATGACGAATCGCCACCGATACCACGCGGCCGAGATGCTTGAACTCGCGTTCGTCGAGGCGCATTTCGGTGCCGCTGACATTGCGCAGCACGTAGTGCTCGATCGTCATACTGCCTTGGTAGATTCTGAGCAATCGCAAGTCCGCCTCGACCCACAAGGCCACTGCCTGATCGCGACGCTCAACCGTGTAGCCGGCTGGAACATCGCCGCGCGCAACGATTTTCAGGGTGCGTTTCAGGCGGCTCGTAAACGGCATTTCACGCTCGGCTTTAATCAGCGCTTCGTTCGCTTGGTGGCTTTTTCGTTGCAGCGTGATGACTTCGCCGGGACCTGCGACCGGGGTCACTTCAAGCGAATAGGAATCGCCGTTTTCGTCGGTGACGATCAAGGAAAACGGCGCCGTAGAGATGGGCTTAATAATGGCGCGCCCGAAGGCCTCGTCCTTGGAGATACTGACCACCGTTTCCATGCCAAAGACGGCCTGCAATCGCAAACCGTCCGCCATGCCGATCGATGTCAGATCATCGGCCGCCGCGCGCACCGGATACGTGCCGCCCGGCTCAACCTCAATTATCTGGCCGGCGTACGCCGCACTAACGGGCAGCAGTAGCAACAACACCAAGCGGATTGTCATAGTCGGTTTCCTTGAGTTCGCGAACGGCAATCCGTCCGGTGGACAGTCGGGTGAATCGAACGCGCCAGGCCGCGGCGCGGTCGTCAATTTGTTTGGAACCCACGTAGGTTTGCAGGCGGCCGCGGATACCGACCACGCCGTTTTGCACCTCGACGCCGTGCGGGTAAAACACCGAACTGTATCTGCGTCGATCCAGTGTTTCTTTATCGGCCAGCAACTGCGCTTTCAGCGCCCCGTAGGCAGCCGGGTCCGCGTATTTCAAGAGTTCTTTGACCTGATAGTCGTAACTGCTCGGCTGGTAGGTGAGCGTCAGTTGCGCGAACCAGGTCGCCATCTGACTAAGGTACTCTTCGTTGTAGCGGCCACCGCCATCGAAACTGATGGGGCCTTTCATGTCGGGAAACAACAGGACTTCGCGTTGTGTGCCGAGGGTTTTCCAGACGACGCCGATCAGGACGACATTGCCAATGGCCAGGAACCCGCACACCAGCATCGTCGTTCGAACAATGCGATTGGCGTTCTGTAACCTGGAGTCATAGACGTTCTTGTTCATGGTTCACCCAAGAAAAAATCGTTCGTGGCTTTCGCTGCGTGATTTCACCAGCAAACGTGAAGGCGCATACCAATACAGAAATCGCACGATCGTGCCGCGGCCGCCACCGGCTTTTGAGCGTGCGTAAAGCCGCGCCAGTACAATGCCCGCGACGGTGCAGATCAGAAGCTGTTTGAAGAAAAAGCCGATGAAAATGAAACCGAACGCAACCGCAGCGGTGTCCGCTTCGATAAAGAGCGCCATCGGCGGCGCGTCCAGATAGCGTGGAATAAGGTATTCGCGTTGGTCCATGGTGCTTGCCTTCGGCCTTGTGGCGCGGGGTCACCGCAAAATGGTGACCCCGCAGCGCGCCTTAGCTGCCAACCACCGGCAACAGTGCGCTGAAGGTTGACGCACCGGCCACCACCTGCGAGCCATACATCAGACCTGCAATGGCAATGCCCATTGCTGCGAACAGCCACGCACCTTTCAACAGTGCGATGATGCCGCCGGCCAGGGCGCCGATAAATACGACTGATTGGCCGAGCGGGCCGAACACGGCGCCCTCGGTTTCCGTCGCAAGATCATCGAACACCGCGCTCGTGCCCGCTATCGCCTGCTCTTGTAGAGCGATCGTCACGAAAGCGACAATGGCCATTAGCGGAGCGATGCGGCCCAGGCCGGTAAACATGAACATAAACCCGTCGTGGAGACGAGCGGCGTCCTTCGGCGAGATAATCAGATCGCGAAGATCTTTCATGGGTTGCTCTCCTTTACGTTACAAAATGTCCCAATACAGGACGTGGATTTCAGCGCGTCGATGGATCGCGCACAGCCTCAATACGTGTCGAGACCAAAAACTCATTTGCGCTCGGGTTCGCCATCGTCAGTCTCGTCACGAATTCGACGAATGTGCGTCGCGTTTTCCGTCACCGACGTCGACAATGGTTCATCAATCTCCCCCAATGGCTTGGCGGTCATCGGTGCCCTGTTGGCCTGTAGGTTTTGTTGCGCACGCCGTGCGACGACAGCGTTTAAATTGGCTACCGGGGTTTTCGGCGTCGCACCCGGACACGATTGCTCGCATGTCACGAAGCGATGGTCGTCACCGGCCCTGACCTGCGCGGCAGAGGATTGAAAACGCTGTGCGTAGAGTTCGGCGGCAGAGGGCGCGTTATAACCGTCAACAACGATGGGCGGGTGAACGGCCACCGACAGCTTATTCGGCTGATTCGATGCGCACGCGGCCAACAGCAAGCCACTAGCAGCCATTATCAAAAACGTCGTACACCTTTTTCGCATATTCATAACGAAGCCTTTCTCTCTGTGGTGTTTGTTTCAGGCCGGCGTTGTATGCGCCGACTGCGCGCCAGGTAAATCCGAGCGCCTGAATTTTTTGCGCCAGTACCCAGGCACCGACATGAATGTTCGTGCACGAGTCCCACAAATGATCGCGCTCAATACCGAAGCC
The DNA here is from genome assembly GCA_027618995.1 of Pseudomonadota bacterium. Taxonomy (GTDB): domain Bacteria; phylum Pseudomonadota; class Gammaproteobacteria; order Steroidobacterales; family Woeseiaceae; genus UBA1847. The sequence goes on along the minus strand of JAQCGO010000039.1, from coordinate 15,161 downwards.
ACGCAGCTCTACCAGCCACCTGGAATTAATCTGCATGACGCCGTAATCGGCACTGCCATCGCGGTTGTAATTAACGGCGTGCGGGTTGTAGTTACTTTCGACGCAGGCGATGGCCCGCAAGAGATCTGCCGGCACGTGATGGCGCTTGGCAGCGGTGTCGAAACAGTCCGCACTCACCGCCTCGGCCATGAGCGTTCCGAGCAAGACAACGAACCGTATATCCAATGTTCAGCACTCCCGTATGTGCCCGCGACCTCTTGGGGCCAGACAACTTTCGAGGAAGACGAGTTGGATTGCGATGGGAAACGGGGGCAAACTTCGTGCCCCACTTTCTGATATGCCTGCTACAGCATAGAACTGATCGAAGAGTGCGCTCGCACGAACCTCACGGTAGTTGCTTTATGTTTGGGAAAAAGAACCGTCCGCCGTTGGGATTGCGATTAATTACCGCCTTGACTTCCCAACCGCTGGCATCGAAGAAGCAGGAGCATCGGTTAATGGCAGGCCTGAAATTCCGGATCCACTCATCCTGCTAGTGATTTCTGTTGTCTATCAAAGTTCGCTTCATTCCATCTAGGTGAGCGGTTTGCGCGAACAGCTGAAACCAATACAGGCCGCTCGAGAACCTTGACGAAACGGCTAGTCCGGGTTGCGGTCTCAACCGGTCGATGCAACACATTCACCAAATTTTTCTGCGGGTGAATAATAACCCAAAGTCTTCCTGGGCCTCTCATTGAGTCGTCTCGCCACAGCATTAAGTCGATTCTGGTGAACGTTCGACAGATCCATTCCTTTCGGGAAGTACTGTCTGAGTAACGCATTGGTGTTCTCGTTCGAGCCGCGCTGCCACGGGTGCTGTGGATCACAGAAGTAAACGTTGATGTCGGTCGCCAGTGAGAATGTTTTGTGACCCGCCATCTCGCTGCCGCGGTCCCAGGTCAGTGACTTGTAGAGTTCCCGCGGGAGCTTCTGGGCGTGCCTGGTGAGTGCGTTAACCACCGTCTCAGTGTCCTTCCTCGGCGACCGAACCAACATGGTGTAGCGTGTGTGACGCTCGACCAGTGTGATGATCTGGCTTTCCTTGGTGCCGCACAGAAGATCGCCCTCCCAGTGGCCCGGCACTGCCCTGTCGGCTACTTCGGCCGGCCGCTTACTGATCGGTACCGCATCAACGATCTGGCCATGATCCGGACCCTTCTGCGTATGGTGGCGCGAGCGGCGCAATGCACGTGTTCGCCGCAGATACTTCAACAGCTCTTTCTTCAAGGCCCCGCGGGTCTGGATATACAGGCTCTTGTAGATCGTCTCGTGTGACACCTGGTACGCCTCGTCACCTGGGTAGGTGCGCTTGAGCCAGCCAGCGATCTGTTCCGGCGCCCACTCGAGCTGCAACTTGCTGGCCACAATACGTCCCAGCGCACGGTTGGCAGCCAGTTTACAGGTCTTGGGGCGCTGCGCTCGATCCCAGGCGGCTGCGTCGGCCACATGGGCTCGGTAGTGTCGCCGGCCCCGATTACGCTGTATCTCTCGACTCACCGTTGATGGTGCCCGGCCAAGCGCTCCGGCAATCGATCGAAGCGACCGGCCTGCTATCAAGCCACGGGAGATCTCCTCGCGCTCTGACATCGATAGAGAACGTGCCGATCGTCGTCGCTCTATAGGCCGGATGCCACCCGTCTCTGAAAAGATCCTTTGAATCGACGAGTGACCCTGAATGCCAAAGTGCCGGCCGATCTCGTTCATGGACTCGCCTTTTTGCCAGCGATCCCACATCTCCGACTTCTCAGCCTGCGTGTAGTGACGTCTTCTTCTCTGTCCCATCGGCAACATCCTCCTCTCTACGGTGGTAGAGTTTAGGTGTTGCAACGACCGATTGAATCCACAGTCAGGAGTAGCCGCCTGAACGGCTGATTTCAGAATAGAATTAATGGCTGTTGATGGGCAACGGCGAAAGGCAATCTTATGGACTACTTTCAGGGTGTGGTGACAGAGTATCTCGTTGCCGATCGTGCTGCTTTTGTTAATTCCGAGCTCTTAATCCAACTCGACCTCGACGAGCCTAAAAAAGGAAGACATTGGTACTGTGATGCCGCGGCTGTGAACGTCCGCGAGCAATCGCTTTACGTTTGTGAGGTAACATATTCCAAATCCATGTCGGGGCTGTCTAGGCGCCTTCTAGCGTGGGATGCGAACTGGAAAGACCTGCGCAGTTCCCTGGCTAGAGACTGTGGAATCCCGGAGTCTTGGAAAGTCCAACCTTGGCCTTTATTCCTAGAGAATACGATGGCGCGCTGAGATCCCGAATTGAGTCACTTGCCCTTAACACGCGGGACGCAGACGACATGCCTTATCCTCTGATCACGTATTTGGAAAACGTAGTCCCATGGAATTACGTTACTTGGGACAGGAAAGTGTCGGCTCTGGAGGATGAAGATTGATCGTACCGGCAGGTCGAGCGCTCAGTTCTTTCCCGAACCGGCCGTGCGAGTACGGTTCATTCATTTACTTTCTTCCGATAGCTCCAGGAGCGGGCCGAGCCGGTTGCCGTAGTTTTTCCAGTGATCGATGGCGCCGGTATAGACAGGACGACGTGCCTGCGAATGGCTTGCGGTAAAAATCGGCCGCCGGTGCCGGTAAAACTCGAGGCAAGCCGGATCGAACGACAAGCCGATGGCGCTCAGCAACATCGGGATCCGGTTCTGCGGATCGCGCACAAGCTCTTCGTACACAACGTTTACGAGCGGCGGCGAAATCACTCTCTGCCAGTGAGCGGCCAGTCGGGAGTACTGGCGGTGGTAGTGCGCCAGATCGTCGAGGTCGTGATACCACGGTTCGTGAGAACTGAAATTGGCACAGTACAGCGAAAAACAGTTGGCGCGCGGGTCGCGAACGGTGTGCAAGATGGGCGATTGCGGAAACGCCAAGCGCAGGAATCCGGCGATCTCGAAGTTTGCCGGTAGCTTGTCGACAATCCAGCGGGCATCTAAGCCGCGTTCGAACAGTCTCTCGATGTATTGCTCACGCGCGAATTCCAGCAGTTCGGCATCGGCCGGTTCGTCGGGATCGATCGGTCCGGACCGGCCGGCCGCTTCCCGCCGCTGCCGGAACAGGTATTCGCACTCGCGGGCGAAAATCACCTCGCCTGCGGCCTGTACCTCGCTGTGGCTCGCGAGAACCTGTTCGATCAGCGTCGTGCCGGAACGCGGCAGCCCGGTTATGAAAATGGGCCGGATGTCGATCGGTAGCGGATCCAGTCGCGAACCGAAACTGCTCTCGTCGTAATCGGCGATGGTCAGTGCCACTGCCTCTTCGACACGTTGCGGAAGATACCGGATGCCCCGACCGGCAAGCTCCAGGCGCGCCGTATCGTTGGCGCACTGAAGCGCCTCAAACGCTTCCGCATACTGTCCTGCCGCGTCAAGGATCCTGGCACGCGCAAAATTCGCGTTGATCCGGTCTGCCGCCGGCAGATCGTCACACGCGGCCATGTAGGCCGCACGGGCCGCAGTGTTGCTGTCCGGAGGCGGTATTTCGAGGTCGACCAGGTTGTAAAGCGCTTCACCGGACAGCGCGTCGCACTCCAGCGCGCGGACATACTTGTGGGCCGCGGCCGGGGCGTCGCCCATTGCCTTGTGTACGTGACCGGCAAAAAGATGCGAGAAGGCGGAATCGGGGAACTTCCGCTCGAGCAGCCGTGCGCTGCGATGCGCAGCGTCGAGGTCCTGCAGCGCAAATTGCGTGCGGGCGATGCCCTGAAGCGACTCCGCATCGTCCGGCGCGATCTCCGCCGCGCGCTCGTAGGCGGCCAAGGCGTGTACCGGATCGCCGCGCCACGCCCGCACGGCGCCGAGGCGCGCCCAGAGCCGCGCCGTCTCCGCGGGCGACGCGTCTTGCGAGATGACAGCAAGCGCCTGTTCCAAAGCGCGCGCCTCCCGTGCCGGATCGTTCAGGGCGCGCTGCACCAGCGCAAGGAGGCGAAAGACTTCTGTCGCCGCATTCCCGGAGGCCAGCAACTCGAGTATTGCGGACTCGGCCTCGGCGTGCCGCCCCGCGTCGTACAGGGACCTGGCGTGATCGAGTGCGAAAAGGTACACCGGAGGGGCGCTCGGAGTCACATGGCCCCCATCTCGCGGCGCAGCTCTTCGGCGCTGAGCTCTACTACGGTGACCTCGCTTTGCGCCAGCAGAAACTCCACGACGCGTTCCTCGAACAGCGGCGACTGGAGTTCGGCCAGTGCGGTCGGGTTGTCAAGGTAGTAATCGATTATTTCCGATTGATGCTCAGGGTCCCGTTCGGTCTGCGCCTCGACCAACGCCTCCACCTCCGAGCGCGGCACGCTGATCCGGTGCGCACGCCCGATCTCGGTAAGCAGGATTGCCAACCGGATTCGCCGCTCGGCTATCCGCCGCAGCTCGGCTTCGAGCTCAGCGTCGACCTTCTCGCCCACATTTGCTTCAAAGCCGCGCGAGATTCGCCCGTATTCGCCTTCCGCCATGTCCCGGGGAATGGGGAAGTCGTGGGTGTCGATCAGCGCGTCGAAAAGCTGGCGCCGCAAATGTTCCCTGGCAAGCCCGGCCAGCTCCGGGTTGTCCTCCGGTACCCGGAATCGGCGAAGCGAGAAATTGCGGAGTTCGCCGAGCTCGACCCTCGGCATGACCTCGAGAAGCAATGTGAACGTTACCGAATCGGATTCCACCGAGCCATCTTCGTCAATTCGAATAGTCGGTCGCCTGCTCGGCTCGAGCGCCCTTTCCGCAATTAGCCGGCGCGCGACATCGATCGCCAAGTGGTCGACGATCGTAGCGCGTATGCGCTCGGCATGCAGGTTTCGCAACATTGCCAGCGGCGCGCGGCCCGGGCGAAAACCCGGAACGCGGGCCGTTCGACCCAGATCGCGCAGCCGTTCATTGACCGCGGCATTGACCGGGTGCGCGTCAATACCGATGACGAACGTGTGACTCAGTCCATCGACGCTCTCTTCGAGGATGCGGGCATCAGTCATGGCGATATGGCGCTTCCGGAGGTCATGACGTCCACCGTGATCGGCTATGAAGGCGAGCCGTCGGCGCGAGGGCTTCCGGCCGCCCCTGCCTCGCGCAGCACGGGCTCGAGAATCCGGGCAAGCGGTTCGAGATGCTTCGCATACGCCTGCCAGCGCTGCACCGACGCCGTATAGATGGGTTGCCGCACCTGCCAGCGGCTCGGCGTCCGCACGCCGCGCCGGGTCTTATGGAACGAAAGACAGGCATCCTCCCACTCCAGCCCGCAGTACTCGAGGAGGGCCCGCACCTGCGTTTCCGTGTCCTGCACGAGCCGTTCGTAATGCAGATCGAAGATTTTCACGGGCAGCACGGCATGCCAGTGCCGCATGAGGCGATCGTAGTCGAGGTAATACCGGCCGAGCGTGCCCAGCTGGTTTGCGAAGCGGATTTGCTCGGCGAAGCTCGTGAAATAACAGGACAAGCAGTTGTCGAGCGGATTTCGCCGGCAGTGCACAATGCGCGCATTCGGAAACAACAGCGCGATTACGCCGAGGTGCATGAAATTGAACGGCAGCTTGTCCGTGACCCGCGCGGCGCTGGCCGATATCTTGTCGAGGTGATCGAGGTAGCGCCGTGCCATCTGGCGCAAGCCCATGCGACCCACGGTGCGTAGACCTCGCGGATAGGGCTCGCCGGAACGCGACAGTTCGCCAATCTGGTAGCTCACCCGGAGCAACATCGAAAGCTCGCCGCCGGCGGCAACTTCGGAGTGGCTTGCAAGAATCTGCTCCGTCAGGGTGGTGCCCGAACGGGGCATTCCGACCACGAATATCGGCCGCTCGGAATCGATGCCGGACACAGGCGCCAACTCGTAGAACTCCGCCGTGAGCGCTTCCGTCAGGCTGTCGATTGCCCGGCTATAGCCGTCGGCATTGAACGGGTCGCGCCGCGCCTGGGCGTCGTATCCGAGCTGCAGCCTGCGAAACGCCTCGTCGTGGCGTTTCTCCCGATCGTTCCAGTAACCGAGCGCGACATTGAGGCGAATTCGCCCGTCCTCCGGCGTCGCCGGGTCATCGGCCAGCGTCTGCGCGCGTTCGATCCAGGTGGCATCGACTGTGCCTTCGCGCAGCTGCAGCAGCCTGGCGAGCGCGAGCGGACTGTCGGGTTCACGCCGCAATACGGCCAGGTACTGCATTTTCGCCTGCTTGAACTGCCCGTTCGATTCGTAGGCATCGCCGAGCCCGATACGAATCCGCCGATCCTCCGGATCGAGGCGGATCGCCTTCTGGAAGTTGGCAACCGCGCTTGTTACGTCGTTCATCTTGTATTGGACGTCGGCCAGGGCGTAGCGCGCCTGGGCCGAATTCGGCCGGATCGACACCAACTTTTCGAGCAAGGGGCGCGCCTGGTCGAAGCGGCGGAGCTTGCGGTACGCCTGCGCCAGGTTGTTGAGGGCGTCCGGGTGCCCGGGCGCCAGCGAAAGTGCCTTTGACAGCGGGTCCAGGGCCTGCTCGGGCCCGACGGCACGAATGATCGCCATGCCGAGATCGCTCCAGGCATTCGCGTTTCGCGGCTCCTGCTGCAGCGACCGTGCAAGCAGCTGCCGGGCTTCCTGAAACCGATCCTGCTGGAACCTCAGGAGACCGAGATAGTGCAGCGCCTGCGGATGCGCGGGCGCCTTTTCGAGCAAGCGGTTGTAGATCGCTTCAGCGGCGGCTAAATCCCCCCGGCGCTGCAGGACAATGCCTTGCTCAATCTGTCGGTCGTTTTGCAAGCGGGCTGCTCCTCCTGTCGGTACGGTCCTGTCGATGGCCATGGGAGAATGCAAGGCAAGCGATCCGATTCCGATGATTTGCCGGACCATCGGAGGGGATGATATACCGAACGGATGCCCGCAGGAACCGCAAGCACCGGCGGCAGGTAATTGCTACGGCTGCGTCTGCTCCGGCGTCCGGATGCCGTGGAGCAGCCGGGTTTTGAGTTCCAGGTACTCGGCAAGTGTATCGAGCAGATCCATTCCGTTTGCTGCTGCTTCATGAGCCTGTTCCGTCAGGTAGCGCCGGGCCAGTGCCCGATCGCCGGCTTTCCGCAGGATCTCCGCAGTCCGCTCCACGCCCGGTTGTGCCGCCAGCAGCCGGGCTTCATACGCCTCCAGCATCGCCGTCACCTCTGGCAGGAATGCATCCGGATGCTCTTCCACGAGGTACTCGAGCCGCGTCACCGCGCGGAACGCATAACGCGTCGATTCCAGCCCCCGCTGCACCGGATCGACTTTTCGCCGGGCCTCGCCTTCGGTGAGATAGCGATGACGCCTATATTCGGGCGGCACTGATTCGACGCCAATGCGCCATGGAATGAATGGCGCGGTGTGCGGCGGTCCCGGCGCGACCCACAGCGTGAGAAGGTCCGGGTCGACGCCGGAACGAAGGTGCGCCACCTGGCCGTAGCCCGAGGTATCCCGCCCGGCGCCATGCAGCAGGTCCATCAGCAGCCGGACAGTCACGCCAGGCGCCGCTTGCCGCAAGGAGGATTCCACGTGCCGCGCGTAAGGGCCGTCGGGGTCCTCTTTCGGCAGGGCATAGACCTCGATCACATCGAATGGCGCGCCCGCGCGCGGCTCGTACCAGCCCTGCTCCGTCGCGAAGGATATGAAGTTTTCGGACGCGAGGTAATCCGGATTGCTGCGCCAGTTCGCCGGCAGCTCCTGGATGTAACCGAAGCCGTGGTAGCCGCGCCAGTTGAGCCACACATCGTCCGGCCCGAGCCGCCGGGCAACCCACAGGCCTTTCCCGCCGGCGAACTCGAGCATGACCCAGCCTTCGTTGGCATCGGCGAATACGTGGGAGTTGCCACCATACGTCGTATAACCGTGGGTATCGATGATCTCGCTCAGGACTTGCACGGCCTCCCGCGCGGTGCGGGCGCGCTCGAGCGCAATGCGTGCCAGGTCGCTGTAATTCGGCCCATGTTGCAGAGCCGGAGTCATCTCGACCAGCTCCCGCCGCGAGGGAAGCGCCACGTCGCGAACGGCGAGACCGTGCTCGTTCATGCCGCCGTTGGTCAGCGGTGCCGGGAAGCCCGCAAAGTAAGAGTAATCCATCGAGATGTAACGGTATGTCCTTGCTGCCTGCGGAATATCGATCAACTCCCCAGGCAGATCAGCGCTTGCCGTCGCCCCGACGCGCACCGTGGAACCGGGCGCGTGCTCTTGCGCGGGGACGATCGACAGCCAGTGGCTCGAGCGTTCGTCGCCAAAGCCCGCCAGCAAAACGCTGCCGTCTTCCGTCAGGTTCTTGCCGACGTAAACCGCGGTGCTCGCATAGGACGGCGCGCCGAAAGAGATCGCCAGCGTGACAAGAAACCCGGCGCGGGCAAACGAACGACGACCGGATTGCGATGCGGATTTCGACATCAGCGTCCCTCCATGCAGTTCACGGCGGGCCCGGCCCCGCTCATTACGTCCGGGTTCTAAGGCGTCCTGTGTCAATCAAATGTATAGCGGAACCCGAAGGTCGCCATCCTCTGGTCGATAAACATAATGCCGTATCCCGGATGACCTTCCTTGGGCATGACGATGTCCTCATTGAACACGTTGCGCCAGTTGAAAAACAGCTCAGCATTCTCGAGCCACCCCGAACGCGGCATATACGACGCATGCAAATCAACTCGCTGGTGCGCACCCTCTTCAACCAGCGGGCCCCACCGATCGATGTTGCTGGTGCCCGTGACGAACGGATAATCGCCCGAGACCTTGAATGTACCGCCGACTCGCAGGCCCGACAGCGGGCCCTCGAGAAATTCGTAAGTCGTGGTAACGGCGCCGGAATGCTCGGGGGTGCTGCGCAGTGGCGTACTCCTGGCATTGTTCGGATTGATGATCTCGGCGTCCATCCAGGTGTAATTCGCGGAGACATTCCATCCCGGAAGAATCTCGCCGACCAACTCCGTTTCAAGGCCCCTGGCTTCCTGGCGGCCTTCCAGAACCGTGCCTTCGAAGCCGCCGAAACCACCAAGGTACGCCGACGAGATCGCGATGTTGGTGATTTCATAATCGAAGAACGCCACCGAAGCACCGAGCGCTCCCTCGATCAGCTCGACTTTCAAGCCGATTTCATGCTGCACCATTTCCCGCGGGGCGCTTACCGTATTGCCGTCGGCATCCGTGAACGTCTGCGGCTGGAATCCCTCGCTGTAGCTGTAATAGACGCGGGCATCGTCAATAATGCCCACGTTATCGGCGACGTCGTAGGTCGCCGCGAATCGATAGACCTGCTCGCGAAAATCGATCTCGGTCACCGTTGGCGGATCGACTGGGTTGCCCCTATTGATGGAAATGGTATCAACCGTATCGTTCTTATGATACAGCACACCTCCGAGGATCATGAGACGGTCCGTCGGATTGAGCAGAAGCTGGGCGCTGAACTTCAGATTCTCCGCCTCTGAATCGCGTGCTTGGCGCACGCCCAGCAGCTCCTCCCGGTTGCCGCCGAACGGCTCGAACGCCGAGCCATCGGAGAACCTCGGCGTCTGGCCATCGTAAACGCCGTCGGTGTACCAGTCCACTCGCGCAAAGCCCATAAAAACGGAATTGAGCAACTGGCGCGGGTTTGAGTTGTCGCTGAACTCCACCGCGGTGAAAAACTGGTGCTTCCGGCCAAACATTTCAATTTCACCGCCAAGCGACTGGTTGAACGTGAACTCCTCAAAGCTGCGTTCGAGGTCGTAAGAGTAGATGTAGATCTCATCGTCCGCCAACGAATATGCCCCGAACGGACCAAACGGGTAAAAGTAGGATATGAACGAATCGCTCGCGCTCCAGGCCAGCTGCGATTGCGAGCGCCAGCCATTGTCGAACTCATGCTCGAGCTCGACAATTGCGAAGTCGCTTTCCCAGGTTTCGGTGGATTCGTCCGGATGGGAGAAATACCATTGCTCGGGATCCACGTCCGGAAGCTCCAAGGATCCCGCGGAATTCAAGAACAGGGCGCCGCCATCCCAAGGATCCGAGTTTCTCTGATTATGGTAGTAAGAGAATCGCAGGGACGTCTGGCCGGAGATGTCCCAGTTGAACGAGCCCAGCACCATAGTCTCGTAGTTGGAGAATGACGAGCCGGCGATATCCAGGGGCAGGCCATACTCGTTGTACTTGGCGACAAGACGTCCGGATAAAGAGCCCTCACTCGTGAGCGGTCCTGTTATATCCGCATAGACATCGCGGCTGTCGTAGCTTCCGGCGGATACACCAAACTGCATGCCCAGCTCGGATTGCGGTCGTTTCAAGATATTGTTTATCTCGCCGCCGAATGAGCCGGTCACGCCGTAAATTGCCGTTGCCGGTCCACGAACAAATTCCAGCCGCTCGACGGCATACGACTTGACGTCGGCGAGGCTATCGCTGAGAAGAATGCCATTGATTCGCCGGCCGCTGGCTGGGATTCCGCGGAGGATGATGCGCTGCACTCCGAAGCCCGAACCCGAGCGCTGCACGTTGGGAACTAGATCGGTCGCTTCATAGGCCGACGTCGCATTGATCGTGTTCAGCATTTCAGGTGTCAGCACGGTGACCGACTGCGGCGTCTCGATCAGGGCCAGGCTGAGGCCCGTTGCGCTGCTTTGATCCTCGGGCCGGAATTTGCGCGCGATGCCGCGGACGACAACCTCTTCTATGGGTTGCACCTCAGCATCGCTGTCATCAGATTCCGTCTGGGCATTGAGTACGCCAGCGGAAACAAGTGCCGTGGATGCTAGAAGGGTCTGGATATAGCGAACTCGAGATCTGGACAATACTTACCCCCCTTGACGATAACACTTTACAAGCTAGTAATTCAACAATGAGAATATATATCCCTTATCCCAACGATGCTTGTCTCCTCGCGCCGTACTCCTGCCTGATCACGCCATGATGCACTCGATCTTCCACCGAAGTGCAAAGTACCGCCTGAAACGGCGCCCTGCGCGTTTCGGCGTTCGATGATTTCCTGTCTACCGGGAACCGGCGTGGTCCCATGGGCCGTTCCAAATGCCACGATGGCCGATCCGAACGATCTATGGGCAACGGTATTCGAAAAAGTGCTGCCTCAACGCGACCTCGACCGGGCGGTCGCGACGGACAAGCTCCCCAAGAACTTCCGGTCGTTGGGATCCGTTCCGGTTCTTTTTGCGGTCTCTGTCCTTAGTGCACGGCAGCCGCTCCGTACGGATACCTGCTGGTTCCTGTTCGTGCGAACTCGCGCCCCGACCACGATCGCCTTGGTGGAAACGCGCTAACTTCTTGACGTCAATATGAATCATATCGCCCGCTGCGGCATGCTCGTAGCGTCGCACAGGCGCTTTCGGTTCCAGCAGCTTCAACTTCGAGAGCCCGCGACGATGCAGGACCGCGGCTACCGTCGAACGCCGTAACTTCAGCTGCCTGGCAATTTCCACAGCGGTCATCCGATACTGCCGTCGAAGTGTCACGATCAGCTCCACCCAGTCTTCCCCCAACTTATGGCGCAGCACCTGCGGCCGGCTGGAACCGTCCTCAAGTCCCGCAGCGCCCGGCTTCATTGATCTGCATGCGCACGGCCAGGACCCTTATAGCGAGAAGGTCTCGATCTTCGACGGCCGTACGACACAGATGGACCTGGAGGGAGGTGCGCTGCCGGTCCCGGAATACTACGACGCCAAGGCCGGAGCGTCCCTGTCCAATTATGGCGTATCAGTCAGCCATGCCTCGGCCCGGCTGCTACTGATGGACAGGGTGGATGCTCAGGGCAGCCCCATGATGACTCATGCTCTGGAAAGGGCTGCGGCAACGGGGAACCAGTGGTCCGTCAAACTCGCGACGGACGAGGAACTGGATAAGATTGACGATCTGGTTCGCCAGGGAGTCGACAACGGTGGCATCGGTATCGGCGTAATGGTCGGATACTACCCTGGTGCACGCAGCGAAGGGGTCGCGCGGATCGCGCGAGTCGCCGCCGAAAAGGGGAGTTTTCTGACGACGCACCCGCGTTTTCTCAGCAATCTTGCCCCCAGTGGCCTATTGGGACAGGAGGAGTTCATCGCAATCGCCCTTGCTTACGATGTTCCACTGCTGCTGCACCATGTGCCCACCAATGCATTGTCGGAGACGCAGGCGGCGCTGGACATGATCGACGCAGCCAATGCCAACGGGGCGACAATTCTCGGCGAAGCGTTTCCCTACGTTAAGGGATCGACTTTCATGGGAACCGAGATCCTCTCACCGGGCTGGCAAGAACGAACAGGCATGGACTACAGCGACCTGATGTGGGTGGAGACCGGCGAGACGCTTACGGAGGAGACCTTCAACAAGTATCGCAGCGAGAGACCCGACGGCTTCTTCGTGATGGCGCACATCAAGGAGAAAGATATGCTGGCGGCGGTTCTTCACCCGAACATCATCATCGCCAGTGATGGCATGCCACTGGTGGATGCGGACGGGAAATCGCTGCCGTTCGACGCGCCTTTCGGAGCGGGCCTCGGTCATCCTCGCAGCGCCGGCACATTCGGAGCTTACCTCAGGATTGCCATCGACGATGGCAGCCTGACGATGCCGCAGATCATCGCAAAGACCGCCTACCTGCAGGTGAAGTTCCTCGAACGCTTTGTCCCTTCGATGGCCAGGCGAGGCCGGCTTCAGGTCGGCGCATTCGCCGACATCACGATCTTTGATCCGGACAACGTGAAAGGCATGGCAGGCTACGACTTGGGCACAAACAGTCTGGCCTCCGAAGGCTTTGTACATGTCATCGTCAATGGACAGCCCGTGATAAGAAATAATGTGATTGTGCCTGATGTGCACCCTGGCCAGGAAATTCGCGCCGGAAGATAGGCGTGCGATAAGGTCCGCAATTGGCCGAGTGGTTTGGCCCCATAAAATCGGACCAGTTGATTAAGTCCCCACGGCCTGTTTCTCATACTGTACCGGACTGACATAACCGAGGTACGAGTGCGTCCGTTTGCGATTGTAGAAGCGCTCGATGTAATCGAAAATGTCGGCCTTGGCATGCTCTCGTGTCTTGTACTTTGTTCGCTTGCAGCGCTCCCGTTTGAGTGAGGCGAAGAAGCTCTCCACGACAGCATTGTCGTAGCAACTCCCTCGGGCACTCATGCTGCACTCGATTTTGTTGTCCCTGCAGATATCGCCGAAGTCGTCACTCGTAAATTGCGGACCACGATCCGAGTGATGCACGAGAGCGCCTTCGGGTTGGCGATAGCCAAGCGCCATCGTCAGCGCTTCGCAAACGAGATGTCGGCCCACGGCGCGATCCATGGCCCAGCCGATGATCCGTCTTGAGTACAGGTCCATCACCACCGACAGGTACAGCCAGCCCTGCTGCGTCCACACCTGGGTGATGTCCGAGGCCCAGCGCTGGTTCGGCTTGTCCGCTCTGAAGTCCCGTTTGATCAGGTTGTCAGCAACCGGGTGCGTTTCGGGCGTGTTGACCGGGCGGATAAACCGCCGCTTGGGGCAGCCCTTGAGCAGGTCTTTGCGCATCAGACGCGCAACCCGGTGGCGTCCGCAGTCCTCGCCCTGGCGGAGCAGCTCTCGATGGATCTTGCGAGCTCCGTACACCCCGTTACTCTCGAGGTGTAGCTGGCGGATCATCAGCGTCAGCTCACAGTTGCGCCGGGAGCGTGCGCTCTCGGCCCGTGAGTACCAGTCGTAGTAGCCGCTGCGGGAGACCCCGAGCAGTCGACACATCATCCTGATGGAGTGCTGGCGGCGACGTCGATGGATACAGGCGTATCTCACTTCGACTCCTTGGCGAAGTACCTGGCTGTCAGTTCAACCGGTCCTCGGTGACCTTCTTCAGCTCACGCCTGAGCTTCGCCACCTCGTTGTCGCGGGCCTTGCCGTGACCCGGAAACGCGTCTTCCTCACCGTGTTCCTTGACCGCGTCCTTCCAACGTCGAAGCTGTCGAGTGCTGACGCCAAGCTCTTCGCAGACCAGCGCATCCGTCATACCCGGCTCGGCCGCTCGTCTCAGTGCCTGGCGCTTAAACTCGGCACTAAACCGTTTTCGTCTTGCCATGTCCCACCTCCCAAACGCATTATCGCGCTTTACTAGGTGGTCCGAAAATCAGGGGCCAGACCAGAGAAGCGACTGTTTGAGTCCACCAATATTTGCCGTTCAAACGACTGCTATTGCTGAGAGCTGACGCTCAAGCTTGGGAGGCAACTTCTGACCCTTTCTTTCCGCCCAGGTTGAGCGGCTACTTTTCCCGCTCCACTCTGCGCTTCTGGTCTCTAGTTGTCAGCGAGGTACTCATCAAGTTGACGTATAACCTCCGAGGCTTTAACGGACGTTTCACGCGCGATGAGTTGCCCTGTGAGCGCTACGCGAGCGTTCGTGAGTAGCGCAGAGACGATCCGATAAATTTCGGGCGAGTCCATTGGTAGCCGCCAGAGCCTCGCTGGGCGCGTCGAAAAATCAGGGCCTATAAACTCTCGAAAAATCTGGTTTCGACGCTCGAGGAGAGCTATCGAATCAAATGAGTCACCTTCCCTTGGCATTGGTATGAGAAGACCTGACGTAATGATCGCGTCGTTCAGTACCCCGTCTGTGTAGAGAGTGGAGTTCTTTTCGATAATCTGCTGGCTCCGGTCAGCAGCTTCGTAGAAATTTACTATTGAATTCCTGATCGCGGAATTGTTTACTTCCGCCAAATTTCCTGTGCTAAGAAGATCCGTGTAGCGAGCGTGGAAGGCGCATGGTTCTGCGGGTGTTGCTCCGCTGTACGAGCGACTCTATCCGTGGACGGTCCTCTGCTGCAACAGGCTCCGATCCCGCCAGCGCGCGCGGCTTCTACCGACGCCCTTGCAATCTCACCTGAGAATTGGTCTAGCTCGTCAAGCTGCTCGAGCGCGTCGATCAAGTCCAGTCTAACCACCTCAATCGATTGTCGTGTGCTCGAGGCCTCTTGTCTTTCCTCCCAATACGCATCGATCGCAAAGGCCAGAAGAATCGACAGCACTATCACGATACCTTCCATCACAAGTATTCGGCTGCGTATTACTTCACCATCTTTCAATTAGTGTCCTCGATATCCAAAACTATTAGCAGGAGAATTGAGTGGCCGCTGTGAGATTTTTGGTCGAATTTTCGGAAAGAAGCCATCGTAGTTGCTTTTTGTATCAAGTGTCTTGGCGCACGAGTTAATGGCAGAAAC
>JAQCGO010000038.1 GCA_027618995.1 Pseudomonadota bacterium | reverse complement strand
CTGATACGAAGTTAAGCCGCTCCCGGTGCGGGTGCACCGGGAGCGGCCCCTTTAAGTATCTGAAAAATCTCGCTTTTCGGGAACTTCGATTTCTTCAGAGTAACAATAGCCGCATATAACTTTCTCTAATTACTAATCCGGCAATAGACGAATCATCGGATTCCGAAAGTGAACACGGCTGTCGGAGCCCATGGACTCCAGGCCGATCGTGCCCTTGCGGAGACTGGCCGGTCCATCTACATCTGCAGGTTCGGTGAATTCGTTGACTGTCTCACCATTCACTTTTACCGTTACTTTCTTGCCATCAACCTTGATGTAGTAGCTGAACCATTCCTTATCAGCGTGTGGGGCAGTGTCCACTTCCTTTACTCCAACCAAGCTGCCGGTCTTGCTCTCACCGGCCCGGCTGGAGTTAATCTGAGCTTCATAACCAAAGGCAGGAGGACCTTCCTCTTCGTAATGGGTGTGAAAATAAATCCCTGAAGCCGACCCAGGATGAGTATAGACATCAACCTTGAATTCAAAATTTTTGAAATATCCGCCAGCGATCACACCGTCATAGAACAGGTTTCTTTGATCACCCTCGACAATCAGGGTGTCGCCGTCAAGTCGGAACGATTCTCCCGCCCGGGTATTATAGGCGGTCGACACGCTCATCCGTTCGATACCATCGCTGCCATACCACGAAGCAGACGTCCAATCCAATACACCGCCGCTTTCAAGCCAGCCGTTGAGCGTATCATCCCAGAGAGAGATCCACCCAAGTCCACGTTTTCCCTCATATCCCGGGGCTGGCGACCCATCTTCTTCAAGTTTTCCTGCCGCCCAGAGCACACCCGATGCAACAAGATTCAAGTTCACATCCGAGCCCATCGAAGCATTGTGATGCCCCAGCGTACTGGCGAATACCCGGGCGCCTTGGTATTCGTGTCTCCAGGCTGTTTCAACATAGGCTCCTGTCTCCACCGAATAGGCGTGAGATAACGGAGTAACGCCATCGGCCAGATCAATGATTAGATACAACTCGCCTGCTGGCGTGTGCCAGGAACGAGGATAGTTCTTCATGATCCGGTCATTTGGCTCCAGTACCTCGATCGTGTAGGAAGGGGTGTTGGGGTGATTTTCCTTCTCGTGGACGTATGAGACAGCGCCAACAAAATCCCACCAGGCATCCGGTGCATCGCCCCCTGCATATTGATAGAGATGCATGGGGCAGTGCAGCATAACGGCAGGCACCTGGTGCTTGACGTGCTCGGCGATGATATCTTTTACATAGGCTTCATCTTTTACCTGAAGATTACAGTGATTGTAGATGACAACGTCGAAATCCGCCGCCCAGTCATCCTGCAAATGGCGAGAGAAATGGAAATCGGTTGATGCCATCGTAAGCGTATCCGCGCCTTCATAATCGGTTGTAATCTCGATGTTCGAAAGACGTTCCATCAGCCCTTCTTCGATCTGGTCCTTCTGCGTTGCGTAGTCGTGCCAGGGCCCCCCGCCGGTAATCATCAGGATTTTCAATGGATCTGTGTCTTGCGCTCCGGCGTATTGAGGTAGGCTGACAAAAAACGTTAACGCCAAAATAGAAAAGAGTATTTTTTTATTCATGATCGAATTCATCTATTCGCCCCCCGATGTTGATCCAGGAACTTGAATCACATCTTCTGGCAGAGCAAATACATGAAGCCTCCTTCCATGCGGTCCTGTCACAGGCGAACGATATCGAGCACCGCCGCCGCCTGCCACGATAGCAACATACTGTTTGCCATCAATTTCGTAAGTGGAGGGACTCGCAAAGCCAGGGGCGTCCATCTTAAATTCCCACAAGAGTTCGCCATTGGTCTTGTCGAATGCTCTGAACATGCTGTCTTCAGTTGAGCCTATGAAAATCACGCCGCCTTTTGTAACAGCCATCCCGCCAAAGTTTTCAGTACCGGTATTTCGAATCCCCATTTCTACCAACCCAGGGTATTCTCCGAGTGGGACCGACCAAAGAATGTCTCCTTTCGCTACATCTACGGCAACGAGTTTCCCCCAGGGCGGCTTGATCCCGTGATACCCCATATGGTCTGTAAAATAATCCAAGGCAGCGATGTACTGTGGCGTGGACGTTGACCAAGCCGTTTCGCCCTCGCCGCCGCTCCACGTCAAAGTCTCATCGCTTAGATCAATGTTAGCGGTAGATTCTGCTTCGCCAGGCTCACCCTGCAGGAACCCGACCAGGTGATTCAGATCCTCGTCCTTGAAGTACTGAAATGCCGGCATCGCATTTCTGCCTTGTTTGATGATCTCCTTCAATTCATCGTCGTTGTACGACATGTTGAGCAGCGGCATGCCGGTTGCACCTTGCCTTTCAGCGCCGTGACAAGCTGCACATTGCCCAGCATAGATTGTCTTGCCTCGCTGCAGGTCCGACATATCTGCAAATTGATCGGGCGGCATCGGTACCAGCGTCAAAACAAACGGAAAGTCATTCACGTTGACGTAGGCAATATTTGTCTCCGGATCAAAAGCCGGCCCGCCCCATTCATTGCCGCCATGGATACCCGGCTGGACGATGGTTCCTTCTATACTCGGAGGCGTGTACATCGGCCCTGCTTTCAGCTTCTTGAACTTCTCCAGGGCAGATGCATGTGACTCCGGCGTGATTGTTGTTAAGTCGGACTCATAGAATGACGTACGTACCAGGGGATCCGGTTTTAACGGCCACGGCTGCGTTGGATACGGCACTTCACCGGGCGCGGCATCAGTCGGAACAGGTTTCTCAACGATTGGGAACAGCGATTCGCCCGTATCTCTGTCAAATACGAAAAACTTGCCCTGCTTGCCCGTCTGTACGACCACATCCTGTTTTGTCCCATCGTCCTTGGTAATCGTCGCTAGCATCGGTGCGGGCGCGATATCGTAGTCCCAGATATCGTGGTGCATCGTTTGGAAATACCATTGCAACTCGCCTGTCGTCGCATCCAAAGCCACCACGGAATTTGCAAAGAGGTTTTTACCGGGCCGGGATCCGCCATTACCATGGATTCCTCCGGTCATTGCACCCGTAGCACCAAATACCCAGCCTCTTTCTTCATCTACGGTGAAGCCGCCCCATGAATTGGCGCCACCGTAGTTCATATTGTCTTCCCATTCCGTGGTCTCATACCCAGGCTGGCCTTCCAGCGGAATGGTGTGAAATCTCCATTTGAACTCGCCGGTCAATGCGTCGAATCCCTGGATATGGCCGGGCGGTTCCTCACGGTTCTCAAACACGTTGAAATCGACAATCAGGAAGTTCTTGTAAGTTACGGGCGGCGAGTTGTTTGATATTCTGCCGCGCACTTTATCAGCAGGCCAGGTGTGGTTTTCTGCTAGATCGAGAGCCCCGCCTTTGCCAAACGATTCGATAAGCGTTCCGTCTTCGGGGTTAACAGCCCAAATAACATCTTTTGCCAGGTGAAAAATTCTTGCGTTTTCACCATTTTCATCTTCCCAATAAACCTCGGCCCGCTGGACTCCGGAGGGGAAGTCATCCCCACGTGCATCATGCTTGGAAGGATCAAACAACCAAAGCTCCTCACCGGTTACTGCATCGAGGGCCACAAGGTTTAATTCAGGATCAGCAAAGTACAGCACCCCATTAATGATAATCGGGTTCGACTGCATGCCCGGCCCCATAAGTTCCCTTGTATCGTAGCTCCAGACCTCTTCCAGCAACTGAACATTATCGGTCGTAATCTGGCTCAGAGAAGAGTATGCGGAACCTTCGTTATCGCCACGATAAGTCGCCCAGTCGACGAAGTTATTGAGTCTGCTTCTCAGACCCGTGGCAGTGACAATTGCGTTTTTCTGCACAGTGGTACTTGCTTGGTCCGATGTTTCTTTGGTTTCGCAGCCGAGTGCTAGCAGGACAAAAACGAAGATCAGGGGAGAGAATATTTTGTGTTGTTTTCGCATCATTTCGTGGCCTCTTTCTGTCAATATTTGAATAACAGATAATTTCTATTTTCTATGTTGCTGATAGTGTGAAGTTGGGTAGTCGCTTAATGACCCCACCTTCCATTGCCGACTCGTGGGCCAGCAGCCCAACACATGTCCAGTTTGCAGATTGGACCGCATTAGGGTACGGATCACGATCGTTAACAATAGAGTCGACAAATTGATGGACTAGGTGTGGGTGGGAGCCTCCGTGTCCGCCCCCCTGGATAAAGGATAAGTGCGCATGTTCATCTGCATCATACACGCCCGCCAAAGTGAACTCGCGAATCTCCTTCGGCAACAGATGTCCATAATCCGGTACTTTAATACGTTCGGGTATTTCCGGTTCCGGTTTTTTTGCCGTATGAAGAACCGGATCCTCACCTTCAATAAGCGGCCATTCAAAGGATTTTTTAGTTCCGTAAACATCAAAACTTTCTCGATATTGACGTGACGTATCAAACAATGAACGATAAATGTGGGCGGACAAGTCAGAGTTCTTTAACTTGATATGACATGTTTCAACCGCAAAGGGGGAACCAGACTTTTCGATAAGGTCATCGCTGATTGTCCCCGAACCGAAACACGATACATATTCTGCTTCTTTGTCAGTAAGTCCAAGAACGGGGCTGACAACATGAGTCGCGTAATGCATGGGTTTCATATATTGCCAGTAGTCGGGCCACCCCTCCATGTCCTGGGGATGACTGGCTTGCAGATATTGAATTTTCCCCAATTCCCCTTTTTCGTAAAGCTCTTTTACAAACAGATATTCGCGGCTGTATACAACCGTCTCTGCCATTGTGTACTTTAGTCCCGTCTTCGCGACCGTTTCTACAATTTCCTTGCAATCCGCAACACTTGTAGCCATCGGCACAGTACATGAAACATGCTTGCCTGCGCGCAGAGCCATTAGCGTGTGCTCCGCGTGGAACTGAATAGGTGTATTTATATGCACAGCATCGATCTTTGGGTCTTTGAGAAGCTTTTCATACGAGCGATAACGAGCATTTGGATCGATGTTGAAAGCATCGCCTACTCGATTAAGATCCGATTCCGAACGCTGGCAGATCGCATACATATTCGCATGCGGGTGCTTCTGATAAATCGGAATGAACTCAGCTCCAAATCCTAATCCCACAATCGCTATATTCACTTGAGCTTTCTTCATAGATCTTTGTTTCCTAGTCTTAAAACGTTGACTTTCCGTTTCTGTTGTTCCGAGCAGGAATTGGTAAAAAGTTCATGGCGCCCTAACTAAATACGTCGAACAAGTAGTTGTACTTGATTATGAATTTCCGACCAGTTGGGGGCGCTCCCGAATATTGCTCATCGAATTCGTTGTAAACAACGAACAGGCCCGAGTTCGCAGTACGTAGTAGAGAAAAACGCACATTCATTGATAGCACTTCTTCTTGATCGTTGTACTGTATCAATGTCTGCAGCAACATCTGCGGCGTAAACGAATACGACAAACGTAAGCGGGCCAGCCCGACATCAAAATCGCCGCCCTCGTAGGGCAGGTCGTATCCATTATAAACGTAGATCAGTTCCGAACTGAACGTGTCCCCAATTCGAAACTTGACCGACGGCTCGAGCACGACACGGTCACCACCAAAACGCTCGCCAATATTCGAGCGAAACCCGAAGCTCAGTGGGTCACCCCGATTGGTGTTTGCGTGGATTTGGGCCTCATACCCAGAGTAGGTCCCTGCAGGGACGAATACGCCATCGATGATCTCGAATGGATCCTGAAGTCCGTCCTTCAGATAATTCAAGCCGGTGTCGACCCGATAGCCGTTCTTGAATTCCCAGTGCACGTCATAGTGTTGGAAACCCGTTTCCAGAAATCCATTGAGATCCCAATAGTTGCTGATCGATATATGCGGACGAATTTCAAGAAGCGCTCCGTCTGGCCGGAAGCGGCGCATGATTAACGCCTGGCCACGGCGATAATCGTCGCGGCGCAGGAAACCGACTTCGGGATTAAAGTCTTCGCTAACTTCAGTGTACGCCGTCCACGCCCACCATTCGGGCGAGTTATAGTCCATGCGGGCGGAGAATGCGAAGTCATCTTCGGTCAGTCCGGGCGTGTCGGTTTTTGCGAAGTAGGTCTGCAGCAACGTGTTCTCACCGAGGCCCCATACGCCGTCGATGCCGTATGTCCGGTTATGATCATCGGACGCCGAACCATTAATACTGCCATCACCTTCGCGACTCACGATAATCGCGCCAATGGAAGACCTGTTCGGCAGCTCCTGGTTGACCCGAGCTACAACAAAGTCATTTTGCGCCGCAGCGCCTGGCACGCCCTCGTCGGACATGTACAAGAAGCCAAGGTTGGTACCCGTGCCGACCGTACCGGAGAGCCTGATTCCGCCTACGATTGGTACTTCGTCGCCGTTGTTGATACCAATCCTGCGACTGAAGAACAGCTCGACGTTCTGCGGTGTACCTACCGTAAACTGGCCGGCGTTTTCGAGGAAAAACGGCCGTTTCTCCGGCAGGAAGATGCTGAAGCGATCAAGGTTGACGACAACGTCATCCACTTCCACCTGTGCAAAGTCAGTATTGTAGGTTGCGTCCAGGGTCAGGCTTGGCGTCAGCGAGTACTTGATGTCGAAGCCGAACTCCTGATCGCTTTCAGTACCGATGATACTCCCGCCCTCTTCCTTGCTTGCCAGCGCGAAGGGTGTAATCTGAAGGTTGCGCGAATCTGGCGGGCGGATGCCTTGCAGGGTTCCCGCTTCGGACACGCGATTTAAATTGTGCTGCCTATCCAGCGGAGCCCAGTAAACGATCTCGTTATTGTTGCGAATGATGCGCTGGAAGTTGATGCCCCAATTCTGCTCATCTCCCTTGCCATAACGCAGGGTCTTGAACGGAATTTCAAATTCTGCAGCCCAGCCAGTATCCGTGAGTCTTGCCTCTAGGTTCCAACTACCGTCCCAGTTCAGATTAAATCCGCCAGCGCGCGCACCAAATATTCCGGATGTGCCTTCCTTAATGACCTGTGCATCGTACTGTCCGCCCGCCGGACTGGTACCGAACAGGTAGCCATTCTGCCTATCCAGCAGGCCGTCAATGATGATTTGAAAGCTGTCAGTATCATTCAGTGACGAGTCGCGTCGGCTATCGGCAACTACTATGGTTGACGGATCGTCATCGTGTGCTATGACACCTATATATATAGCCGTGTTGGTGTAACCAATGAATACTTCCGTTTTCTGGGTCGCTTCACGGCCTTCGTCCGGCTGTTTTTGCGTGAAACCGGTAGCTGGAACCACACCCTCCCAGGCGGAATCTCCCACGATAATTCCGTCCAGAATCGGCTTCTGCGCAAGCTCTGTTGCCGTAGTCACCGGCCGCGGCCGTTGTCCCGGCGACGTGTTCGACTGGGCTAGGACGCTCGAAACAAAGACAGTTAGTCCTAGCGTTGCGATTCCTCGTGCCAGGCGGCCATTGCTACGACGGCATTGGTATCGTTGAGTGGACCAATGATACGAGAGTTGCGGCTTTCCGGCCGGTTGAATGGCGTTATGTTCCCCCACTCTCGTCCGCCAATTCTTTGGGTCGATAGCCACCCTGCGATCGATAAAACAGAATCAGTCCGAGATACGACAAAAACATTAAAACCGGAAAGATAGCCACTGTAGTCAGTGCGCCCTTTGTTGCTTCCACGATGGTCTGGTCAATGACCACATTGTCCGAGTCTGATACGTTGGAACGCAACGCCGGATCCACCGCGTCGTATTCACCGAAGACGCTGTTCTTGGTCGTGACGACCTGCGCGTGAATCGCCGGATGCTCATTGGCTAGCTGCGTATCGATCGATTGGTCCTGAATCAGACCCAGAAACACCGCGCCGACCACGCCGACACCTAGCATGCCCACACCGCCGGTTGCGTTCAGCGTCAACGCACCACCTTTGGGATACTGTTCCGCAACAATGCCGAGCATGGTTGGCCAAAAGAACGTCTTACCAAGACCGTAGATCGTCGCGGCCACAAATATCATCATGCCTGCCGTTGACGACAACGCGACAAGACCCGCTGCAGCTACCGCACTGCTCGCCATCAACAGTCCCAGCGGTGACAATTTATGCACAATGGGCCCAGCGAATAACCTCAACACCAGCATGATGGCCGAGGTGTAAATGAGCACCCATCCGGGGTTCAGGCCCAGCGCAGACATTTCGGTCTCCATTAGCGGCGTAATCCACGCGTCCGTTCCCAGCTCGGTAGTCGCAAGCGGAATCATGATGAGCAATAAGATCACGAAGATTGGACGACCCAAGGACTTGACGTAAAAGCCGAACGCTGCCGCCATTGCTACTGCGATTCCGGTGCTGATCCAGGGATCAATGTTGAAGACCCGGCCGATCTCGCTGATTATGAGGTACAGAACGATCAAGGCACCGAGACCACCAGCCTCTTTAAGCATCGCGTTGTACGACACGCCACTCGCGACACGCTCATTGACAGGAAACGAACGTCTGAACAGCATCGCGCCGTAAATAACGGTCGGAATCAATATTAGTGCTGCTTTCCACTCCCAGGCCAGGGAACCCATGCCGATCGCCAATATGCCACCCAGCACCAGACCGGCAGGCCAACCCGCGTGCAACATGATCAGCCACTTTGTCTTATCTTTTGGATACATCGTTGCGACAGCAGGATTGATCACTGCCTCAACCGTTCCGTTGCCAAGGGCCGCAATAAATGTAGCGATGTACAAGGGCCAATACCCGGTCGCGTAAATCGTCAGAATGACCGACATGATGTGACACGCAAACGCGAACACCATCGCCTTGCCGTAACCAATCTTGTCAATGACCAGGCTAAACAGAATGATGCTGATGGCGAATGGCCACAATCCTACGCCGAAAATTTCGCCCTTCTGTACTTCGGTTAAGTTGAATTCAACGCCCCATTCGCCAATGAGCTGCGTACGAACAACGAAACCAAACGAGGTCGCAGTCAATGCGACAAAACAGCCAATGAACAACCAGCGTTTTTGAGCCTCGCTAAATTCCGCCACAGTGGATTGCGCAGTGCTCATTTGTCGCCTCCGAGCGTATTAGTGAAAGACAAGACGTACCCACCGGCGAGCCGGTGGGTACGCAGATCCTGCGTCTGATCTTGCCGACCTCTAGTCGAAGACGTACCTTGCGCCCAACATCAGGCGCCTGTCGGTTTCAATATAGGCCTGTACCTGGTTTTCTGAGCGGCCACGGAAGACGACCGGATCTTCCGTCAAATTGATGCCTTCAAGGGTAAACGCCAGATTATCAGTGGCTTGGAACGAGATATTGAAGTCAATCTGTTCGTACTCGTCAACAAACCGCGGTATGTTGCTGCTCCAGTTGGTGCTCGAAAGGAACTCATCACGATAGTTGTAGAGAATACGTGCACTCCACGTCTCGTTCTCCCAGAAGGCGATGAAATTGAACGAGTCCGACAATCCCGTCAAGGCGAACTGATTTTGATCGAAAGGAAGGCTGACGTCGTACGAGACGTCACCACTCACAAAGGTCGCGTTCGTATTAATGCCGAAGCCTTGGAGAGCACCAGTGAAGAAGTGCACCAGGGCTACCTCAAAGCCATCGATATTGGCATTATCCTCGTTCGTAGGTTGTTGCACCAGAAATTGGGCCAATGGATCGCCCGGCTGCGGCGGAATGTCATACGCGGTGGCAATGTCGGATGACTGCTGCGAACCTCCCGGCTGGCTCGGATCGATGAACTCGGCGGCACCACCTGGGAAATCATCCGGATTAGCGAGAATCGCCGTCATGGTGAACAGGTTTGTCTCGGTCGCGACCCAACCTTGCGCCTCCAATGCCGCGCGGGCGTCGCCCGAGACCGTACCCGCTTGGCCGCTGGCGACATCGGTTATACCGAACAGGGGCTTTGTTACCTGCTCGATGCCGACAAAGTTCGAAATCGACTTGTCGAAGTAAGCGACCGTAACGGCGCTTCCCTCCCCGTAGTAGTACTCGAACGACAGATCGAGGTTATTCGACTCCAGCGGATCCAGTTGCGCGTTACCGCTGCTTCCTCTCCACTGGCCACCCAGTGCCGTCGCCGTTCCCGGATTACCGGCAGTGGTATCGACGAACATGCTGCCCAACTCCGGACGAGCGATGGTTTGGCTCATCGAAGCGCGCAGCTTGATGTTGTCGGTGACATCCAACGCAAAGTCGAGGTTTGGCAGAATGTAGGCATAATCGTGTGTCTGTTGCACCGCGGCTGTCGGACCGAATATCGTGGTGAAATCGTTGTCCGATGTCCAGTCCTTGGATATTGGGATTGACTGCACCGACAAGGATTCGACGTCCGTTTTTTCGTAGCGCACCCCAACTACGACCTGCAGCGGCATGTCGCTGACTTGGCCGTCCATGACAAGCTCGGCGTAGGCCGACGCGGCTGACTCACGAATGGTGCGGTCGTTCGTGCCCGTTGTCTTGCGGTTGTTGGCGTCGTATACAACCCCGCCGCCGCTGGTGAAGCCGTCAAAGCCCGCCGCGAACGCTATCGGGTCGATGAAGAACGCATTCTCTCCTATAACTCGAAACGAGGCGCCCTCGGCCAGGATTCCGCCGGCAGCGGTGTAATCCGCGATCAGCTCGGCCTCCGACTTGATCAGATTGTCGTGGTCATTAAACTCGCAGGAAATGCAGACCTCTTCGATAGCATCTTCTCCCAACAGCGTCGCGATATCGCCAATGAAGCCCGTGTTCCAGCCGCCGAGCTCCTCACGCTGGCTGGTATTCAGCTGAATAATCTCGTTGTCGTAATAGCCGAGGCCGAAATTGGCCCTCACGCCACCACCGTTGTCCCAGGAGAACTTCAATTGTACCTGGTCCATGGTGCTTTCCTGTTCACGGAATTCCCTGAGAATCCACTGTGAACCAAGATCCGACTTTTCGAAGACACCGTTCGCATTGCCGCCGGCGTAGCTCGTCAGCACACCGTTGACCAGATTGCTGGTGGGACCCGAACCGTCCGCAATGGCCTGGACGGACTGCGTGAGGTCGGTTGTGAAGTCCATCCATTGCATGGCGACAGCCTGACCGCCAATGGAGATAGCATCAAAGATTGCGCCACCAGGGCCATTGCCGCCGGCTGTCCCTTTGGCGGTATACACGTCGAGGTTCATCGTCCACGCGTCATTGAGTGCATAGTCCAGATTGACACCGTGCTGCTCCATCTCGTCTCGCATGTAAAAGAGCGAATTACGGAATGGCAGCTCCTTACCCGCCTGGCTGAAGTCGCTGCCGCCACCGGACACGAGCGGCTCGCCCAGGAGGAGAGGAACAGTGAATACAGGATTGCCATCGAAATAGGCGAAATCGAACTGGCGAACATAGAAGGGTAGATCACCAACAGCCCATGACTCCTGATCAGTCCGCGCCCACATTGTGTCGAAGGTCAAGGTCATGCGGTCACTGGGTGCGTATTGCGCGGTCAACGAAATGTTCGTACGTTCGCGCTGACCCTCAGAATAGGTCATAGAGGCATTCGGCATAAATCCGGCCAGTTGAGTGGCGCTCGGTGGATTGATAATGGTCGCGTTAGCGAAGGCTGGAACGCTCGTATCGAAAGGCGTTTGCGCGACGAAGAAGCCCGCGCCAAGCGCCGTGCGATTCGAGTAGTCGCGCTCCTGGTAGGAAGCGAAGCCCGTCACGCCGAAGGTACCTGCGTCATTGGTCCAGCTGCCCAGGCCGCTAAACTCGGGTGTAGTGCCGTCGCCACCGGCGTCGTCAACGCCTTTGGCAGCGATGGAGAACTGAGTACCCAGTTCCAGGGGTCGATGGGTCTCCACGTTGATCGTGCCACCAATACCGCCGGACGGCGCTGAAGCCCTGCCGGATTTGTAAACCTGCAAGCCCGATACGCCTTCCGACGCAATATTCGAAAAGTCGAAGGAGCGCGAATTGCCGCCGCCGGAGCTGGCGTTGAGGCCAAAGAAACCGGCGGCGTTATCGGCTGCGGGCAGTTGCCGGCCATTCAGTGTTACGAGGTTAAATTGGCCGCCGAAGCCGCGAATCGTTACCTCGGCACCCTCGCCCTCTACGCGGTTGACGGACACACCGGTGATGCGCTGCAGCGATTCGGCGAGGTTTGTATCCGGGAACTTGCCAATATCAGTCGCGGAAATCGCGTCCATAATGCCTGAAGAGTCACGCTTGAGATCGAGGGCCGCTTGCAAACTGCTGCGATAACCTTTGACCAAGACCTCCTCGATAGCCTCCTCCTGCGTTACTACCTCCTGCGCCACTACCTGACCGGCCATCAACACGCAAGCCGCTGAAACTGCAGCGGCTACTTTTGTTCTCTTAATCATTTCTGGTCCCCTCACCTGAATAGATACGTAAACAGTGTTCTAAATTGTTGTTCAACTTGAAAACGATTACATGGACTGTATCCTAACTTGTTTGCAGTCTGCAAATAATTTTGACGTAACGATATGTAGGCAACAAGAGTCTTGCGCAGGCAACAAGTAATTACGCTTAAAAATTAATAAGTTACAAATCCGATAGTTGTTCTTGCAACCTTTTTTCTGCAGATTGCGCCTCGGCGATTTCCTTCATCTTCGCCAATCCCTTGGTAAAAAGATCGCGTCGACGATCAATAGTGACTTTGGTCTCCTCTACGCTGGCTCGGGACGTATCCCACATCACGGTGTAGATTATTTTGCACGTGGTTTCGCTGACCGGCCTTGCTTCCATAAATCCATGATACAGCGTGTAGTACTCACCCTCTTTCACGGGCTGGGTATAGCCGTAGGACAATTCGGTTTGGGCTACCATGGGCTCAACAATAGTTCCATTCAGAACGCGAACGGTGCCAATCCCACCATCGCCCTGCGTAATCTTGCAATCGAGGTTCAGCCATTCACCGATGTCACAGTAGCCGCCGACTTTGGACCAAACCTCTGCAGCTGGCTTGTTGATAGCGACGTCCAATTGCAGGCGATAGTATTCCGGTTCCGCGATAGCGTAACGTGAGCCCGTCAGGGCAATCAGGCCGGTTAGAAGGTGTCGCAGGCGCATGATCGTTTCCTTATAGAGTTTTGTTGCTTTATCGGAGCTGGGTGCCGGTGTTGAGTAATCGCGTACTCACGATCCCAGGCCCTGCTTCAGGAGGAGGATGCGTGTTTTGCCCGCCAACGGTCAATCACAACAGCAATGATGATCACAGCACCTGTGATCAATCGTTTCGTCGGTTCGGATACGCCAATTTGCGCCAGCCCGTTTTGCAACACCGCGATTATCAATACGCCGGTGAAGGCGCCTATGATCGAACCACGACCGCCCATCAGGCTGGTTCCGCCGA
Source organism: Pseudomonadota bacterium (assembly GCA_027618995.1). Lineage (GTDB taxonomy): Bacteria > Pseudomonadota > Gammaproteobacteria > Steroidobacterales > Woeseiaceae > UBA1847. Next base: position 8,362 of record JAQCGO010000038.1, on the reverse strand, counting down.
TAACGGCAGCTGCAATAGCGGATAGCTCCAGCCCAATTCCGGCATTGGGATCTGCAGACCCCAGGTAGGCTGCGTTGAATATTCCGGCGATTCCAGCCAGTGCGCCCGAGACCGCGAGCACCATCAGACGATACGGTCGCGGATCAATCCCCGACATACGTGCGGCATGTTCATTGCTGCCAATCGCAACCAGGTAACGACCCAGCACGGTCCTCGTCAATACGAACTGCGCTGTAATCACCAAAACAATCGCAGAAATCAATGCAGCTGATACGCCAATGCCGGGCAGCGGCAATGCCAGTGACTGAATCTGAGAGCCGATGTACATGGTTTGCGAACCTGTCGTCACATAAGCAAGTCCACGCGCCATCTCCAGCATGCCGAGCGTCACAATGAACGATGGCAGCGAGAAATAGGCGACGAGTAGACCATTAACCGCCCCGCAGAGGAGGCCGGTACCCAATCCCATCAGGCAAGCCATCCACAACGGTAGACCCCAAGCGACGGCAGCAACGCCAACGACTGCAGCACAGAACCCCATTACAGAACCAACTGACAAATCGATGCCGGCGACGATCAGGACCAAAGTCATTCCGACTGTCACGAAAGTCAGTGCCGGCAATTGATTGAGTATCGTCGTCAGCGTGATCACTGAGAAAAAGTTGTCTGATGAAAAGCCAAAAAACAGAATCAGCAAGATCAGTGACGCAACAATAAAATTGTCTTCTGCGTTTCGTCTCATTAATCGCCAGATATTCATCGTAGAGGTGACGCGACCCTGCTGTCTGACGTTGATTGATTTTCAACGGACGCCGTGAACTCACTAAACGCAGCAGTAAGAATATCCTGTTCCGAAAAATCGTTCCTTTCGAACGATCTGACCAGTTTGCGATCGGACAAGACGAGTATGCGATCACACACTGTTGTTAGTTCATCAATCTCGCTTGAGGCCATGATGATCGTCTTGCCCTTTTGTCTCAAACTGATGAGCAGATCATAAATCGCGTTCTTTGTGCCAACGTCAACGCCTCGCGTCGGCTCGTCGAGCAACAGAATGTCAGAATCACGATGCAACCAACGTGCAATCAGCGCCTTTTGTTGATTGCCGCCACTGAGTTGGCGAATGTCCTGAGTCAGATTTTGGCAACGGATCGTGAGCTTCTCGACGAGCTTGGTACCAGCATCTCTTTCTCTCTTATGATCAATGCATTGCAGCGTCCTGATGTCAGCCGAACCCGGCACCATCATATTAGTGAGCAATGACTGCCCTGGGAAAAGACCCATCGATTGGCGGTCTTCACCGAGATAGGCAATGCCATTTCTGACCGCCTGCCCGGCGTTCAGCACCACGTGTGCTGCGCCGTTATTCATGCGCTTCACAGTTCCACCGGTGAGTGGCACCAGGCCGAACAAGGCCGATAGCAGTTCGCTTCTGCCAGCACCGGCAAGACCTGCAAGGCCAACGATCTCGCCCGATTTGAACGTAAGATCTATCGGATGGGGAAGATCGTTGGTGGTCAGGCATGTTACGTCCAACACAACACCTGCGTCGCTCACGTAATCCCTGCGCGCCGTCGAGGTAATTTGGTTTCGTCCCGTCATCTCTTCAACCAGATCCGAAACTGACGTCTGTTTCGCTGCTGTCGTTACGACAAGCTCGCCGTCCCGCAGCACTGATACGTTGTCGGCAACATCCAAGACATCATCAAGCCGATGGCTGATATAGATAATCGACTTCCCTGCCGCAGCCAGGTCCGCAATGATGCTATGCAAATGATCTGCCTGCGGCGCGGTGAGTGCCGCCGTCGGCTCATCGAGGATGAGCAGTTGGCAATCAAATGAAATTGCTTTCGCAAACTCCAGCAATTGACGATCTGCAAGACTCAAGGCTTCAGTAGACGAAGTCGGATCAATGTTCTGTAGCCCCACACGCTGCATTAACTTTAAAGCATTTGCGTTGAGGGCTCCTCGATCAATGACGAAGTTTTTTTGTGGCAACGCTCTAAGCGCAATATTTTCCGCCACACTCAAGGTCTCAATACTGCTTAATTCCTGCGCAGCACAAGCGATCCCCGCCGTATACGCGTCTCGTGGTCCCTGAGGCTCGTAGATATTGCCATCGAGGGAAATTTCGCCGCCATCCTTGCGAAGATTGCCAGCAAGAATATTAACAAGCGTCGATTTCCCCGCACCGTTTTCCCCGACAATCGCATGAACTTCGCCGCGGGCAATTTTGAGGTTGACACCGATCAGGACAGGCGCCGCAAACGCTTTATTGAGATTGCTGATAGTAAGGCGAGCGGACCCCGTCATGATCCGACTATTTGAGCGTATCAATCGTGACCAGGTCGACTGGCGTTGCTTTGTCGGCCTCTGTCGCGCCGCCACTCAGGGCCTCAAGCGCGAATTCAACACCGTAAACGGCCAGCAGGGCGGCATGTTGATCGGCAGTTGCGAGGATTCTTCCCTCTCTGATCAGGTCCTGCACGGCAGAAATATTGTCGAAGCCCACAACTTTAATAGCATCGCCTCTTCCCGACTGAGCTATAGCGGCAACAGCACCAAGCGCCATGTTGTCATTGGCCGCAAGAATCGCGTCCAGTTCCGGGTGCTGTATGAGGATTCCGGATGTAACTGTCACCGCGGCCGTCTGATCCCACTGCGCACTTTGCTGCGCGACAACATTAATTCCGGCGTCGTTCATGGCCTTCAAAAAACCGGCAGTTCTTCTTTGACTGTTATAAGTGGTCGGCACACCTTCGAGTATGGCAACGGACTGGTTTGCTTCCATCGTTGCAGCAAGATAGTTACCAACCTTTTCGGCGCCGGCAAAGTTGTCTGGCCCGACGAACGGTATTCGCAGCTCATACTCTGCAAGAGTGTCGGCATCGAGCTGGTTATCAATGTTAACCACGACGATTCCGGCCGCCACTGCCCGTGCCAGCGCTGGTACAACCGCCTTGGAGTCGGCTGGAGCGATCACGATCGCATCCACGCCAGACGCAATCATCTGATCGATCAGAGCGACTTGCTGCGCGAGGTCGGTCTCATTTTTGATGCCATTAACGATGAGGTCATACGCGCCTTCGTTTTGTGACTGATGCTGTCTCGCACCATCGGCCATCGTCACAAAGAACTCATTTGCAAGAGACTTTATGATGAGCGCCACCGTGGGCCGATCGTCTGGCACGCCATTTTCGCCGCTGGTATCACCAGTATGGTCTGAATCGCCTGAAGATCCGCAGGCAGATAGTGCGAGCGCGCACAATGTCGGGAACAGTAGTCTCATCGAATTACCTCGGGCTTGTGCCAATGACGCGCACTGGCGAAAATCGAAAGTTGTTATACTCTACCGATCATCACGCGCAATTGAAAATGAACCATCTCATCCAGGGTGCATAAATGAAACTACGATCCCGAGTATTGCTTTGCTGCTGGCTTATTGGCTTCGCCGGCCTTACCTCGGCCCAGAATGATGACAGTATCCCCATCATTTTTGACACTGACTTCGCCATGCCGCCGACGGACGATGCGCTGGCGTTGATGCTGGCGCTGCAGTCGCCGGAACTGGATATTCTCGGCATTACTACGGTTGCCGGAAACCATAGTCTCGAACAAGCAACATCTGATGTCCTTCGAATGCTTGAGATCGCCGAACGAATTGATATTCCGGTCCATGAAGGAGCCGACCTTCCACTCGTGCACAGAGTAAGTGACTTTGCAGTCAAATCATATGGCAGCTGGTATTCCGATGAACCACCGACCGAGCCTTACGGTGGATTCGCAAAGAAGAAAGTTGAGGACGAACCCGCAGCGGCCTATATCGAGAGAGAAGTACTGGCCAATCCCGGGGAAATAACTATCGTCGCACTGGGCCCGTTAACGAATATTGCTCGCGCGATTCAAAGTAATCCTGACTTCGCCGGCAAAGTGAAGCAGCTGGTCATTATGGGCGGTGCGGTAGCCTCGCTCCCGGATGGCGCCGGCAATATTACGCCCAATGCTGAGTACAATTTTTGGGTAGATCCGGAAGCTGCCAGAATCACTCTGCGTTCCGGCATCCCAATCGAGCTTTCACCTTTGAACGTGTCTCGAAAGTCGGCGCTAACAAGAGACTGGTATAACAAGATGGTTGCCGTGGAAACGCCGCTGACTAATCTTCTCAAGATCAGCCTCGGTCCTCGTTTCGAAACAGACCCTGACAGAGTTTGGTTGATGTATGACCAGATAGCGGTCGCCAGTCTTATCGATCCCTCCCTGGTGACCTCAGAGAAAATGTATGTCGACGTCGATGACAATCACGATATCAATTATGGCGTTTCCCTTGGCGGATCAGAAGTGTGGCCCGGCGCGGAAGGAACACAACAGATGAATGTGCAGCACGATCTGGACTGGCCGCGCTTTATTAAAATGTTTATTGAACGTGTGCAGCGGCCGGTTGCCGACTAAGCGGACATGCGACGGACCTCTAAATTGCGAATACCGGCATTGCTGCTGTTGCAGTTATCTGCCTGCGACACTGCCAATCCGGAGAGCCATTGATGCAGGCGAAAATTCGCGTAGTCGTCACCGGTGGTGGAACGGCTGGTTGGTTGACAGCTTACAGCCTGGCCAAGCGGCTCGGTAACTTGCTCGAAATCACCCTGGTCGAATCCGACCAGATCGGAACCGTGGGTGTGGGTGAGGCGACCGTTCCCACCATACACAGATTTCACCAGTTTTACGGCATCGATGAACGTGAGTTCATGCGCGCAACCCAGGCAACCTTCAAGCTCGGCATTGTCTTTGACAACTGGGGCGCGCCGGGCGAAAGCTACGTTCACACTTTCGGTGAAATCGGGCAAAGTAACTGGCTGGTCGAATTCCACCAGTACTGGCTGGAAGCGCAAGCGAATGGCTTCGGCGGCAACCTGGAGGACTATTGCCTCGAATTGAAGGCAGCGAGGGCCGGTAAATTCGCGCCAACAGTAGGTGAGACGCGACTGACGTACGCCTTTCACCTTGACGCAACGGCCTACGCCAGATATCTGCGGCAAAAAAGCGAATCACTCGGCGTCCGGCGGGTCGAAGGCAAGATTAGCGAAATTGCCGTGGATCCGGTGACGGGTAATATCCAGTCGCTGGAGCTAGAGCAGGACAGACGGGTCGCCGGTGATTTTTTTATTGATTGCACCGGCTTCAGAAGCTTGCTGCTCGGCGATGCACTCGATGTTGAATTCGAGGACTGGAGCCATTGGCTGGCCGCCGACCGCGCTCTGGCTGTACAGACGACAAGTACCGAGCCGCCTCCCCCCTATACACGCGCCATCGCACATTCCTCCGGGTGGCAGTGGCGTATCCCCCTGCAAAGCCGTACCGGCAATGGCCTGGTTTACAGCAGTCGGTTTTGTTCCGACGACGATGCCCGTGCCACTTTGCTCGGCAATATCACCGGACAGACCATCACCGAGCCCAATTTCCTGAGATTCAAGACCGGTCGCCGGAAAAATGCGTGGCACAAAAACTGTGTTGCCATTGGTTTATCGAGCGGCTTTGTCGAGCCACTTGAATCGACCAGCATACATTTGATTGACACTGCGGTAGTGCGCCTGATGAAGCTCTTCCCGTTTTCAGGTGCAATGGAACCGCTGGCCGAGCGCTTTAATCGTGAAACCCGGATTGAATGGGAAGCTGTGCGCGACTTTGTCATCTTGCACTACAAGCAGACGCAACGGGATGATAGTGAATTCTGGAATTTTTACCGCACCATGGATATCCCGGACACCCTCGTTCACCGCATAGAGCTCTTTAAAGAAAACGGCTATGTGTGGTCGGAATTGGCGAATTTGTTTCGCGCGCACTCCTGGATTCAGGTGATGTTTGGGCAGGGCCTGTTCCCGAAACATTGTCACGGTGCAAGTCGTATATTGCCACCGGAGGCATTAAAGCTGGAGCTTGAAAAGATCAGTACTTTTGTAAATCATAATCTTGCCAAGCTGCCCGATCACAATGAATTTATTAAACAGTATTGCGCGGCGCAGAACTGATAGGACTCTAATAGGATCGCACTCCAGATAAGTCTCAGCCTCGATCCGGCCAGGGGGTGAACAATGTCCAGGTTAACTATTTCTTTATCGCTAGTGCTTTTGGTCTGTGCTTGTTCGTCTGAAGACGCTGATAAGCAAAGTGCAGGCACACAGCCCGAAGCCGGCGAACCAACAAGCAGTGAAACGACAGGCGCTGAACCCGGCGATTTAAGCGGCAGGGTAAGCAGTGCCAACGGCCCTGAAGCCGGCGTGTGGGTTATCGCCGAGACAGAGGACCTCGGAACACCTTTTGCCAAAATAGTAGTCACCAACGACAGCGGCGAGTATCTGTTACCCGATTTGCTCGATGCCGATTATCAGGTATGGGTTCGCGGCTATGGCCTGGTTGACTCAGCCAAAGTAGGAGCGACTCCCGGATCGGAATTGGATCTGCAGGCCGTCGTGGCGAAGGATAAGGCAACGGCTGCTCAATATTATCCTGCCGGCTATTGGTACTCCTTACTGAAGATCCCTGATGCAGACCAGTTTTCAGGAGGAGCAGGGGCAATCGCGCGTGGAATTAATCCGAATGTTCCTCATCAGGAGGAATTCATCCGGTTGATTGGTAATGGCGGCTGCCTCTCCTGCCATCAGATAGGCAATGCTGCGACCCGAGAGATACCGCGTTTGTTCAGTGATCTGACTGGCCCTGATGCGTGGACGCGTCGTATCCGAGCAGGACAGGCTGGCGGAAACATGGTTAGTGGTGCGACTTCAATCGGCCTTCCAGCTTTCGAATCCGTGTTCTCGGACTGGACAGACCGCATCGCCGCAGGAGAGTTGCCCACGGCGCCGGAACGTCCCCAGGGTCGGGAGAGAAATGTGGTGATCACCATTTGGGACTGGGCCGACCCCAAATCCTATTTACACGATCTGGTATCGACAGACCGGCGTAATCCGACCGTTAATGCTAACGGCAAATTGTATGGGGCCACTGAGGTCAGTTCCGATTATGTGCCGGTGCTGGATCCGGCAAACCACACCATCGAGCAGATACCGGTGACCTTGCTGGATCCGAGTGCACCTTCCATCTCAGGTCCGATGCTGGACGAGTCACCCTATTGGGGTAACGAGCCGGCCTGGGATTCAAGGACCAATGTGCACAACCCAATGATGGATCAGGACGGCAGAGTCTGGCTCACCGCCCGTGTCAGGGGACGCGATAATCCCGAATGGTGCCGAGAGGGGTCCGATCATCCATCCGCGCGGAAATTCCCGTTGGAAAGCAGTGGGCGTCAACTCGGTGTCTACGATCCGGCCACGGATAACTACACGCCGATTGATACCTGTTTCAGCACGCACCACCTGATGTTTGCTGAGGATGCCAGCAACACGCTCTGGACCAGCGGTGGTGGACCGGCGATTGGCTGGCTGGATACCGCCAAATTCCTGGCGACTGGCGATGCAGCGGCCTCACAGGGCTGGACGCCCCTCGTGCTTGATACCAACGGCAACGGCCGGAGAGACGAATATACGGAGCCCGGGGAAGCCATGGATCCGGCCAAGGATATGCGGATCACGCCGGGCAGTTACTACGCTGTGGCGCCGGCACCGGATGGATCAGTCTGGGGCACGATTTTAGGCTACCCGGGAGCAGTCATCCGCTTGCTACCGGGTGACGACCCGAATAACGCCTTGGTGGAATACTATGAACCACCTTTAGCTGAAGACGGTCACGCTATTGAAGGTTTTTCTCCGAGAGGGGGCGACGTTGACCGCAATGGTGTGATGTGGGCAGCGCTCGCCAGTGGACAGATGGCAAGTTTCGACAGGCGCTTGTGTAAGGGTCCTTTAAACGGGCCGTCGGCAACCGGCCAGCACTGTCAGGAAGGCTGGACTTTCTACACCGAACCCATGCCGCAATTCAAAGGCCTGGATAGACCGGGCAGCGTTGAAGGTTCTTATTACACTTGGGTGGATCAACACGGCGTATTGGGGCTTGGTGAGAATACGCCGATCAATACCGGCAACCTGAGCGAAGCCCTGCTGGTTTTAGACGATGGTGAATGGCTCAAAATGCGAGTTCCCTATCCGTCCGGTTTCTATACTAAGTGGTTAGACGGTCGCATCGATGACCCGGATGCGGGCTGGAAAGGACGAGGTATTTGGGCAACTTATAGCAGTCGCACTCCTTTTCACATGGAAACAGGCAGCGGCACGACGCCCAAAGTCTACAAGTTTCAGTTAAGGCCCGATCCACTGGCGGACTGATAGCCGGACCGACCCTATAGGAGCTATGCTCGAAAGTAGTGTTTGGCTGAATTGAAAAAGGCGGCGTATCAGGTTGAAATGGTTTG
>JAQCGO010000037.1 GCA_027618995.1 Pseudomonadota bacterium | reverse complement strand
GATGAACAAAAACACTCTCTTAAACCAGAACTAATTCTGTCCCATAGGCGCTGACGTCATACAATCTGCGTCCAAGGCTCACCATCTCTCTCCGGATTGACGTTTTGCGCTATTGTAGAGGCGAGTGGATACATTGCATGGATCACCGCGGTAATTAATTTTTCATGTTCTCCCACCGGTCGAATGACTCGGCTCACAACACGCAAAGATCCATCCTCATTTTCTTCAATTGCTCCAACGCGCTTCAGCTCGGTTCGCATTGCGCCTGGTGGGATATCTCCACCGAATTGTTTAACCAAGCTAGAAAACGAATTTTGTTCGCCTCCAAAAGCGAGGGGTGCTGCTCTACCCGCCTTATCCAAGAACTCATCCTCGGAATGCCATCTATGTAAGATTTTGCTTAGTGGAGTTGATTTGACGGTAACCTGAGCATGACCGCTATCTATTCTTGCGCGGACACGACTAACCTCTTTTCGAGTAAGCCCCGTCATGACCGCAACTCGAGAGACATTCGTTGGGCGACCCCGCAATCCATACTCATTTGAAGCAACATCTACAAACGCGGTCTTAGCAATCTCAGAAAATTCTCTAAACCCAATTCCGAATCGAAGTAGGGTTCGTGCTATCGGTTTTAGTGCGACCAAAAATGCGTTGAGAATTTGTCGTTGGATGTCGGTTTGCATGGGCGGAAAATATATTCATGTGAAATCATTTATGCCAACAAAAAGATCAAGTTGGGAAAAATAGACCAAGTATTGTCGATTGGTTGCAAATCTCTCAATTCTATTAATTGAGCGGAACATCCATTTTTGCCGATTGAAAAGCACCATTTATCGATCTAGCTGCCCCCCGACCAGGGCGCGAAATGCCGTCTCGTTCAGGGTAGGTACTTCGAGACTTTGCGCTTTTGATAGTTTTGATCCTGCATTTTCGCCGTAGATCACGAAGTTGGTTTTCTTGGAAACGCTGCCAGTAACCTTACCGCCGCACCTCTGGATTAGAAGTTTGGCCTCGTCCCGTGTCATGGCGGTCAGCGTACCGGTAAGGACAAAAGTCTTGCCCGAAAGCGGACCTTCATTGGCAGCTTGCTGTGGCTCAGAATCCGTCCAATGGACACCCGAATCCTGGAGACTTCGAATAACATCGAGATTGTGTGGCTCGTCAAAGAAGTCCCTGATACGCGACGCCACAATTGGCCCGACATCGGGTACTTGCTCGAGCTCTTCTTCACTGGCGCGTTCAATGCCGGCCAAATTTCCGAAATACGCTGCGAGATTGGCAGCCGTAGCCTCGCCGACCTCCCGAATGCCCAACGCGAACAGGAATCGGCTGAGTGTCGTCGATTTGCTCGCCTCAATCGCCTTTATCAGGTTGCCGGCTGACTTGTCGCCCATGCGATCCATTGCCGCGAGCTCGCCCAGGTTCAGGCCGTATAATTCGGCCGCCGATTTGATGCGATCGATCGCAACAAGCTGTTCGATCATGCGACCGCCAAGCCCGTCAACATCCATAGCTTTCCGTGATACGAAGTGTTTTAAAGCCTCTATTCGCTGGGCGGGGCAATACAGACCGCCGCTGCAGCGAGCGACTGCTTCGCCCGGTTCGCGACTGACTGCCGACCCACAAACGGGACATTTCTTCGGCAGATTCGTGCGTCGAGCTCCGTCGGGCCGGCGTTGCACGATCACACTTGCGACCTCCGGGATAACGTCGCCTGCACGTCGCAAAACAACGGTGTCTCCCACACGTACGTCTTTGCGATGCAATTCGTCGATGTTGTGTAGTGTTGCATTGCTCACAGTTACGCCACCGACAAATACCGGCTCCAGCCTCGCGACCGGGGTCAGCGCGCCCGTTCTGCCGACCTGAAACTCAATGCCCTGCACCACCGTCAACTCTTCCTGTGCAGGAAACTTGTGCGCAACCGCCCAACGCGGCGCCCGTGACACATGGCCCAGTTCGCGCTGCATGGCGAGATGATCGACTTTGTAGACGACACCATCTATCTCATAGGGAAGCGCATCACGCATCGCACCGATGGCCTCGTAATACTCCAGGCAACCCGAAACTCCATCGACAACCTTTCTTTCGGGACAAACCTTCAGCCCCCACTCCTGCAGCTGATCAAGTATTTCGCTATGCAATGAGGGTAGCGTCGCACCCACAGCCTCGCCGACGTAATACACATAGATATCAAGCGGCCGAGCTGCCGTTAGCTTTGGATCCAACTGCCGGAGGCTACCGGCTGCCGCATTGCGCGGATTAACAAATGTCTTCTCGCCTGCCGCACGCGCCTTTTCGTTGTACGTCTCAAATCCCGCCCTTGGCATGAATACTTCACCGCGGACTTCCAACAGTGACGGATAATTTCGCCCGATCAATCGCAACGGGATCGACTCGATGGTCCGGACATTGTGAGTAACGTCCTCGCCAGTCGCACCGTCCCCGCGAGTCGCACCACGAACCAGAACACCATCCTCGTAAAGCAGGCTGACAGCCGCTCCATCCAGTTTCGGCTCGGCGGCGTACTGCAGGGGCGCGTCGACGTCCATCTCCAGCCGCGTTGCTACGCGCCGATGAAACTCTCGCAGTTCATCCGCCGAAAAAGCGTTATCCAGCGACAACATCGGCACCCGATGTTTGACGGATCCGAAAGCCAACACTGGTTCATCACCAACACGCTGTGTAGGCGAATCAGTCGTGACAAGCTCCGGATGCTCCCGCTCGAGCTCTTGCAGCTGCCGCATGAGGCGGTCGTACTCGGCATCCGGAACTTCCGGATCATCCAGCACATGATAACGATAATTGTGGTGGCGAATCTGATCGCGCAGCAATTCCAGATTCTTGGTTGTAGCGGCTGGCGCTGGCATAAGTTCTGGTTCGACGCCGGATCAGTCAGCCATTTTCTTGCGCTGATGCTGAAACTGAATGATTTCTTCGCGCATGTATCTCTCGCGCTGAATGCTCAGCGTGCAACCGGATTCATCGAGCAATTCAGCATTTATTGTTTGTGCTATGGCACGCGCGGCTTGCATCATCATATCAAATGCTTCCGTTCCATCGATCGGGCCCGGCAACACCAGGAACATGCTGATCCCTGGTATCTCCTGTTCTTTGATGTTTGCCAGATCGAAGCTGCCGGGTTCAACGAGGCTCGCGGCACTGAAAATAGTTCGATTCTCGTCATTGCCATCATAGCGATGATAAATACCGAACTTGCCGGAACGCATGCCTATGCCACGAAGGCACAAAATAAGTTCATCACCCCGAAACGCGCCCTTGTTTCGGGCCACTACTCGAAGCGTGACGATCTTTTGTACCGATGGATTCCTTACCGCTGGTGCCGACTCAGGCAGCGCATCGTCGCCCGCCTCGATTTCATCAGGCTCCGCGAGCACCTCCGGCACATCGGAATCATTGGATTCGCCGCCCAGTGAAGGGGTACGTCGACGTTGTACCGTCACATCCGGTTTTCGATTGTCTCGTTGCGCGCGACTATAGAAGTAGACGCCTGCAATCAGCAGCAACCCAAACAGCAATAGTAACCCGCGCAGTCCATCCATTTCCGCAGTTCTAGCTCGCCGCCATTTTCACCGCTTCGTCAAGATCCACGGATACAAGGCGCGATACGCCAGGTTCCTGCATGGTCACGCCGGTAAGCTGCCGCGCCATCTCCATGGTTACCTTGTTATGCGTAATGAACACGAATTGAACCTTCTCCGACATCGACCGAACGATGTCACAGAATCGACCTACGTTGGCATCATCCAGCGGTGCGTCGACCTCATCGAGAAGGCAAAAAGGTGCAGGATTGAGTTCAAAGATTGCAAAGACCAATGCGACCGCGGTCAATGCTTTCTCGCCGCCTGACAACAGGTGAATGGTGCTGTTGCGCTTGCCGGGCGGTCGCGCCATTACAGTAACGCCTGCCGAGAGTAAATCATCCCCGATTAAATCCAGGTAAGCATGCCCGCCACCAAACAGCTTCGGAAACAGCTTCTTGAAACCCTCGTTTACATTAGTGAATGTATCGCGGAAACGGGTCTTGGTTTCCCGGTCGATCTTGCGGATAGCGCCTTCCAGCGTGGCCAATGCGTTGTTCAAGTCCAGGAGTTGTGCATCCAGGTACTCTTTGCGTTCCGACTGTTCCCTGAACTCATCAATCGCCGCCAGGTTGATCGGCCCGAGCCGGTCGATTCGATTGCGAATAATTTCGAGTTTGGTTTCCCACGACTCAATTGTGGCCAACTCATCCAGTTCATTCACAAGGACTTCGAGGTCAAATCGCGTTTGCGCCAGTTGGTCGTCGAGGCCCTCGCGACGCACATGCAATTCCCGAGACTCAATTTCTGCCTCGGTGACTCGTGCGCGCTCCGCTTCGACCGCCTGATCAATCTGCATGCGCGCCTGATCGAACTCACGCAACTCAGTTTCAACCTGTTCGACCAGCGTTCTGGCCGCGTTAAGCTCTTTTTCGATATGAACCCGGGACTCGAGCAATGTTTCAAGTGACGCCTTGTTACTGGCTAGCGGCGCCTGGCTTTGGCTCAATTGGCCCTCTATATCACGCTCGCGTGCCTGGAAATGATCAAGCTGCGTCCTCATGCGCGACAGGTTCTGAGCAGCGGAATCCTTGCTCGTACGGCGACTTTCAAACTGTATGGTGATGTTTTGAACCGTATCTCGATCGGCTTCTGCCTGCGATCGAACTCGCAGCAACTCTGCGCGCAGGTCTTCACGGCGTTGTTCGAGGCTATCGCGTTCCACCACCAGGCTCTCAATCTGACTGGCAGCCTGATCAATTTTGCGTCGGGACTCGCGCAGTTGTTCTTCAGCCGAAAACTGATCATTACCCAACTCGCCCGCTTCCACGGAAATCGCGATACGCCGCGCGTCGGCCTGATCAAGTCTGTACCTCGCAGAATCCATCGCCGTTTTGGTCTCTGCATATTCGCTGAGCAACGCTGCGGCATCTCGCTGCACCGTCTCACGCCGTTCTTCAAGCTGGTTTTGTCGCGACCTGCCGTCCTGCAACAATTTACTGGCACTTTCAAATCGAGCCAGCAATTCGCGATTGTCAGCCTTCAAGCGACGCAATTCGTGCTCGCGTGCAAGAATTCCCGCCTTGGCGTCTTTGTCCTTCGCCACGCGCAACCATTCGCGGCCAATCCAGATACCATCCGCGGTAATCACTGATTGCGACTCGCCCAGGCTGTCGCGCATACCCATTGCAACACCAAGCGAACTCGCAATTCGAACGCCCGCCAACAGATTTTGAATCGCCAGTGGCGCTCCGGCGACCTTTTCAGCCAGAGTGTCTATCGCGCGAGCCGGATCAATATGGCCCTGTGAGTCCTCAAGCAGCGTAACGTCACCGGACGCCAGGCCGCTGATGCTCTTTGTCATTGCTGCAATGTCGTTCACACAAACAGCCTGCAGGTAATTGCCGAGCACTGTCTCAACGGCGCGTTCCCAACCTTCGGCAACGTCAATCGTCTGGGCAACTCGCTTGTTGCCCTCGATCCCCGCACCTTCGAGCCAGGATTGCACGTCGCCATCGCCTTCGCCGAGTGCCGCTTTTTGCAGCGCCTCAAGCGAGGCGTACTTGCCCTGCGCCGTCTGCAAAGTCGCACGACGTTCGTCGACCAGTCGAGTGAGCTTCTGGTCCTGCTCCCGCAACTTGCGAATTTTCTCGCTTACATCATCAAGATGATGAGCGAATTCATCGCGTGCCTGGCGCTTGCGCAATTCCAGCGCTGCCAGCTCATCGCACGATGCCTTCAGTTCTTCAATACTGGTGTCCGACTTCGCATCGTCGAGTTTCTTGCGACGCTCGGTGAAACTTTGAATACGCGATTCGATTTGTTCGGCGCGTGTTTGCTCAATGTTGCGGAGCTGCAGCGCCTCGTTGGATTTCGACGTATATTCATCCCATTGCTGCTGCCAATCGGCAAGCGCCACTTCGGCCTGTCGTAGCGATGCCGTCGATACCACCTCGCTCTGACGCGCCTGCTCAAGACCGGGAATCAACTCGTTCAGGGTCAATTCGAGTTGCTCAATTTCCGTTTTGTCTTTGTTGATGTGCTCGAGAATCTCGGTGGCGCTCTGCCGCGCTACTTCCAGATCTTTGGCCTGGCGCTCGCGCAATTCATGCGCATGTTCAATGGACTGTTCCATGCGGGCGATTTCCGAGCCCACCTTGTAGTAACGACCCTGAACCTTATTGAACGTGTCGTTGCAGTCACTCTGCCGTACGCGTGCCTCTTCAACGCTGGCTTCCTGCTTGCGTTGCTTCGAGATCGCGGCCTCGAGTTGCGTCTTTCGTTCCGCCAGTAACCGGGCAGCTGAATTGGCGCGCTCGGTCATCTGCGCAATGCTCAGCGCGATCAATTCGGCCGCTGTGCGCCGCTCGTCGTCCTTATGGCGCTTGTACCGTTCGGCGGTCTTAGCCTGCCGGTCCAGATGCTGGATCTGTTTCTCGATCTCATCGACCACGTCCATAAGTCGATCGAGATTTTCCTTGGTGTGTTTGATGCGATTTGCCGTCTCGCGTCGCCGTTCCTTGTACTTGGAAATGCCAGCGGCCTCTTCGAGAAATATGCGCATGTCTTCCGGCTTCGCCTCAATCAGCCTGGAAATCATTCCCTGCTCGATGATCGAATAGCTGCGTGGTCCCAGGCCGGTGCCAAGGAAAACCCCGGTTACGTCCTTGCGCCGGCAACGAGTACCGTTCAGGAAATAGTTGGAAATCCCATCGCGTGCCACTTCTCGCCGAATCGCGATTTCCGCATATTTCGCGTATTGCCCCTCGAGAGTGGTTTCGCTGTTGTCGAATAACAATTCAACAGACGCGGAACCCACAGGTTGCCGCGAACTGGAGCCATTGAAGATTACGTCCGTGATCGAGTCGCCACGCAAACGGCTGGCCGAGCTTTCGCCCATTACCCAGCGGACAGCATCAATTACGTTCGACTTGCCACAACCGTTTGGCCCAACGACGCCGACCAGGCTGCTGGGAAAGGTGATAGTGGTAGGGTCGACGAAAGACTTAAAGCCGGCGAGCTTGATTTTGCTTAATCGCATGTGCAGAGAGACGCCAAAGGCCCGTCAAATCGGGCTAGTGTAATGTAATTTGACCAATAAAACGATTGTCCAAAGAAATTGGTAATTGCGCGGGAAGCCACATTCCACCGGCCTTCTAGGCGAATTGTTCGATGCCAGAAAAACCCTGAAAAAAATAGGCTTCCATGCGGCTGTCGGCAATGTATAATCCCGCCCTTTTCTCGATCCTGCAGGAGCTCCTGATGCCCGCAAAAAAGACTGCGAGTAAGAAGCAGACCAAGGCGACAACCTCACGAAAAAAGGTTGCAGCAAAGAAAGTCAGCAAAAAGAAAGTAGCCACCAAAAAGGTGGCGAAAAAGGCTGTGGCCAAAAAACCGGCCGGCAAGAAGAAGTCTTCCGGCAAGAAGGTCTCCAAAAAGAAGTCCGTGACGAAGAAAGCCCCGGTTAAGAAGTCGCCTTCCAGCAAAGGACCCAAGAAGGTCGCCACGAAAAAGAGCAGCAAAAAGAAAAAGAAAGCGCTGCCTGAGAAATCGAGCAAGAAAAGGGCCCTCGCTCAAAAAGCGGTCGGCAACAAGCCACCGCCGCAGCGCTCGCGCTCCCGTGGCGACGTATTGACTGGCCCGATTCATGGCATCGAACCGTACAAGACTCTCCGCGGCGAGGAGTACATGAACGATGGACAGCTCGATCACTTTCGCAAGATTCTCGCTGCCTGGAAGCGCGAGTTGATGTTCGAAGTCGATCGCACCGTGCATCACATGCAGGACGAAGCAGCGAACTTTCCGGATCCGAATGATCGTGCCACTCAAGAGTCCGAATTTGGCCTGGAATTGCGGACCCGGGATCGTGAGCGCAAATTGCTGCGCAAGATCGAGTCGGCGCTGGTCCGGATTGAGGAAGGGACCTACGGCTTCTGCGATGAAACCGGCGAGGAAATAGGCCTGAAGCGACTTGAGGCGCGTCCCGTCGCTACATTGTGCCTGGAAGCGCAAGAGCGTCGCGAAGTCGCAGAACGTCAGTTCAGAGACCGGGACGATCGCTACCGGTAATTCGCTGGGGCGCGACGGGCGATATGTTGGACGATTTGCCCCGTCGCCCACCGGGCCACTGCATTTCGGGTCACTGATCGCAGCTACCGCAAGCTATCTGGAGGCACGTACCCAGGCTGGCCGCTGGTTACTGCGCATCGAAAACATCGACCCGCCGCGCGAACAGGCGGGTTCCACCGAGACGATTCTCGAGGCGCTCGAAGCATTCGGATTCGAATGGGACGGCCCGGTTCGATTTCAGGCTGCCAGTCGCCGGCAACACGATCAGGCGGTCGACTGGCTGCTGGAGCGAGACCTCGCTTACCGCTGCGGTTGTTCGCGCAGTGAGCTTGAGAGCGTGGAACTGGGCGATCTCGGTCCGATCTATCCTGGCACCTGTCGCAGCGGCGCGGACGCGATCGAGACGGCGGTCCGGGTGCGGACCGAAAATTCGACCCTGGCGTTCACGGACGGTTTGCAGGGGCTGCAATCCCAACGCCTCGAATCCGAGTCAGGCGACTTCATAGTTCGCCGCAAAGACGACCTGATTGCCTACCATCTGGCTGTCGTGGTTGACGATCAGGACCAGGGTGTTACTGATATCGTGCGCGGCATCGATCTGCTGGATTCCACGCTTCGACAGATCTGGCTGCAGCGTTTGCTCAATTATCCGACGCCGAATTACATACACATCCCGATCGCGATCAACGCGCAGGGAAAAAAACTCAGCAAAGGGTCCGGGGCAGACGCCGTATCGCTACAGGATATTGAAACAACATTGCTGGCGGTGCTTGCCGCGCTGCGACAGCCGACGCCGGCTGCACTCGCTGGCGCCAGTCTTGTCCGGATCTGGGATTGGGCCCTGCATAACTGGAATATTGGTCTATTGCGGGGCGAAACCGAGATCCCGACCAGCCGCACAACGCCAGAAAAAAAACCCTTGACATCATGGCCTTAGATACAATAGCTTGACTCTTGCAACAGGGATACGCTCCCCCGCCCCCTGTTGCAATGCCTGAAGGGGTTTACACTCCACGGCGGGCCCCCCGCGCAAGCGGGGGGCCATTTTTTTGCCCGACACTCGGGCCCGAGTGCAACCGGCGACAACCTGCAGCAATGACAAGCGACACAGCTGGCAAGCGAATCATTCGCAGCCATTTTCGGCCGCCATGGTGGCTCGCAAATCGCCAGGCACAAACTGTATTCCCACAACTGCCCTGGGTAGCTCCAAAGCGGCTGCGACTGCGCCGCGAATTGCTGGAACTCCCGGATGGCGACGCAACCGCTATTGATTGGCCAATTGCCGGCGACGATCTTCCGTTATCGGCACCATTGCTGGTCATCCTGCACGGGCTTGAGGGCTCCGCCGACTCGTCCTACGCCAGAATGATGATGCGGGCGGCGCAAAGGCATCGCTGGCGATCCTGCGTACTCCATTCGCGGGACTGCGGCGATTATCGCAATCGCCTGCCGCGTCGCTACCACGCCGGCGAGACCAACGATATTCGCTTTTTTCTGGATCAGCTTCGGGAGCGTGGTCATAGCGGCCCATTGTTTGCGGCAGGCTACTCCCTCGGCGGGAATATTCTGCTTAAGTACCTGGGCGAAGCTGGCCAGGGATCACCACTGAAGGCCGCCGTGGCGATTTGTGCGCCGCTGGATTTGCATCAGTGTTCTGATGCATTAAATACAGGTTTTTCAAAACTTTATCAGCATTATTTGATAAAACGGATGAAGACTTCCGTGATGCGAAAATTCAACAAACACACGGCAGCGTTTGACTGGAACCGGGCCATGCGCGCCAAGACGTTCGCGGAGTTTGACGATGCGGTAACTGCACCTTTGCACGGCTTCGCAGGCATGCAGGATTACTACGATCGCTGCAGTTCAGGCCGTTTCCTGAAGGATATCCAGTGCCCGACACTTGTTATTAATGCCCTGGACGACCCGTTCATGACGCCAGCGGTGATTCCGCTGGCGGACCGCCTGTCCAAGCACGTCACGATCGAGCTAGCCGACTCAGGCGGCCATGTGGGCTTTATAGAAAGTGGAACGCCGTGGCGGCCGAAATTCTATCTGCCGCCACGGATCCTGGGGTTTCTGGAGACCTATGCTGCGTCCACTTCCTTCATGGACAACCGCACCCTTCCCTGACGATCGACTTCGAGAACTTTGACTTTGACGACGTCGCCTTCGGCGAGCTTGTCGCTGACTTTCTCTACGCGCTCATTGGATATCTGCGAGATGTGAACCAGCCCGTCTTTACCGGGGAGTATGGTCACGAAAGCACCGAAATCCATCAGGCGAGCAACCTTGCCCTCATAAATACGGCCAACTTCGACGTCCGCGGTGATTAGCTCGATACGGCGCTGCGCCTCACGACCCGAAGCTCCATCGACTGACGCGATTCGCACGGTACCATCCTGATCGATATCAATCGTGGCACCTGTCTCTTCGGTCATCGCACGAATCACCGATCCGCCCTTGCCGATCACGTCGCGAATCTTCTCCGGATCAATCTTGAACGCAATAATTGACGGCGCCCACTCGGACATTTCTTCGCGTGGGGCACTGATTACTTTGTTCATCTCGGCAAGGATATGCAGACGACCGTCGCGTGCCTGAGCCAGTGCCTTGTCCATGATCTCGCGCGTAATGCCCTGTATCTTGATGTCCATCTGCAAGGCCGTTATGCCGTCTTTGGTGCCGGCAACCTTGAAGTCCATATCGCCGAGGTGATCCTCGTCGCCAAGAATGTCAGTCAATACGGCGAAATCGTTGCCTTCCTTGACCAGGCCCATTGCTACACCGGCTACCGGCGCCTTGATCGGCACGCCTGCATCCATCAATGCGAGACTGGTGCCACACACCGAGGCCATTGAACTCGAGCCGTTCGACTCGGTAATTTCAGAAACAACGCGAATTACGTAGCTGAACTCTTCGAATTTCGGCATAACAGCCTGGATACCACGACGTGCCAGCTTGCCATGACCAATCTCACGGCGTTTCGGCGAGCCGACAAAACCGGTTTCGCCGACGGAGAACGGCGGGAAGTTGTAATGCAGCATGAACTGCTCTTTACGCTCGCCCTCGATTGCGTCGATGATTTGAGCATCGCGTCCTGTGCCCAGCGTGGTGACAACAATTGCCTGTGTCTCGCCACGGGTAAAGATTGCCGAACCGTGCGTCCGCGGCAGAATGCCGACCTGCACGTCGATGCCACGAACGGTTGCGACATCACGACCGTCAATTCGCGGCTTCCCGGCAATAATGCGGCCGCGCACAATCTTCTTTTCGAGCTTATACAGAGCGCCTTTCACGTCCTCAGCCGAAAACTGAGCGTCGTCTCCGGACGCCAGCGCATCAACAGCGGCGGCCTTGGTTTTGCCGACCGCAGACTGCCGATCCTGCTTATCGGTGATCTGGTACGCGGCCGTCAGGCCTACCGTAGCGTTCGCGGCTACTGCTGCTGCCAGTGATTCGTTCTCGACCTGCGCTTCCCATGCCCACGCCGGTTTGCCAGCTTCTGCCGCCAGTTCCGCAATCGCAGCAATGGCCACCTGCATTTGCTCATGGCCAAACATTACGGCACCGAGCATGACATCTTCAGGCAGCTGGTTAGCTTCGGACTCAACCATAAGCACCGCATCTTTGGTGCCGGCTACGACCAATTCCAGATCGGAGGTCTTGAGCGACTCAAGCCCAGGATTCAGCAGGTACTGGCCGTCGCGATAACCAACTTTCGCCGCACCGATGGGCCCGGCGAACGGCATTCCGGAAATTGCCAGCGCTGCCGAAGCACCGATCAGCGCAGGAATATCAGGATCAACGTCCGGATTCAGAGACATGACTGTCGCGATAATCTGGACCTCGTTCGTGAAGCCTTTCGGAAACAGCGGCCGAATCGGACGGTCAATCAGGCGGCAAACCAGCGTCTCTTTCTCGCTCGGCCGGCCCTCGCGCTTGAAGAAGCCGCCCGGGATCTTGCCCGCAGCATACGTCTTCTCCTGGTAATTCACGGTCAACGGGAAGAAATCCCGACCCGGTTCAGCCACCTTGCGTCCTACTGCAGTCACCAATACCTGGGTGTCCGCCATGTTAACCATCACTGCACCATCGGCCTGACGCGCAATAGCGCCGGTCTCGATGGTGACCTCGTGTTCACCATACTTGAACGATTTCTTGATTGATTTCACTTTGCTTTCTCTACTTTGAATTTGGGCAAGAGCGACGGGCTGCGGTCCTTTTGGGGATCGACGCTGATTTATCGCATTGCCAGAATGACTCGTCGATTAACGACGAATACCGAGCCGGGAAATCAGCTCGCGATATCGATCTTGATCTTTTGCCTTCAGATAGTCGAGCAACTTGCGTCGCTTGTTGACCATCCGCAGGAGGCCCTGACGGCTGTGGTGATCTTTCTTATGTGTGCCGAAGTGCTCGGTGAGCTCGGTGATGCGTGCAGAAAGCAACGCTACCTGAACCTCGGGGGACCCTGTGTCTGTTTCGCCACGGGCATAGTCTTTAACAATCGTACCTTTCGTCTCAGTCGACAGCGACATCTTTCAAATACTCCAATTCTTCTCTTTTAGGCCCTTTTTTGCAGGGCGCATTTTAGCGCCTGTTCAAGCCTATTAATAGTCCAAAATCAAATAACTACGGGTTTTTTTCACCCGTGTTAAACACTCGTTTGGGTGCCAGCGAGCCATCCTCAGATGCCGCACCGACTCCCAAAAATCTCGCATCGTCACCGTAGGCACGTACCAATCCGGAAACTCCTGGTGCAACTCCCAACACCGATATGCCGCCACAAAAACGTACAGTGTCGGCGTGGTTCAGCGAAATTGCTGGCAACCGGCCCAAGGCCAGATCCGGCGCAATCAGGTGCTGCTGTAGCCCGCTGCCGCCTTCAGCCGCCGCCTCGAGCACGCTCATTTCGAGCATGTCAGCCACATGAAAATCACCAACCTCTTCGCGGTGCAGCCTGGCCGTATGCGCCACAGTTCCGGCAGCCCTGGCGATATCCTCAACCAGGACCCGGATGTAGGTGCCTTTGGAGCAGCGCGTCCGAAATACCAGCCGCCCTGCCGCCGCCTCGAGCAATTCAATCTCATCGATGCGAATGGCCCGTGGCTTGCGCTCCACTGTCAGGCCTTTTCTGGCGAGTTCGTACAGCCGCTTCCCGTCGTGCTTCAATGCCGAATACATGGGCGGTATCTGCGTGGATTCACCGACAAAGCCCTGCAGCAATTGATGCCATTCCTCGGTCGACAGCGCGGGTACGTCCTGCCGCCCTGTCTCGCTGCCCTCCGCATCGCCCGTATCGGTGGCAACACCGAGTTTTGCCGTCACGCGGTAAGTCTTGTCCGCGTTGAGCAGGAACTGGCAAACCTTTGTCGCCTCGCCGAAACACAGCGGCAGCATGCCGGTGGCAGCCGGGTCGAGGCTGCCAGTGTGGCCCGCCTTTTTCGCGTTCAACAGCCGCTTTACCCGCTGCAACGCCTGATTGGAACTCAATCCTGCCGGCTTGTTCAGCAGCAGCAGGCCATCGACTGCCTCGCGCCGACTCTGTCTGGAACTCTTCATCAGGTTTACTTGCCGCCGTCTGGATACAGGGCGCGATCGATCAACTGGCTCATTCTCGAACTCTCGGCCGCGCTGTCATCATGCAAAAAGCGCAGCTCGGGTACATGACGTATTAGCAGTGACTGGCCGAGTTTGCTGCGCAGAAAGCCGGAGGCTCGCTCCAGGCCTTCCCGTACCGGTTCAACGCTATCCCCCGGATCCAGCAAACTGAAATAGACGCGCGCAACGCCAAGGTCCCGCGACAAGTCCACGCCGGTCAGCGATACGTTCTTCAGCCGCGGGTCTTTCGTCTCGAAGCGCAGCAATTCGCTCAAGGTGCGCAGCACTTCCGTGCCGAGCCGTTGATTTCGTGAATACTCGCGAGGCATCAGTCCAACGTACGAGCAACTTCAACGCGCTCGAAGCACTCAATCTGGTCGCCCACTTTGACGTCGTTGTAGTTCTTGACGCCGATACCGCACTCCGTTCCCGAGCGCACTTCGTTGACGTTGTCCTTAAAGCGACGTAAAGACTCCAACTCGCCTTCGAAAATCACAACATTGTCGCGCAGAACACGGAGCGGATTGGAGCGCTTGACGTAGCCTTCCGTAACAATACAACCTGCAACGTCGCCGTATTTCGGTGACTTGAAGACTTCTTTGACCTCTGCAAGACCAACGATCTGTTCGCGAATTTCCGGTGCCAGCAATCCGGTCAACGCCGCTTTCACGTCGTCGATGGCTTCGTAAATGATGCTGTAGTAACGCACATCAATGCCGGATTCCTTGATCATCGTTCTGGCTGCTGCATCGGCGCGCACATTGAAGCCAATGATCACCGCATTGGACGCCGCCGCGAGATTCGCGTCGGTCTCCGTGATACCACCGACACCGGAACCGAGAACCCTGACCCTGACTTCATCGGTCGACAAATTGATCAGGGCATCCTTAAGCGCTTCGGCACTGCCGTGTACGTCCGACTTGATGATGACGGAAACGGTAGAAGCATCACCTACGGCCATCTGGCTGAACATGTCTTCCAACTTGGAGACCTGCTGCAACGCCAGCTTGGCGTCGCGCGCTTTGGCCTGGCGGAACTCGGTGACTTCGCGCGCCTTGCGCTCGTCCTTCACAACAAGAAATTCTTCACCGGCAGCTGGCGTTTTTGACAGGCCGAGCACCAGGACGGGTTGCGACGGGCCGGCAGAGCTCACCGACTTCTGGTTCTCGTCAAACATATTGCGAACCCGGCCGTACTCTTCGCCCGCGATGATCATGTCGCCCTGCTTCAGCGTTCCCGCCTGAACCAGCAACGTGGCGACTGAACCGCGCCCCTTCTCGAGGCTCGACTCGATAACGACCCCATGCGCGGGGCCATCAACTATAGCTCTGAGGTCCATTATCTCCGCCTGCAGCAGGATGGACTCGAGCAGCTTATCAACGCCCTCGCCCGTGTGCGCCGAGACATTGATGAACTGTTGCTCGCCACCCCATTCCTCGGGAATCACTTCGTGCTGCGAGAGCCCGTTGCGGACACGCTCCGGATCGGCATTCGGGCGGTCGATCTTGTTCACCGCCACCACCAGCGGAACTCCGGCCGCTTTGGCGTGTTGAATGGCTTCGATGGTTTGCGGCATCACACCGTCATCGGCGGCCACAACCAGTACGACGATGTCTGTTGCATGTGCACCGCGCGCGCGCATCTCGGTAAACGCCGCATGCCCCGGCGTATCGAGGAAGGTCACCATGCCTTTCTGCGTTTGCACGGAATACGCGCCGATGTGTTGCGTAATTCCGCCGGCCTCGCCAGCCGCTACCTTGGTGGTTCGAATGTAATCGAGCAGGGACGTCTTGCCGTGATCAACGTGACCCATGATTGTGACAACAGGTGCTCGTGTTTCCTTCTCACCCGTCAGCTGTTCTTCCGTCGCCAACAGTTGCTCATCGACTCCGGCCGCAGAACCGAACCTCACCTGGTGACCAAATTCTTCCACGACCAGCGTTGCCGTATCCTGATCAATGACCTGATTGATCGTGACCATTGCGCCCATCTTAAAGAGCGCTTTCACAACCTCAGGACCCTTGACGGCCATTCGAAGCGCGAGCTCGGAGACAGAGATGCTCTCAGGAATAAGCACTTCCCGTACAACCGGTGCGGTGGGCATCTCGAAGCGGTGCTGCGTATCATCACCCAGCGCGACCGGCCGCCTGCGGGCTGGTGACTTGCGCTTGCGGCGGCCACTCTTGTCGCCCGCAACGTGTAACTCCTGGCGGCCATAGCGAGTGTCTTCCAGTTTTCCTTTTACCTTTTCCTTGCTCCGACGTGCGCGCGTATCCTGCTCGGTTTTCTCAGCTCTCGCCTTCTCTGCCGCTGCAGTGGCCGCTGCGAGGCGCGCGGTCTCGCGTGCGCCGTTTTCTGCGTCCTTGCGCTGCTGCTCCGCCTTTTGCTGCGCCTGTTCCTCAGCCTGTACCGCCTGTTGTTTCTCGGCGGTTGCCGCTTCCAGCGTTCGTTTCTCAGCCGCAACGCGCTCTTCCTCGACACGCCGCTGACGATCAAGCTCGTCCTGTTCCTTCTGCGCCTGTTCCTCAAGAACATCGCGCTTGATATAGGTGCGCTTGCGTCTGACCTCGACATTGACCGTTCGTGAACGACCTTGTGCACCGGCCAGGCGCAGTTCTGACTGCGACTTGCGCATCAACGTTATACGGCGCGGCGCCGATTCGCCGGCGTGATTCGCATCCTGCCCGTGGCTGCGACGCAAGTGCGTTAGCAATTCAAGTTTTGCATCGTCGCTGATCGTATCTGACGAGCCGCTGACTTTGATCCCGGCCTCATCCAACTGCGTCAGCAGTTTGTCGACTGGGACTTTCAGTACTTCAGCAAATTGCGAAACTGTAACATTAGCCATTTTCTAAACTCCGCCAGACCTGTTAATCAGGCCTGTTGTTCCTCAGCTTCAAACCAGTGCGCGCGCGCCTGCATGATCAAGGCCGCAGCGACTTCCTGCTCCATTTCTTGAATCTCGATCAGATCGTCGGTCGCCAGTTCAGCGAGATCTTCCCGCGTCACCACGCCCCGGCTGGCCAGCACATAGGCAAGACTCTTGTCCATACCCTCAAGACTCAGCAAGTCTTCAGCCGCCTCGGTTTCATCGATCTTTTCTTCACGAACGATTGCCTGTGTCAGCAGCACGTCGCGCGCGCGACTGCGTAGTTCCTCAACCATGTCCTCGTCAAATTCCTCAATGCCCACCAATTCGGCTGCCGGAACGTAGGCGATTTCTTCGATCGTTGAGAATCCTTCCTGCACCAGGATCAGCGACACCTCCTCATCGACGTCGAGCTGCTTTGAA
The DNA here is from genome assembly GCA_027618995.1 of Pseudomonadota bacterium. GTDB lineage: Bacteria > Pseudomonadota > Gammaproteobacteria > Steroidobacterales > Woeseiaceae > UBA1847. The sequence continues at coordinate 5,106 of JAQCGO010000037.1, read as the reverse complement.
AACAGAGCAATCAGGTCCTTCGTCTCCGACTCGCTCTTTTCGTCGGCATCTGCCGCTGTCATGACATTCAATTCCCAGCCGGACAGTTCGCTCGCGAGCCGAATATTCTGTCCGCCGCGACCGATGGCCTGCGAGAATTTGTCCTCGTCCACAGCGATATCCATGCTGTGAGCATCTTCGTCGACCACGATCGATACCACTTCCGCCGGCGACATCGCATTGATGACAAACTGCGCTGGATTTTCATCCCAGAGAATAATATCAACACGCTCGCCGGCGAGTTCATTGGACACCGCCTGTACGCGCGAGCCGCGCATGCCGACGCAGGCGCCGACTGCATCGATGCGGCTGTCGTTACTTCTGACAGCGATCTTGGCACGCAAGCCCGGATCACGGGCAGATCCAAGAATGTCAATCAATCCCTGGCCAACTTCGGGAACCTCGATTTTGAACAGCTCTTCGAGAAACTTAGGCGACGTGCGGGTCATGAACAACTGCGGCCCGCGAATTTCCGAGCGCACTTCGGTCAGCAACGCCTTGATGCGGTCCTGCGGACGAACCGGCTCACGCGGCACCATCTGATCGCGAGCAACGAAGCCTTCGGCGTTGCCACCGAGATCGATGTACACACCATTGCGATCAACACGCTTGACCAGGCCGGACAACAATTCGCCTGTACGCTCTTTGTACTCTTCAACGACCTGCTCGCGTTCTGCCTCGCGAACCTTCTGCACGATGACCTGTTTTGCGGTTTGCGCTGCGATACGGCCGAAATCGACCGATTCCATCGGCACTTCAACGTAACCACCAGGCTCGGCATTGGCATCAATATCCACTGCGTCAATCATGCGCAACTCGCGATCCGGAGTCTCAAGCTCCGTTGAATCGTCTGCAAATACGAGCCAGCGCCGGAACGTTTCGTAAGCACCGGACTCCCGATCAATAGCGACCCGAACTTCGATGTCCTCGCCATGCTTGCGACGTGTCGCAGACGCCAATGCGGCCTCGATGGCCTCAAATATGATGTGCTTCTCGACGCCCTTCTCGTTCGATACGGCGTCAACAACCATCAGAATGTCTTTGCTCATTACCTCTAACTCCAAATCAGCCCGGACTACTCGGTCCTTCAGGGCGCCAGTCGTGCAATGTCAATGTGCGCTACGCGCAAGGTATGCGGCACGCCGTCCACCTCGACCACTATGTTCTGCTCATCCGCCGCCAGCAATTTGCCGCGGAATCGTCTGCGATTTTCAATAGGAAATCGCATTTGTACTTTCACTGCCTCACCCGTGAACCGCACGAAATGAGCGTGTTTCGTCAGTTTCCTGTCCGACCCGGGCGACGACACCTCGAGGTTGTAATTCCCCGGTACCGGATCCTCGACATCCAGCAGCGCGCTGACAGCGGAACTGACCTTTTCGCAATCACTGAGACCGATGCCATCGGGCTTGTCGATGAAAATCCGAATGAAACCATTCGGGCCAGCCGTTTTCGCCTCCAGATCCGATAATTCGTAACCCAGTCGTTCGACGGCGGGTTGCAGCAATTTTGCCAGCTCATCACGCGTCATTATCTTCTACTAACCTACTGTTTTTAAACAAAAAATGGGCCGATGGCCCATTATTAATCACAATAAAAAAGCCCTACGCGGGGCCTCTCTACCAAACACTGGTAACGCGGTGCCAGATAACAGCACCAACGCGTCGGGGCGCGATTATACGGTAATCCGGTCGCCGTAAGCAATCATCAGGCGGCCTCGCGACAGGTCCTTGCCGGCCCGGCGCTGCTGGGGCATGTTTGCGCCATGGCCTCGCAAAACTCTTCTCCCGACAACGCCCTCGCCAGCGCTATTAACGACTTCATGCGAATGGAATCGGCGGGTGGCATCCTGCTGCTGATCGCCGCGTTATTGGCCATTCTGATCGCCAATTCGCCCTTCGCCGATCTCTACGGCGGCCTGCTCAGCCTGACGGTCGCGATCCAGATTGGCGCGCTGGAAATCAATAAGCCGCTGTTGCTCTGGATTAATGATGGCCTGATGGCGATTTTTTTCTTCCTGATCGGGCTTGAGTTAAAGCGCGAGGTTCTGGAGGGGGAATTATCGTCCATTTCGCAAGTTTTCCTGCCTGCCCTGGGTGCCCTGGGCGGCATGCTGGTGCCGGCCGCGATTTATGCCTGGCTCAATTGGAGTGACCCGGTAGCGCTCGACGGCTGGGCGATTCCCGTTGCTACCGATATTGCCTTCACGCTGGCCCTGCTCAATGTCTTTGGCACCCGCGTGCCGGTTGCGCTGAAAATCTTCCTCATGACCCTGGCAATATTCGACGATTTGGCCGCGATTGTGGTTATTGCGCTGTTTTACTCCGGCGACCTGTCGCAGGGCGCGCTGATCATGGCGGGGATAGTCCTCGCCGCCGTGATCACCATGAATCGACTGGGCGTGCGCCGAACATCGGGCTACATACTTCTTGGCGTTGTCCTCTGGGTCGCCGTATTGAAATCCGGTGTCCACGCAACGTTGGCTGGCGTACTGATCGCTTTATGCGTTCCGACGGGCCCGCCCGGCCAACCGTCACCCCTGCGCGAGCTCGAAAACGACCTGCACGGCCCCGTTGCCTTTGCCATCCTGCCCCTGTTTGCCTTCGCGAACGCGGGTTTGTCACTTGCTGGAATTACGATTTCGAGCCTCACAAGCTCCGTGACGTTTGGCGTAATTACGGGACTCGTCATTGGGAAGCCGCTCGGCATTCTGCTGTTTGTTGCGATAGCGGTACTACCCGGATTCACGCGATTGCCCAGCCAGGTCAACTGGTGGCAATTGACCGGCGTGGCCTGTGCCTGCGGTATTGGTTTCACGATGAGCCTGTTCATTGCCGGACTGGCATTTGAACATGGCGGCGGCGACTATTTCAGCGCTGACCGGCTCGGCGTATTGATTGGCTCAATACTGTCTGCCGTCATTGCCTATCTGGTCCTACAGCTCAGCCTGAAAAAAGTACCCGCTGACTCCTAATTATTGGGCGATATTAAATATTAGGCGATATTAGCTTCGCGGCCTGCTTCGCCTCCAGAGCACCGTCGGTCGGCGCCCGACGTCGTGACATCAGCTGCATACCCACCCAGTACACAACGGCCGGCAGTGCAAATGCCGCGATCGATGCCGGCACGAACTGGAACAGGGGTTGCGCCGCGTCCGTGAACGGGTTGTAGACCCAGAAATAAGTCAATTGCCCAATGATGACGCAACTTAGCGCTAGCAGGTTAAAGCCCCCGGTGTAGTAGTACTGCCCGCTCGGCGCGGCTTCAAAGATCGAGCGCAGGTGCAGTTGCTGCTTTCGAAGAAGGAAATAGTCGACCAACAGGACGCCGCCGACCGGCGCATGCATGGTGCCGTTATAGGCGAGGAACGCGTCACCCAGGTCGTAGAGTTCATTCGGCCAGACGACAAAAAACGCGAGCGGCACGGCCATCAGCGCGATGATCAGTTTCCAGCCACGCTTGTGCAGCCCTGGCACATGGCGCAGTGCGAGGCCGCTCGCAAACAAGGACACCGATGTCGAGGTGATATTCGCCAGCGCGACGAATAGCAGCGCGAGTACGCCCATGAAGACGCCGCCCAACGGAACCATCCACTTCGTCGGGTCGTCCGAGCCGACAACGAGACCCGAAAACAGCGCGACCGAGCAGACAATGCCAAAAATCAGTCCGAGCTGAAGCACCTCGGGATAAATAGCGTTGCGCCGGGTCTTGGTATTGCGCGCCAAAAAGCCAATGCCGCCCCACCAGGACATGCCAGAGGCGATGCCGAGTTCCAGGCACACGGCATAGTTCATCCAGGGCGACGGCAGCGGATCCAGCGGCTCGGCCGCCAGTATCTCCGCCCAGCCGTGCGTGCTGATCAGCATGTAAAACATGAACACGATAATGATGATCAACGCCGGCGTGATGATGGAATTGAACAGGCTCAAAAGATGCACGCCGCGCGTCGTCAGGACGTAGGTCAGCCAGATGCCGAGCGCAACACCGGCGCCGACCAGCCATTCCGGTGACGGGTAACCGAGCGCGTCGACAATATTCACGATGCCGTTGCCGAACATGACCAGGATCAGGCCCGACCAGCCGATCATATTGAGCAAATAGAAAATCAGGACGACGCGTGCGCCATTCTGGCCAAAGGATGGTTTACAGAAATCAATCTGCTCGATGCCATAGCGCTGGCAGCCGGCAGACAGTGAGGCACTGATCAGGAACACGCCGATCAGGTTGCCAGCGATCAGGCATACCATGCCCTGCACTGCACCGACCAGTTGCGCTGCGTAACCGCCGGTCAGGAAACACCAGGTGGCGATAGCGTAGGCAAAACACGTGCCGTGGGCACTCCAGAATTTGTACTCACGCTCGCTCGGCAGCAGCGGCTCACGGCCGTAGACACTCAGTAACTCGGTATTGCGCCCGCTGTTCGAGCCGCTCATCGGGCCAGCACCACAACGATAACCGGAATGACGATCGAGATAACGATCAGAACGATCCAGTCCAGGCGAGTGATAGAACCGAGTTCTGCATCACCCATGTTCTGCATGGTGTCGATGCGCTGCTCAAGATCGGCGACCAGATCCGAATTGCTGTTCTTGTTCTGCATGAGGCGAGACTCCTGAGTGTCGGGTCGATTCTAGGGAGAAACCGTGTCATGTGGAAGAGTCGAGTACATCTGCAGCGTGTGGCCCGCAGCACGTGTCGCCACTTTTGCTGCTGGGGCACTCGTCCGCAACCCGCATCCGCCGAAGATGACCGCTAGCGCCAAAACCGTGACCAAATTCAGCGCCAGATTGATCACCTCGTAAACCATGGATATACGGGCATAATAACGGCCTTGACCAGCAACATTGCGCGAGAATACACGATGGCAAATGGTCCACAACAGCGGTGAGTAGTCATCCTCCGCTGATGCTGACGTTATCACCCGGACTGGTTGACAAATTAACTCATTGATAGACTCTGCCACGACAAACGGCGCACAACAGGGGAGCACCTCATTGCAGATTTGCATCCAAAAGTGACCCACTAAGCCCCCATATTTGCATCTAAAAGTGACCCACGTGTAACCCT
>JAQCGO010000070.1 GCA_027618995.1 Pseudomonadota bacterium | reverse complement strand
ATTCCGCGCGAATCACATGGATTGTGACTCCGGCGTTTTCGGCCATCCGGTGGATGTCGGGCAGCACGGTATAGGTGCCAATTGATCCTACGATCGCGTCTGGCGCGGCGAACACCTTGGTCGCTTGTGATGCGACCCAATAAGCCGCCGAGGCCCCTACGTCCGAAATCGAAGCGTATACAGGCTTCTCCGCCTTAGCTTGCGAAACGGCATCTGCCAGTTCTTTTGTCCCGGCCGAATAGCCGCCAGGCGAATTGATCGATAGCACAATGCCTTTGATTCGTGGATTTCCCATAGCGGCATGCACCTGCTGCACGACCGACGCAGTGGAGGTGCCGCCCCAGAACGAACCACCGCGCGACATAACGCCATCAATCGAGATGACAGCAATCGAGCCATCTTCGACGGATGACATTTCGCGACCGGCGGAAAACGCAGTGCCGCCCATGTTGGATGACATCGCAGAAACCAAGTAGTCAACCGCGAGAGCCCAAGGCCCTTGGTCAACATGGTTATTGCCCGTTGTCGGTCCATATTCAATCGTCAAATTGTCCATTTCCGCCTCCCATTAATTCGCTGCGCGACCAGCTTTGATTGATTGTTTGTGGTACCGGCACGGATAGCACCTCGCGCCAATCGACCGGCGAGCCGTCGTCGTAGCCGGCATTGATGTTCCGCGCGGCAATCTTGGCCTGTATAATCGCGTCGGTGTTGTCCGAAATGATTTCCGGGAGCACGACGTCGTAGTCCATGCCGCGAGCCATGTAGATTCGCCGCGGCGAGTTGAGCCGATGCTGAACAATGAACGCATCAGCTTGCGCGTCTTTCATCGGTTCGATGTACGGCCAGGTCGGTGGGTTCCAGGTTGCCTTGCTGTAGTTCTGCAATCGACCCGCAGCACGAGCCAAGTACGGCTCCGTCTGCATCCACTCGTTGGCTTTCCACGCCCAGACCTTAGAATGAAACGCCGAAATCAAACTTGACTGAATCTCAGTCCATCGGTACTTGGCTTGATCGAGAGCACCGCGCCAACCCGAAAAGTTCGTTTTCGTCGGGTCGAGCAACAACAATTGCACCGGCAAATCAAGGTTGACCGCGATGATTTGCAAAATCATTGAAACATGGTTGAAATATTCTTGATTGGGAACGTTCGGCGAGAACCCGGAAATCGTTTCGCCTGGCTCGCCCGTAATTTCTTTGCCTGGATACAGCTCGGAAGTCGACCGCTCGAATCCGTCGCTAAACTTTTCCTTGGTCGTATTTGCTGGCGTGCCGCCGAATACCGGCGAGCCCATCGCCTTAGACCTCAGGAGCATGAAGCAAGACGCGGCCTGTTGTTTGACCAGCTGAGCCATCTGAATCGAATCGTGATAATCGATGAAGTCGCTAATGGGTTGGACGATTGGCAATCCGCGGGTCTGTGTTAGCCGACTCGGCAGCACCGAGTGAATGCACAGGGGGATTCCGTCGTCACGAACTGCCGACACTCGGACCGACTTTGAGCCACGTGTAGCGTCGACTCCTGGCGCTAAGTGGTAGGCAACCCGTCGCCGATGTTTATCGACTTCCACGCCGCAGAAGACGCTGTGTCCGTCTGGCTTCGTGTACTTCGACGGGTCGCGTAATTGGTGCCCTTCGAACATTTCGAGCCGACCAACACCGTCGTCGTCAACGACCGTGATGCCGATCCCATCGCCGTCGCGAAGGATTCCCATGAGGTTGATGCGCTCAAGATCCACGAAGCTGTACGCCCCTTGGATCTCCGGCTGTTCGGCGTACTCGGCCCACTTCTCTTTAAGCACCAAGTCAACTTCGCCGTCGCCTGTATCAGGATCGGGAGAGAAGCCACTACCGACCACATTGGCCACGAGACGACGGAGGCCCGACCCGACGACCGGATCGTTCTCGACGATGTCCCGCGAGATCTCCATCATCCGAAAGTACTGCGTTTCGTTTTTGACCTTCACGTCTGCGTTGACGCCGGTCAACATGAGGCCGGTCTTGACCTTTTTGTGCGGTCCCGTCTTGAGCATGCGGAACTGCTGCCGCATATCGTGAAACGACTTTACTAGGTCAGCTGTACCGGGTTGCATAGTGCACCTCACTGGTACTGCCGGCAAGATTGCGATTGAGCCAAACCTGCACGTCCAGCAGAGCCTTGCTCAATGCGGCCGTGTCAAACTCGAACTCTTCTTGGCCCTTTTGCGCACTTTTGGGATACGCCGTAAGCGCATAGTGCACCGCTTCATAATAATCGCGGGCCATGGTCGTAGAATTGTCGAGCGCATACAAGCTATTCGCATGTATCGCGGCGAAAACGACGGCACGTGTTGGCGCAGATCCTAGTGGCATGCACTAGTTGTAATGTAGGCCAACCACTATCAGATAGAAATAACAACTACATCACAATATGTTTCTTATGTTTCTTGTGTTGCGTACGTTATTTCTGTTGCTTACTGATCGATTCTCGCAACTTCGCGAACAAGTACTTTACTACCTTACCGTGCGAAATCGATATCCCATATTTGTCGGCATCCGTAGCGATTTCCATACCTTGCCGAATACCCGCAAGGAACTCCGCGTCCTCGACGCTAAGCACTTGCAAGTCGCACCGTCGCGAGACAAACCCGCCTTCGAACGGTACGTATGGCACCTCTACTGAAAGGTTAACCATAGAATGGTTCGAGCCGGAACGTGGGGGCGATTGGGCCTCCGTTTTCGTCGCGGGCTTGTTGTTGACTGCTTGCTTGAACTGATGATGATGATTGGACATTTTCCTCTCGTCCTTCCTTAATTGCACACGCAGAAACTAAAGACAAAACTGTTGAATCGAACCAGTGATTATTTCTGGAGTGAGCGCGCCATACCGTGACGTTGCCTCGCTCCGGCTGAAACCGCTCCTCTTGGTGCTCGGCTGTAATGTGTGCCACGAAGCTTGTATGCTCCTGCGGCGCCGCTTGAAACAGAGTGATCCGATGCGGCGATTGCATGTCACACTTGAGGCCGGAGTGTAGTGCCGACTTCCAGTAGTCGCTGTTGAATTCTATAAGGTACAACCCGTATGTCGGATTGTAGGACGCATGGAATTCCTCGCCGATGTACTTGACGACGCTCCCCGTTTTCTTCGGGCGATTGTAGTACTGTAACTTTTGCTGACCGAACCCCCGCCCGATCGTCGGCCGGTATCGGGTCGCGTCTGTTTGGCCGTCCTGGATAAAGTCCACAATCGTTTTCGACCAGTTGCCTGAGTCGATCCAAATCTCGGCTGGTATCACGTTTGTCCCGCGCTCGCCGACCCAACCCGACTCGATCCGGTCCCGCATGTCGCGAAGGGCCGTAGTGATGCCCAAATCCTCGCCGAGTTCGTCCGACGGCACCTCGGTCCGACCATAATCCACGATGTGCTTTCGGCCGTCGTTCAACATCGCGAGCACGGTCCAATACAATAGCCGTTTGTGCACGTCGATCCCCACCGTGAGGTGCGAGGCCTCGGCCGGGACAAAACCACGCGTCCAGTTCGATTGCCGGCGGGCGACTTCCTTCGGTTCGAGCCGAGCCAGCGTGAAATTAGGATCGTCATAAGGGATGGCCCAATTGAACTGCAACATTTTTTTCTCGGCATTGTCTCGATTCGGTTCTTGCAGCGCTCCCCACTCTTGAGCGCCGAGATTCGCTGACGACTCTA
>JAQCGO010000036.1 GCA_027618995.1 Pseudomonadota bacterium | reverse complement strand
TCTGCAATGTGTACACATTGCTCGCGGTTTCGAGCAATGCCGCGGAGTCGGCACCAACTGCTGCCATCGGCAGGCGAACTTCGCTGCGCAAGTAACCGTCAGCCGTCATCGTGACCGACAGCGATCCGAGTTCATCGCGATGCTGCTCGTGAAACGGGCCGTGATTCTTGCAGAATTCCGGCGCTTTTTCGGCACTGCAGCCAGCCAGGCCCAGGAGACCCAGCAACACGGCGGCGATGCAGCGCTTCCGATCCTGATTGCTAATCACGGGCTTTCGCTCTCCACAAACTGGCCGCCAGCAGCATCGAAACGGCCGAGGCCCCGACCCAGAATATTATCGGTGTCGTGTAGTCGTAGAAATACACGGTTGGACTGTTCTCGCCAATCGCGAACACGACGCGAATCTCGCTGTCGTAGATCAGTTTGCCGCTGATGTAATCCTGCATGCCGGCACCGAAGTAACTGAATATACCGATGAATCCCATCGCGGCGCCGGCGACTCGCTTTGGCGCAATATCAATGGCGAACAGACCGCCAAGTGAGGCAAGCAGGCCACTCAGGCCAAAGCCGTAAACCACCAGTGCGCTGGCCAGCACGATACTGTTATTGGGCCCGTAGAAAATGACGATCAGCGGCACAAGCTCGATCAGGGCGAAGATCAGGTTGGCTGGCGGGCGACGCGCATTAAACCACTTGTCGGACATATAGCCGAAGGCGACGCAACCGAGGATACCGGCCGCCGTATTCAGGAAGATAAAGAGATTCGCGTCGAACAGATCGAAGCCGCGGATTTCCTGCAAATAGACGTTGCCCCAGCTGTTGATGGCATAACGAGTGACATACATGGATGAGCTCGCCAGAGCGATCACCCAGATGGACGGAATCGCAAGTACCCGTAGCTGGTCTTTCCAGATGCGCGCAGCGTCGAAGGTGCCAGCCCGCATGCCGGCACTGCCCTCGTTTTTCCATTCGGACACGGAGGGCAGGCCAAGTGTCTGCGGCCGGTCCTGCAGTAGTCGGTACAGCAGCAGTGCCGCAATGATGCAAATCGTAGCGGGCGTCCAGAAACCCCATTGCCAGTCCAGTCCAAGCCCTTTCGGCGGCGCCGCGATCAGGAACGCAATGCCGAGGTAAGTCAGGCCCTCGCCGATCGCATGCGCGGTACTCCAGATACCATAGTAACGCCCGCGCTCGCTGTTACTGAACCAATGCGCCATCGCAACCACGGCCGCGGGTGCGCCGAAACCCTGGAACCAGCCATTCAAAACCCACAGCGCCGCGGATAGGCCGACCACGGTTGACAGGGACATGCCGAAATTCAGCAGCGCCGAGACAAGAATACCGGCAGCTAAGAATCGCTTTACGTTTGAGTAATCAGCCAGGAATCCGTTGCTGAATTTGCCGGCCGCGTAACCGTACAACAGCATCGAACCGATGAAGCCGGCTTCTTCGGGCGTGAATATGCCCGCGTCCATGATCGGCTTCTTGACGACATTGAACGCCAGTCGGCACACGTAACCCAGGCCGTAGCCCAGAACGAGAATGAAAATGATATTGCGGCGGTGCAGGTGAAACAGCCGATCGACCTCCGCCACATCCGTGATGCGCGGTGCGTCCGGACCGGCGGCAAAAAATTTCAGCACCGACTTCAAGTATCAGTCCTGATCAAGTCCCATTGCGTCGCTGATGCGTTGCCATGGAACCAGCTTGAAATTCTGCCGTTCCGCCGGCGAAATATTTCGGCCATCCTGCGCGACGAACACACCGGCCGGAAAATCCAGCCCGAGATTAGCGGCGTTGACGTCGAGGCCGTCGGTCTCCGAAACGCCGTCGATGCCCGTCGCATCATCGGCAACGACATGAAAAATGCCGAGGAATTTGTTGCCGCCAGATCTCTCGTACATCGCATAGTTGTCCGCGCCCTGGTTGGAAGCGATCAGGTAACCCGCTCCATTCGCACCGTAGTAAATCGCCAAACCCTCGACATCTGCGGTCAGGTTGCCGGCGTCACCCGTTGCATCGACCATGGTACGGGTTTCACCGCCATCGGGTTCGGCCGAATACTTCCAGATAGCGACACCCTCCTCACCCACATACAGGTCGCCGGTCTCGTCGTCGGCAACACAGCCTTCGGTTTGCGAGTCGAGTTTGAATTCACGCACAACAGCCATGCCGATCTTGTTATTGCCGCTATCCTTGAGCAGCCATTGCCGCACCAGGCCGTCCGTGCCATTGACGAAAACGTAGTAAAGCCCCGACTTTTGGCTTTTGTACATGCAGAGGCCATACGGGTCCGACATGCCGGTATCGATGAGGCCGTCGGCCACCTCGACCAGCGTGCGCGTCTCGGCATCCACAATGTAGGTGCTGATGCTATCCGTGCTGCGATTACTGCCCACGACAACAGCGACCGATTTGCCACCTAGTAAAAACCCGTAGCGCAGATCAATATTATTAATGCGCCCATCGGCTCGTGACTGCAGCAGCTTGCCGGACAAGTCATACACATTAACGCCGCGCTTTTTCTGCGCGCCGATGATAACGCTCTGCGCCGGATCGGTCGGATGCACCCAGATGGCCGGGTCATCGGCGGCATCGCCGTAATTTTCCACCGGCTCCGTTTCAACGCTGGCCGAAACCAACACGGCCGTGGGCTGCATCGCTGCTTCTGCCGTGCCTGCTGCGACCGGGCTGAGCTGCAACGCGTCGGCAACCGCTTGCCAGGAGACCATTTTGTAGTTGGTCGCGGCGTCACCGTTGTCGTCATCGGTAACGACCAGCAGGCCGCCAGGCCCTGACAACGGCGCCGCCGTTGCGGCGATGCCTTCGGATTCCTCGACACCATCAATCGTTATTGTCCCGACATGAGTCAGCGACCCGAGCTCGTAAACCTGCAGGCGACTTTCGTCCGCATCGGATACGAGCAGATGTCCGCCGTCATCCGTCGCGTGGACAGCGATGCCTTTCACATCGCCGGCGTAACGACCGAAGGGCTGTGCCAGGTCCACAAGACGCATTTCCCCTTCGGTTTCCGGCTCTGCATCGATGGCGAGAACACCCACGGTTTCGTTGGCGAAATAGACAACGGACTCGCGATCGTGCACGGCACAATGGCCTGCACCCAATCCGACCGGTAGCGCTCGCACCCGGCGTCCAGTGACGCCGGTTGCGCCTTCGTACAGTTCCCATTGCTGGATGATTCCTTCGGCGACGGCGAACGCGTAGAACTTGCCGGAGAGCGGGCTCCGGTACAGGCAAAGTCCCTCCAGTTCCGCACCGGTTGCAAGTCCGAGGCCTTCAATGGCTTCAAGTGTTCGCTGCCCGGCATTGACTCGGTAGCCAATAATTTCGGACGCATCGACGTCATACGCGACGACCAGCGCCACCGGCTCACCGCCCACGGGGAAACCATTGCGTACGTCAACCAGGTTGATGGTCGAGTCACCGATCGTGCCCAGCCGGGTACCATCCAGGTTGTAGAACTCCAGTCCGCCGGCCCCACCGGCACCGAGAATCAGGCTGTTCGACGGGTTGCCTGTATCAACCCAGATGGCCGGATCGTTGGCGCCGTCGGCTATAGTTGGCGTTGTTGCGCCGCTGCTGGCAATCGTCAGAACCTTGTCGGCCTCGGCCTCCGTGCCAGAATGAGGTGATTCCGGGGCCTGGCAGGCGGCCAAGTTGAGCGACAAGAATATAGGTAAGTATTTGTAATTCATATAAATTCTCTGATTCTGAACGGAGCGCCGAGCGGCGGCGTTGGCACATTATCTCAAAATTTGAAATAAATATTCTATTTTTGTTTATACTAGGAAAAAATTTTCTAAACGTGCTGTCGGAACCTGAGTAGATGAATCGTTGCTTTCGCCTGTTTGCCTGGTCATTCGTATTCCTGCTGCTCGCCTGCAGCAGAGCCCCGCTACCAGACACTAGCGCATCGCAAAGCATCGGCATATTGGTGTTTGGTGACAGCGGCTATCACCTTGACTACCCGGATCAGGACGACTTCGACGATTTGTTTACCGACGAAGGCTATCGTCAGCATGAGTGGGACGACTGGGTCGAAGACAAGCGCCCGCAGGATGAATTCGAGGCTCGGCCGCAATCCATCTCACCCGTTACGGGCAAGACAGTGCTGGCAACTGGCCTGCCGCAGATATCAGCCGCGATGAAACACTTTTGCGCCAACATCGCGCGCTGCGATTTCGGCGTCATGCTTGGCGACAATATTTACCCAAGCGGCGCGACATTCGGTGCCGATGGCATCGATGACGCGCAGCGCTTCAAGGATATGTTTACGGACCCATTCGGCAGTCTCGTGAGCGACCCCGATTCCTACCTGACGTATGTAACGCTTGGCAATCACGACTGGGAAACGTCACGCGCGGGCGGCTTCGCGCAAATCGAGTTCCTGCAAGAGGCCCAGGGATTTTATATCGATGGTCCTTACTACACGGTTAAACCACCGGCGTTCAATGGCGACATTGAATTGTTCATCATCGACACGAGCATGATGCTCGCATCCACGACGGTCCACGTAGACTACTTGAACGACGACGGCTCGGAAGCAACGACCGACGAAATCGATTGGCCCGACTACAACGTCGAGCCATTGACCGATGCGGATCGCGCGCAGCCGCAATGGCTCGAGGCCGCGCTGCAGGCCTCAACCGCAAAATGGAAGCTGGTCGTTGCGCACCACCCGATATGGTCATCATCCGGCAGCAAGTTTGAGCAGGCCAAAGTATTGCGCGAGATGTTGTTGCCGGCCCTGTGCAGGTACGCGGATGCTTATATTGTGGGTCACGACCACACGCTCGAAATCCATTCTGACAGCTGCGAGCGTGCGTTGGGCAAGGCAACAGCAGAGCCATTGGTGCAGATTGTTTCGGGAGCAGCGGCAAAACAACGTCCAACGCACACTACCTTCATGCAGCACCAGGACCGCAAGTATCCGGAGCACAAGACGATTATGGCGGAAGGATTGCTGTGGGGTTTTGCACACCTGACCCTTAACGGTGATGTGGCAGAGGTTACGATGATGAAAGTACCGGATGACGGCAGCTCGGACATCACCGTCAGTCACGTCTACCAGTTTCCGCGCCGTTCACACCTGACACACTAATGCCATGACGGCGGTCCTTTCCTTTCTGGCGTTCACCGCGTCGGTCGCCGCGATCTCGTGGTGGCTGACGCGCAATGACCGCATGGATTCGTCCGAGGCGTATTTCCTCGCGGGCAGAAGCCTGACCGCGTGGGTGATTGCGGGCTCGCTGCTGCTGACCAACCTGTCGACCGAGCATTTGATTGGACTGAACGCGGATGCGTTCAACCATACGATCGCGGTCATGGCCTGGGAAACGACGGCGGCACTCGCAATGGTGTTGGCGGCCTTGTATTTCCTCCCGAGATACCTGCGCATCGGGCTCACGACGATTCCGGAATTTCTTGCGTTGCGCTTCGATAATCAGACGCGCGTAATCGCGACACTACTGTTCCTGTTTTCCTACTCGATCGCCATCCTGCCCGTCGTCCTGTTATTCGGTGCCGAAGGACTGGAGAGCCTGTTCGAAGTCTCGACCACCTTTGGCATCAGCGCCACACAGGCTAAATGGCTCATGGTCTGGGGCATAGGCGTATTGGGTTCGATGTACGCGATCTTTGGTGGCCTCAAGGCCGTCGCGATATCGGACACGATCAACGGCATCGGCTTCCTGATCGCAGGACTTTTGATTCCGATACTGGCACTCAACATGGTCGGCGACGGCGACATCCTGGCCGGCTTCGAAACCGTGTACACCGAAGAGAACGAGAAATTCGATATCACGGGCGATGAGCCCGGTTCGTTTCTGCCTTTCGGCGTGCTGTTCACGGGCATGATCGTGAACCAGATTTTCTTCTGGTGCACGAACCAGTCGATCATCCAGCGCGCGCTCGGCGCAAAGAATCTCAAGGAAGCACAAAAAGGCGTCCTGATCGCGGCCACTTTTAAGTTGATCGGCCCGATCGCGATCGTGCTGCCAGGCGTAATCGCGTACCACATGTTCAAAGACACGTTGAGCAGCGACCAGTATCTGCAGGCATATCCACTGCTGGTGCGAACTGTTCTGCCGACCGTCCTGACCGGCTTCTTCGCCGCCGTGATGGTCGGCGCTGTATTGAGTACCTTTAACAGTGTGCTGAACAGTGCGGCTACGCTGTTCTGCGACGGCATCTATCGTTCGACCATCAACCCGGCGTCGACCGGCAGAAACCAGGTCAAGGTCGGGCGCCTGGTCAGTACGTTGCTGGCGATTGCCGCCATGCTGGTCGCGCCAACGATCGACACATCGGGCAGCCTGTATATGTACCTGCAGCAGATCAATGCCACTTTCTTCGGCCCGATGCTGGCGGTCATTCTCTGCGGCCTCATGACGAAGTCCATATCCGCGAAAGCGGCGAAGATCGGGTTGCTGGTCGGGCCCTTGCTCTTCTACCTGCTGAATTTCATATTCGGTGATTCCTATCAGGCGTTCATGATGCAGCTGTTCGGCATTGATGAACCGCTGCACTTCCTGCACACGCTCGTCGTCGTCTTTGTCGTCACCTTGTTGCTACTGTTTGTTTTCAGCCGGGGTCACGCCAAGCAGGTCGCTGCTCCGCCCACGCCGGGTAGCCGGGTTGAACTGAACCTGGAGCCCTGGCGCTACGCCTGGCTCGCGAGTGGACTGATCGCTGTTTCCACGATCTGCTTTTACGTCGTGCTGGCGCAATAAAGCGCAAAAACAGGTTTGGTTCTACCTATAATCAGCGCATGGCATCTCCGCAACAACTTTCATTGAAGCGGCTCGCGATCGAATCGGTGGCAATCGTGGCCAGCATTCTGTTGGCGTTCGCGATCGATGCCTGGTGGGATGAGCGACAGGAACGAATTGCAGAAGCGGAAATCGTTCTCGGCCTGAAACTCGAGTTCGAGGAAAATCGGCGACTGATGCAAGAAGGTTTTGAATACCACGCGCAACTAATGCTTGCGGTTCAGAACCTCATAGTCGCAACGCGAAACTTGTCCCGGACCTCCACCAGCATGACAATCGACGACGCGATTGAGTATCTGCGGGCGCCCCGACGCTCGACATCGGTGGCGGAGTGCTGAATGCTGTGATCAGCGCAGATCGATTGCAGATTATTTCGAATAAGAATTTACGGCGGCAACTGGCGGGTTGGGAATCGGTATTGGACGAAGTTCGCGACGACCAATCCAGAGACAGCGACTTCGCATTCAATCGCGTCGTTCCGTTCCTGATCCAACACGGCATATCGACCGGCCATGGTGCGAATAGTCAGTATGGCGACTGGCCAGTGCCGACAGAATCGATCGCCGCCGACGCCGAGATCCTTACACAGCTGTTAGCGGACCCGGAGTTCCGGGCATTGCTCGATATTCGACTGGCTGATCTCTATCACACGCAACAGGAATTCGTCTTAGCCATGCAGGCGGCAGACGAGATTCTGAATGAAATCGCGAGTTACTCGGCCCAAATATCCTCGACCCACTGACGGATTTGCAGCGCCTCGTCCCAGCGATCCGATAGCTCGCGTTGCTCACCATCCGTAATCGCATACGGCGGAGGGCCCAGCTCGCACAGGAACACGAGCTCGGCGTCATCGGCGCTACGAGCCCGCCAGCCTTGCATGCCCTCGCGCCACCAACCTTTAAATATTTTCACCCATTCCTGGTGCTGCGGAAAATTGATCTGTATCTGCACCTGCTCACGACTCGCGACGCGGCCCTGGAAACAATCGGAGCGCGCGAGGATGCTGGAAACGTACTGCTGATCGCGAACGGAGATCGGATTACGCATCTCGCGGTCGACCACGAAGTGCGACAGGTCGGCACACAGACGCATGTCCGGCACGAGTTCCATGAGCTGCAACGTGTAATACAGGTCGTTGAGCAGACTGTCGCGATGCGTTTCAAACAGCAGCGGCATGTCGCGCTGCTGCGCTTCCCGCATCCAGCGTTGCACGACGGGTACTGCGTCTTCAGGTCGAATCGGCATCACGCCGCTGATGACATTAACCATGCAGGCATCCATCTCAACCGCGAAGTCGAGCAATGGCGCCATGTCATCTTCGCTGGCCGGGAACGCGTTGATCATGCAGCCGAGGCCAAACTCCTTATACAGACTCCGCAACGCGCGCATCCCGGGGATCTCGGACACGCTGGGATCAAGGCACATACCGTCGAAGCCGGCTTCGGCCACCTTGCGAAAGCACTCGGCGTGGGTGCGCTCGGGGGCGTGCGGGCTACGCAGCTCCATAGCCCAAAGTGATTGATATATCTTAAGTTTTTGAATCGCCCGCATGACGGCCTCCTACGGCCGGGCTTGGATCGCCCGCATGGCGGCCTCCCACGGCCGGGGCAAGCCCTCCCACAACGAGGGCGTCGACGATCGTGCAGCCGCCGCCAGCCGCATGCACGATCACGGGATTGATGTCGACCTCGAGGAGTTCGTCGCGCAACGCAGCCACCATGACCGAGAACTGCGAGGCGAGTGCACAAAACGCGTCTATGTCTGCCGCCGGTTTGCCGCGCACTCCATCAAGCAGCGGCCGTAAACGCAATCGATCGAGACAATATCTTGCGTGCGCCGCATCGAAGGGCGGCAATGCGAAAGTCACATCGTGCAATGTCTCCGCGAGCACGCCACCGAAACCGATAACGACGACCGGACCGAACTGCGGATCTTTCGTTGCGCCGAGTATCATCTCGACCCCGGCTGCCGCCATCGGCGCGACGATCACCTCGGGCCCGAGTTTGGCCGATATCTGTTCGTAAGCCGCCCACAGCTCGCCCGTAGTCGCGATATTGAGTATCACGCCATTTACATCCGACTTGTGCGCGATACCAGCGGCCGTTTTCAGCGCGACGGGAAACTCGCTGACCTCGGCCAGCGCCTCCACGGAGGCAATCGCCAGTGTGCGGCTTGCTGGCAAACCAAAATCGCGCAGCATCTTCAGTGCGGCCTGCTCATCGAGGGTGGCCTGCTCCTGCAGGCGACTCTGCCACTTGCGTACCGCATCGGTGTTGATCGCCACTGGCTGTGACGTATCACGCAACAGGAAGTCGCGGTATGTGAACAGCGCCGCAACGCCCTTGAGAAATTGTGCCACGCCATCGAGCACGGGAATGCCCGCGTGCGTCGCCGTGACGGCGAGCTCGTCGTAGCCGGAGCCCTGGTGCGCAGAGACCAGTGCAACCGGTTTGCCGGACTCGGCTTTTGCGCGCTGCACGTAGTTCATGTACATCGGGTAAACCTTGCCCTCGGGTGCGCGGTTCAGGATCGCCGCACCGAGTGCGGCACCCTCGTCCTGCAGCAGGATAGTCAGCGCCCGCGTCGTTCTTTCCTCGTAGTCGGGGCCGCCGCGGCTCCAGCTATCGAGCGGATTGACGGCGGGTAACTCAGGATCCAGCACTTTCGCGAGCTCAGCCATCGTTGCCGGTTGTAACTCGGTCAGTGGCACGCCGAGATCATCGGCGAGATCAATGATGAGCTGCCGCTCGCCGCCCGAGTCGTGCAGCGTTACGAGGCCACCGGCGGCGACCGGGTGCAGCTCGGCGAACGAGATCAGCGTCGTCGCGAGCTGATCCATATCGGCGACGCGAGTGACGCCGTAACGATCGAACAACGCTTCGAATGCGGCATCGTCGCCGGCCATTGCGCCTGTATGTGAAACGGTCAGGCGAGCGGATCGTTCGGTCTTGCCAACCTTGATGGCGACGATGGGAATACGACGTTGCCGCGCTTTTTCGAACGCGGCTCGCAGTCCTTCCGGATTGCGCGCAGTTTCGATGAACAGGCCAACGGCGCAGGTCTCGGGCAGGTCGAGCACGAAGTCGAGGTACTGATCCATGCTGACGCTGATCTCGTTGCCGGTCGAGACCGCAAAATTAAAGCGCAGGCGTTGTTCGCAATCGAGCAGGCCCGACATGCCGGCGCCCGAATGACTGATCAGGCTCACACTGCCCGGCCCTTCGTGCATCGCACTGTCGAAACCGCAGCCCCAGACGTGATCGCGAATGTTGTAAAAGCCCATGCCGTTGGTGCCGCAGACGAGCATGCCGGCCGCCTGGATTTTCTCCTGCAGCCGCGCTTTCAGTAGCGGCGGTTCGTCATCATCGAGTACCGCCGTCGAATGCACGACAGCGGCTGGTACACCGAGCGCGATTGCCTCATCGAGTGCCGCCTCGATGCGTTGATCACCGACTGCGAATATCGCGAGTTCGGGTACCGCCGGCAGCTCACTCAGGGATTTGTAACAACGGTGCCCCTGGAGTTCGTCGTAGTTCGGATTCACGGGGTAGATCTCGCCCCGGAAACCACCCTTGATCAGGTTTCTTAAAGCCCAGTCACCCATCGACGCAGGCTTTGCCGATGCACCGACAACTGCGACCGAACCTGGCCGCAACAAGGGATCGAGCCGGTGTGACATTGGAGTCTAGTACGGGCCGGGCGGTGTCGCGCTGCGTCGCGGCGGGAGCCAGAATGGCTTGTCGACCACGGTCGCTTTGGCCATGGCCCGCGACCAGTGCATCTCGCGCTGGTAGTAGATTTCCACCCAGACCGTGCTACCAACCTTGCCGTGCGGCGTCCGAACCGATCCCAGCGCCACGTTCTGTTTACAGACCGGCGACCACTCGGCCGACGTGATGAAGCCGATATTTTTCTTGCTTGCCGAGGCGTCGTCGAAAATGTAGGAGCTGTGCGCAATCTTGTTACCGGCGATATCGAGTTTGACCAGCCGCCAGGTCGAACCCTTGCGTTTTTCTTCGGCCAGCGCGCGCCGGCCATTGAAGTTCGGCTTGGAAAAATCCACGAGCCACTCAAGACCGAGCTCCAGCGGCGAACGTGTACGTCCCGTACGCACGGTCGCCTTCGCCGGCAGGAAGTCCGGACCGGGCGCGAGATAGCCAGCCTCGACACGCGCCATCTCGAGCGCATGCGCGCCGATGGCACGGATACCGTACAACTTGCCGGCCGCAAACAAGGCATCCCAAAGTGCCGTGGCCTTGTCCGGCTGAATCCAGAGTTCGTAACCGAGGTCACCCGTAAAGCCCGTGCGCGACACCATGAGTTCGGCGCCCTCGAAATCGACATGCATGAGGCCGAACAGCTTGAGCTCGTCGAGCCCCTTGATCCCCATGTTCTTCAACACCGAATACGAGGTCGGCCCCTGCACAGCCAGACCGGCTACCTCGGCGGTCTCCTCGGTGACCGACACGTCAAAGCCGATGGCATTGGTCATCAGCCAGTCGAAATGCCGCTCCTGCGAGCAAAGCCGGTACTCGCCCTCGCGCAAATGAAAAATAGTGCCGTCATCGAGCACCTGGCCCTGGTCGTCGCACCACACCGCGTAGGCGACGCGGCCCGGCTTGATTTTTTCCATGTCGCGCGTCACGAGGCGATTGATGTAGGCGAGTGAATCGCGGCCCTTGATCCGGTACTTGGTCATCGGCGTGATATCGAAGACGCCGGTCGCATTGCGAACCGCGAAGTACTCGGTCTCGCCGCAATACAATGCGTCGGGTGTCGTATAGCCTTTCCATGTATGCCAGGTACTCTTTGTGTCGAGTGCGGCCATGCGCTCGTAAAACGGCGACCGGATCTGGCCCTGGAATACTTCGCTCGCGCTCATGCCGTTTTCTCCCGCTTGAGTATGGCTCGCGCAGCATTGCGCCCGGCCGCGCCGCTGACACCACCGCCCGGATGCGCGCCCGCACCGCACAGATACAGACCGTCGACGGGCATGCGGTATTGCGCAGCGCCGCAAACCGGTCGTACGAAAAAGAATTGATCCAGCGTCAGTTCGCCGTGATGCCAGTGGCCACCCGTAATATGAAACTGCTCTTCTATATCCAGCGGTGTCAGCAATTCGCTCGCGGTAATGCGCTTTGCAATATCAGGGGCGTAACGTTCGATCACACGAATCGTCGCCGCCTCAAATTCCGCCCGGGCCGCATCCGTCCAACCACCTTTGCGACCATAGGGTGCGTACTGCACCACGGCCGACATCACATGCTTGCCCGCGGGTGCGAGCGTGTCGTCGCTCACACTCGGGAATGTCAGCTCGACCACAGGCTCGGGTGAACTCTCACCATATTTAGCCGGATTGAAAGCGCGTTCGACATAGTGCTCGTCCGGTGCAATGACGAGCCGAGCCGCGAAATCACGCTTGCTGAGCTCGGCGATGTCCGGCAAGCCGTCCAGCGCAAGGTGCAATTTGGCCGCGTTACCGCGCGAGCGTAAATGGTGCACGCGATGGGTGAAGCGCGCTTCCATGTGCCGCGCACCGACAAGATCGAGCAGCGTGCTTTTCGGGTCTGCATTGGACACGACCGTGTAACTGTCAAAACGATCGCCACCCGAAGTCTCAACGCCCACGACGCGACCATTGTCGACGATGATGCGCTTTACCGGCATGCCGGTACGGATCGTGACGCCAGCTTCGCGCGCAATGTGCGCAAGCTCTTCGCTGACCGATCCCATACCACCACTCGGCGAGGCGATGCGGCCGAAGTCACCGGCGAGGCGATACAAGTAGGTCATGATCGTATTCGGCGAGCGCGGCCCGAGATGGGTACCGAGCACCGCGTCGAGGCAAACCGCACCCTTTAACAGCGGGTTCTCGAAGCGTTCGGTCACCTCGTCGTGAATGTTCATGCCAATGAGACGCAGGAATTCCTGCATGTTGTGCCTGCCAAGCCGCCGCACATCGAAACCGAGGCGCGCGAGGGCTGCGAGGTCCTCGAAGTTTTTTGTGCCGAGCCTGGGCGGTGTCTTGTTCAGGAAAGTGTTGAGCAGTTTCGCGAATCGCGCCATGCGCTTGTGAAATTCGCGATAGCTCTTCGCGTCCTCAGCGCTGACGCCATCCACCGACGGACCCTCGATGCGCACGTGATTGCCGTCTTCGGCCAGCGCAATCGTCGCCATGTCATCGGCAGCGAGCTTCGGCTTCAGTTTCAGGTCCTTGCGCACGGAGGGCTGCAATTGATACAGGAGGTGCGCGCAGGCGGACACGGTGAAACCGTCAGCGAATTCTCGCGTCACGGCCGCACCGCCGACCTGGCCGTTGGCCTCGAGCAGCAGCACGCTTTTACCGGCTTTGGCCAGCAAGGCAGAGCAGATCAACCCATTGTGACCACCGCCGACGACGATGGCATCGTATTTGTCAGTCATCGCCGAAATTCTCCGGAACGGTGTTGGGGCGTTTCAGGTCCGCCAGGATTTCCCGTGCCGCATTGGCGCCGGGCGCGGCCATGACACCACCACCCGGGTGCGTGCTTGAACCACACATGTACAGCCCCCCGACCGGCGTACGATATTGCGCATAACCAGGCACGGGCCGATTGAACAGCAGCTGGTCCATCGTCAGTTCACCGTGGAAAATATTGCCTTCGGTGATACCGATTTCCGCTTCGATGTCCTGCGGCGTACGCACCTCGTAGTGCAGGATCAGGTTTTTGAAGTCCGGGCTGTAATTTGCAATCTGGTCGATCACGGTCCGGCCGAAAGCGGCTTTCTCGTCACTGGTCCAGGCGCGACCGTCGATCTGGTGCGGGCAGTACTGCACGAAGCAGCTCATGAAATGCTTGCCCGGCGGCGTCATGGTCGGATCCGTCGTCGTCGGTATCACGCAGTCGATGTACGGGTCCTTCGACCAGGTACCGGCCTTCCACTCGTCGTAGGCGCGTTCCATGCGTTCCATCGAGTCGATGAAATGCATGTCGCTGCGATACAGGACGCTGCCTTTTGGCAACGCGGGAAACGTTGGCATGCCATCGAGCGCGATGTTGACCTTGCCGGATGAGCCGCGAATCTTGAAGTTCTCGACCCGCTTATGAAACTCCGCCGGCAGGTCCGACCTGTCCATGCATTTCAGGAAGGTGCGCTTGACGTCCATCGCGGAAACCACGACGCGGGCGTTGATCTCCGTGCCGTCTTCGAGTGCGACGCCGGTCGTCTTGCCGTTACGTACCATGATCTTGTCTACGCCGGATTCTGTACGCAGTTCGCCGCCGTAAGCCTGGAAGGCACCGGCGATCGACTTCGACACGGCGCCCATGCCGCCGCGCGCGACGCCCCAGGTCCCAGCATTGCCATCGACCTCGCCCATGTAATGGTGCAGCAGCACATAGGCCGTGC
This sequence comes from Pseudomonadota bacterium, assembly GCA_027618995.1. Lineage (GTDB taxonomy): Bacteria > Pseudomonadota > Gammaproteobacteria > Steroidobacterales > Woeseiaceae > UBA1847. The sequence continues at coordinate 8,131 of JAQCGO010000036.1, read as the reverse complement.
CGGGTGAATGCACACCGAGCGCCGTACCGATAATGCCGCTGCCCGAGAAGGCCGTTTTGATTGCGTCGGTCTCGAAATACTCGTCGAGGTATTCGGCGACGCTCATGGTCCAGAAGCGGATCGTTTCGTACATCCGGTCCTCGCCCATCTCCATGAATTTGGAGCCGATCGCGAGCAGTTCCTTGATGTCCTTGCGCTTGAACGAAGTCGGATCGGGCGGCGTGCGCAGCAGCGTGTCGCGAATGAAGCGGCACTGGCGCATCGTGTCAGCCGAGTAGCGTTCGTAGGAATCGGCATCATGGCGCGAGAAACGCGCACGCTCGCGATAAGCGGCCTCCGCGTCGTGGTAGGAGCCGAAATAGTCGCCGTTCTGCAGGAACTGTAACGAGCCGCCGTAGGGCGTGACCTGCAGACCGTGCTTATGCAACTCCAGCGAGCGGTAAATTTCCGGGCGCAGCAGACTGCACACATACGAGCAGTTCGAATACATCCAGTCCTTGTAGAGCTCGCGACTGACCGCCGCACCGCCGATGTACTCGTTCTTTTCCACGCAGACGACATCGAGCCCTGCTTTGGCAAGGAAGGCGGCGGTCGTAAGACCGTTATGTCCGGCCCCAACGACGACCGCGTCATACGTTTTCATACAGCGTTGCTCTCTTTTTCAAGGGTTATATCGAGCGCGCGCTCGAAGCGTTGCAGTGTATCCTCGAGACAGTCTTTGTGCGACTCGCACATGAACCAGGGTTCTCGCGAATCCGGTTCGACCAAAATACCCTGTTCATGCAGCTCTGGCGCCAGCGCGTCGTAAAAATCATAGTCGGAATTCTTCCACTCGCGATAGTTCTGCGGCGGCTTGGGCGAAAAAATCAGGCCCTGGATGGCCGGGTGGCCCGTATAACAGTGCTCAATGGAGCGCGCCTTGAGTATCCTGCTCAGGCCGGCCCGCAGTGCCTCGCCGTGGTTCTTTAACGTTTGCAGGGCGTCAGTTTCATCGAGTATCTCGAGGGTCTTGTCGGCCGCGGCCAGCGCCACCGGGTGAGCCGTAAAAGTACCGCCATGCACAACCGCGTTGCCGACACGGCGCATGATGTCCTCCCGCCCCGCAACCACAGCAATCGGATAACCATTCCCCATCGCTTTCGCAAAAGTACAGAGATCGGCCTTGACGCCAAACAGTTCCTGCACGCCGCCCCTGGCAACGCGAAAGCCGGTCTTGACCTCGTCGATGATCATGACCACGTCATAGCGGTCGCACAGTGCCCGGGCATCGCGCATGTACTGCTCGGTCGCGCGAATCGCGCAGCAATTACCCATGATGGGCTCGATCAGGAATGCGCCGATCTTCTCGTGATGCTGCCGCAATACATCCTCGAGCGCATTCGCATCATTCAACGGCGTGGTGTGAAACAGCTTGCGACTGATCGCCGGTACACCCTCGCCGTAGGGCCGGAATTCCGGTTGGCCATCCGCGGGTACCCAGCCTTCGACATCGGCCTGCCACATGACTTCGCTGAAAACGCCGTGGTAGCCGCCCTCGACCACGAGGTGGTTGTCCCTGCCGCTATAGGCGCGTGCGATACGCAACGCGGCCATGACCGCCTCGGTACCGGAGTTTGAAAAACGTACTAGTTCGGCCGCCGGCACCATCTTACTGATGCGTGTCGCGACCTTGTATTCCATTTCGGTCGACAGGGCGAAAACGCCGCCCACGTTCATGCCGTCGCGTGCCGCCTGGTCTACGCGATCGTCGCCATAACCGAGAATGATCGGCCCGTAGCCGAGTCGGTAATCAATGTACTCATTGTCGTCGATATCCCAGATACGGCCGCCCTTGCCGCGCCGGATGTAGATCGTTGCGTCGTCGCCCCAGTAACGGAAGTTGGAGGACACGCCGAGTGGAAGTTTATTGATGGCTTTTTTGAAATGCAGGTTTGAGCGTGCGAGCGAGCGCATAAAAGCTCCCGTCTATTTTTAGGGCGGACAGGGTCTCACGAAAAATCGGCCGGGTCCAGAAAAATGAATGAGCATTCATTCATTTTATGGCATGATGCCGCCATGACAGCCGCCACTACAGCCCCTTCCCGCCGCGCAGAATCACGCGCCGCAAGGCGTCAGCAGCTTATTGAGGCGACCATGAAGTGCATAGGCCGCAAGGGTATCGGCAGCATCACGCTGGGCGATGTGGCCAAGGAAGCCGGCCTCTCGCAGGGCATCGTGAACCTGCATTTTCACAGCAAGGACAACCTCCTGAAGGAAACCCTCCTGTGGCTAGCCGGCGACTACAAAGCGCAGTTCGAGGCGGCGCTCGAGCGCGCCGGCCCGAAACCGGCCGAGCGATTACACGCCGTGCTGGCGCTCGACTTCAAACCGTCGATCTGCAATCGCGAAAAACTTGTGCTCTGGTTCGCGTTCTGGAGCGAAGTCCGGGCCCGCCCGACTTATCGCAAGATCTGCGAGGCCTGGGATAACTATTACGACGATGTCGTACTGCAACTTTGCACCGCCATCATTAAGGACGGCCAGTATTCGGTTTCAGCTACTGCGGCAACGAGCGCACTGACCGCGATGACGGACGGACTCTGGCAGGCCTGCCTCATCAACTCACAATCCTGGAGCCGGCAAGCCGCGATGGACGCCGTCATGAGTTACCTGCAGCACGTATTCCCGAAACATTTCCCCGCGTGAGGTCATAGTGAAAATCGAGTTGAGTGAGGACGCAATCCGCTGGCAGGCGATCGCCCGAGAATACGCGGACGAGTACTTGTTGCCGCACGAAGTGGAGGCTGAGCTGAACGACGGCGAACTGCCGGCAAAAATCACGAAGCGCAACAAGCAACGTGCCATCGAGCTCGGCTTCTCTGCCATGGATGTGCCGAGGAAATACGGCGGACTTGAGTTGCCGCTGGAAGTACAGGCAGCCGTCTGGGAGCAACTGGGCCGCATTACGAATGCCCTGTCCTGGTGCTTTTCCGAACCGCAGACCTGGATGTTCGATGCCTGTTCCGAGGCACAGATCGAAACCTACGTGCTGCCGATGATGCGCGGCGAGCGCAAGGATTGCTACGCGATCACCGAGTCCGGCCCCGGATCCGATGTGGCCGGGCTGGACGCTACGGCGCACAAGGACGGCGACGACTACGTGCTCAACGGCGAGAAGTGGTACGTGACCAGCGCTAACCTCGCAGACTTTTTCTGGTTCCAGGCCTCGGTGCCCGATGAAGACGGTGCCGAAGCGTTGTTCCTCGTCGACCAGGGCACGCCGGGCATCGAGATTATCGCCAATCCGAAATTCAGCCACACCTACGCCGCGCATCACCCGACCTATCGTTTCAAGAATGTGCGCGTTGACCGGCGCCAGCGCGTCGGCCAGCCCGGCGACGCAATGACCTACACCCGCACCTGGTTTCGTCACGAGAGGCTCATGATCGGAGCGCGAAGTTGTGGCGCGGCAGCGCGGCTCATTGAAGATGCGCTGGAATTCGCCAACGGCAGACCGGTCGACGGCGCACCGCTGAGCGAAAAACAGGCGATCCAGTTCATGCTCGCCGACAGCGTCACGGAATTGTATGCGGCCCGCCTGATGACCTATGCCGCAGCGCGCGCCTGCGATCACGGCGAGGACATCAAGACACAACACAGCCGCTGTTCGATCGTGAAATTGTACGTGTCAGAAATGGCCAACCGGGTCGCAGACCGGTCCGTACAGATCTTCGGTGGTCGCGGTTATATGCGGGAAAACGTTGCCGAGCGCTTTTTCCGCGAGCTGCGTGTCGATCGCATCTGGGAAGGCACCAGCGAGATCCAGCGCCTGATCATTGCCCGATCCCTTGCCAAGCGTGGACTGGACAATATGTAATTGTCAGAAGTCTCCGGGGGTGTTCAAATCAGCCCGGCATGAAAAAAACAACAACCATTGCCGGTCTCACCGCACTGCTGCTCGCTGCCTGCAGCGGCAGCGATCGCACCGCCGACAACGACGGCAAGGTCGTTAACATTTACAACTGGGCCGACTACCTCGCGCCCGACACGATCGCACGTTTCGAAGCCGAATATGGCATCAAGGTAAACTACGACCTGTACGACTCCTCGGAGGTCGTCGACGTCAAAATGCTGGCCGGAAACTCAGGCTACGACGTGGTTTTTCACAGCTTTGAGTACTCCACCAAAATTGCCCCGATTGGTGTCTTCGCGGCGCTCGACAAGAGTCGCTTCAGCAATCTCGGCAATCTCGACCCCAAGATCATGCGGCTCATCGACTCCTTCGAGAAGGTGCGAGATTTTGCCGTGCCCTATCACTGGGGCAGTACCGGCTACGCGTGGAATTACGACATGGTGCGTGAGCGCCTACCAGACCACCCGATGGACAGCGCCGATGTGCTCTTTGATCCCCGGATTCTCGCCAAACTCGCCGACTGTGGCGTGTCCTTGCTCGACGCGGCGTCCGACATCATCTCGCACATCCTCGCCTATCATGGACGCGACCCGGCAGCCGTGGATGAAGAAAATTTGCAGTTTGCCGAAGAACGGTTGCGCGAAATCAAGCCGTATATACGCTATTTCAGCAACGAGAAAATGCTCTCGGACATGCCAAACAAGGAAGTCTGCGTGGCGATGAGCTGGTCGGGCGACTACGCCCAGGCCGCCGCGCGCGCCCGCGAGGCCGGCATCGATATCGACCTGCGCTACACCGCGCCGAAGGAAGGTACGCGCTTGTGGGTAGACGGCATGTTTATCCCTGTAGATGCACGCAACAAGGACAATGCCTATTTGTTTATCGACTTCATGCTGCGCGCCGATGTCGCGGCGGACATCGTCAAAGTCGTCAATTACGCTAACGCGAACCGGGCATCCTGGGAACTCATTGACCAGCGGGTACTTGATGATCCAGCCGTATTCCCGGACCAGAAAATCATGGACAGCCTGTTCACCGTCTATCCCGCCGACCCGATACCCGAACGCGCCCGCACGCGCGCCTATGCGCGTGCCAAGAGTGGAATCTAGTTTATGAATAGCACCAGGAATCCCTGCTTTATCCGTATTCGTGGTGTGAGTAAATTATTCGGCGATTTTGTTGCCGTCGACAATGTCGATCTCGACATCGCGCAGGGCGAGCTGTTCTCGATCCTGGGGGGCTCAGGCTGCGGCAAGACCACGCTGCTCAGGATCCTGGCGGGCTTTGAAAAACCGACTACGGGCAGGGTCGAGATCGATGGCGTCGATGTTACCGATATCCCCGCCTACGATCGGCCCGTGAACATGATGTTCCAGTCCTACGCGATTTTTCCGCACATGTCGGTGGAGAAAAATATTGCCTACGGCCTGCGCAAGGACAAGGTCGCCAGAGCGGAAATTGCGAAGTGGGTCGATGAAGTCATCGAGCTCGTACAGCTCGGCGACTTTCGCAAGCGCAACCCGGAGCAGCTCTCGGGCGGCCAACGGCAGCGTGTAGCGCTCGCCCGCGCATTGATCAAGCGGCCCAAGGTGCTGCTGCTCGACGAACCACTCGCGGCGCTGGACAAGAAGTTGCGTGAGCACACACAGTTTGAACTCATGAACATCCAGCACGAGCTCGGCATCACCTTCGTGGTTGTCACACACGACCAGGAAGAAGCGATGACGCTGTCGACGCGCATTGCCGTCATGGACAAGGGCCGCCTGCTGCAGGTCGGCGAGCCCAAGGAAATCTACGAGTACCCGGAGACGCGCTTCGTCGCCGACTTCATCGGTACGATCAATACTTTCGACGGCCAGGTCTCGGCCGTGGACGAACAGCATATTCACGTCGACTGCGAAACGGCCGGCGGCGACCTTCTGGCCTTCAACGAACATGAGCTCAAGCCCGGCGACAAGGTTTGCATCGCGGTGCGGCCGGAGAAAATATTCATCAGCCGCGAACCGCCCGAGAATAACGAGGACATCCGCGTCAAAGGCACCGTCGATGACCTCGGCTATCTCGGCAACCTTTCTCTCTATCGCGTGCGGCTCGAGTCGGGCAAGGTCATTCTCGTCAGCCAGCAAAACCGGCAGCGCTCGGCCAAGCGCTCGATTGAATGGGAAGAGCAGATCTGGGTGTCGTGGCGGCCGCGCAGCTCGATCGTGCTGGTGAACTAGGCGCACATGGCGTCGCTGATCCAAAAGGACAGACTCTGGTGGCACATCACGGTGCTGGTGCCTTACTTGTGGCTGCTGCTGTTCTTCCTGCTGCCGTTCGGCATCATCCTGAAGATCAGCCTCGCCGAACCGATCCTCGCGCAACCCCCGTTTTCGCCGACCTTTGATGACACCGGCACGCTAAGTATCACGGCAGACAACTTCGCCTTCCTGTTCAGTGACAAGCTGTACGCACTGACCTACCTGAAGTCTGTGATCATGGCGGCTGCCGCGACCATCTGCTGCCTGCTGCTCGGTTTCCCGATCGCCTACGGCATCGCACGCTCGCAGCCGCGTACGCGCAGTCTGCTGCTGCTACTCATCGTGCTGCCGTTCTGGATTTCCTTCCTGTTGCGCGTGTACGCCTGGATGGGGCTCCTGGGAAACTACGGCGTCATCAATAATTTTTTAATGTGGCTGGGCATCACCGAGCAGCCAATGCAGATCCTGTATACCGACTTCGCGATTTTTCTCGGCCTTACCTATTCCTACCTGCCATTCATGATCCTGCCGCTCTACGCCACGCTCGAGCGCATGGATCTCGACCTCGTCGATGCGGCGATGGACCTCGGCGCGTCGCGTACCACGGCGTTCTGGGACATTACCTGGCCGCTGGCCCGTGCCGGCGTTATCGCGGGTTGTATGCTGGTGTTCATTCCCGCGATGGGCGAGTACGTGATTCCCTTCCTGTTGGGCGGCCCCGATGCGCTCCTGATCGGTCGTGTGCTGTTCGATGAGTTTTACGTCAATCGCGACTGGCCGCTGGCATCCGCCGTTGCCATCATGCTGCTGCTGTTGCTGGTCGTGCCGATCGTTATCCTACAGAAGAACCAGGCGCGCGACGCGGAGCAGGCAACATGAGAAAACAATCGCGCTTCATTCTGTCGGTGCTGGCCTTCGGCTATGCGTTTCTCTACATACCGCTGCTCTCGGTGATCGTTTATTCGTTCAACGATTCGCGACTCGCGACTGTCTGGGGCGGATTTTCGACACGCTGGTATGGCGAGCTGTTTCGCAACGAACAGATACTCGACGCCACCTTTTTAAGTTTTCGCATTGCAGCGACCTCGGCAACACTCGCCACCGTATTCGGCACCATGGCCGCCCTCATGCTCGTGCGTTTCGGCAGGTTTCGTGGCCGGACTCTTTTCTCCGGCATGATCACGGCGCCGCTTATCATACCCGAGGTCATCACCGGCCTGTCGTTGTTGCTGTTTTTCGTAACCATTCAGCAATGGTTCGGCTGGCCTTCGCAACGCGGCTTCAGCACGATCACGATCGCACATACGACATTTTCCATGGCTTACGTCGCCGTCATCGTGCGCTCGCGCTTGTCGGCCATGGACCAATCGCTGGAGGAAGTCGCGATGGATCTTGGTTGCCGCCCCGCGCGCGTGATTTTCGACATTACGTTGCCGTTGATCGCACCGGCCATGGTCGCGGGCTGGCTGCTCGCGTTCACCCTGTCGCTCGATGACCTCGTCATCGCGAGTTTTGTTTCGGGCCCCGGCGCCAACACATTGCCGATGTATATATTTTCCAAGGTGAAGCTCGGTGTGACACCCGATGTCAATGCGCTCGCGTCACTGTTTATTCTCGTTGTCACGGTCACGCTGTTCGCGGCCTGGTTCCTGACCAATCAGCGCGAGAAGAAATCCTAAGGTGTAGGAATGTACGACCCGTTGGCCCGTCCGCGTGCGTTTGCTTGGCCAAAATTTTCTGCTGCACGAATTTTCAGCGCCCGTGCAGCGCTTTATCGGGCGGCACATAAGCTACTCGTGTGGCTTAGCCGGCACAAATGCTCCGATCTGCTCCTGCAGGTCGATAAGCGGCTGCTGGTTCACCGTGACCAATCCGTTGCCGCTCGATCTGTCGATATCGACCACGAGTGTGATAACCGCCCCAAGCACAATGTGTTGATTTGCACGCAATACTGACCCGGGATTTGCACTGAAAACTGACCCACCCGGTTGAGCCGATT
>JAQCGO010000069.1 GCA_027618995.1 Pseudomonadota bacterium | reverse complement strand
GCCATTTTCGTTCAGCGCCGACTGAATCTGTTGTGCTGCCGCAATGAGCAAGGAAATGTTTTCAAACTTTAACTCGAGCGGCGTCTGGTCCACCAGGAAAAACCAATTGCCACCCCATGCGATGCTGCCCGAGATTTTCCCCAAGCCATCAACTTCCACAACGACGCCGCTCTTGTAGCAGTAACTCGCAACGTTTTCTATTCGAACCTCGTTTGGTCCGATAAGGTCGGCCTGCACCACGCCGACCGAAGTCTCAATAAAATGCGTGCCGATATCGATACGACCGAGATACGCCAACGTCACTGCGACACCGATCGTGCCATGCCCACACATTCCCAGATATCCGGTGTTGTTAAAATAGATGACCCCCGCTACGCAGCGGGGGTCTGTGGGTTGGCATAGGAGTGCCCCAACCATTGCGTCAGAACCCCGCGGCTCAAGAATCACAGAGGTACGGACATGATCGAATTTCTCGGCAAACAACCTCGTCCGCTCGACTAGCGAACCGGCACCCAGATCTGGCCCGCCATCAATGATGACGCGAGTTGGTTCACCGCCTGTGTGGGAATCGACTAGCTTCATGTGCCTGCCCTAGGAATTGGCGCCGGCCCAGTCTCGCCACCAGGTGCGAAAGAGTGTCCATTGGTCTTTTAGGAAAGCTCGCTGGCTTGCACTAAGCGCATCGCTGGAATTGAAGTGATGGGTGTATTCTTCATGCCCTTCAAGAACCATCAAATACTTGTAGTACAAGACCAGGTCCGGACCTTCGTCGAAGCTTGCCAAAACCGCCAATGCGGTATCCAGTTCCTTCGCCCAACGTCGCGCTTCAACGTCACCGCCTGCGGCTCAACAAGACGCAAGACTTCGACGGGCAGAGCATTGCCCACACCGGTTATGGCGCCGGTGGCGCCGCAATTAACGAAGCCGTGGAAAACCTGCGTATCGACGCCGACCATTAAGGTGAGCCCGTTATCTCCCGCCGTTATCTGTTCAGCCGCGTAGCTCAACGACTCGGCTCCACCAAATTCCTTGAACCCGACCAGATTTGGGTGTTTCGCCCGCAGCTCGAAAAAGAGCTCTGCACGAGTCTCAAAACCGTAATACGGGCTGTTGTAAATAACCGCGGGTACGTCGCCCGCCGCAGCCAGGATTTCGCCAAAATGCGCCCGTTGCGCTGCCGGCGATGAACCGCGCGACAGTACTCTTGGAATCACCATCAAACCGGAGGCGCCTACAGCGGCACCGTGCGCCGCGTGTGCGACCGCCGCTGCCGTATTTTGCGCTCCCGTGCCAACAACAACAGGGACCTTGGCTTCGACCAATTGTCGAACACCTTCCTGCCGCTGCTCGTCGGTCAGCAGTGGCCAATCACCCATTGATCCGCAATACACAACGGCACTCATTCCAGCGTCGATGAGCCCAACTCCCTTCGCTACAAGTGCCGCATAATTCGGTGTACCGTTAGCATCACACGGAGTCATCAGTGCCGGCATGCAGCCGCTGAATACATTGCCTTGATTTGACATTCAATCACCTATATTTGTTAGGATTTATCATACGAACTCGCGATCTTAGCTCTTTAAGGAAGTTTACCGCCAGCACCACTCTCTGTCTTGGCAAGGAAGCAACCGAAAACTTGATTTTCTGCACAATTTTCTTATGATAAAATCCGCGAATCTACAGGACATTTTGCAACAGCTTACCCCTCCTTTTAGCGGTGAGATCGTATTCGACTGCTTGACAGACAGCGTATTTTTTATCAAAGATTCTCGCGGCCGCTATCTGTCAGTCAATCAAACACTGGTCCAGCGCTGCGGCTTGCTCGACAAGTCGGAGCTGCTCGGCAAAACACCAACTGAAGTTCTCGGGCGGCATCTCGCGACTGGCTACGAGGCACAAGACAAAGCCGTCATCGCCACGGGGCAGGCTATTACCAAGAAACTCGAACTGCATCATTATCCAAACCGAAAAGTTGGTTGGTGTTTGACAAACAAGTTTCCATTTCTGGACAGCAGTGGAGCCGCGGTTGGACTGGTTGGCATATCTCAGGATCTTCGTTTGCCGAACTTGTCTTCAGACGATTATGAACATGTCGCTGCAGCGGTGAGATATGCCGAAAAGCATATTGCCGACGCACCGACCGTTGACGACATGTCCGCTGCCGCGTCAATGTCTCCCTATCGCCTCGACAAACGACTCCGGCGGGTATTTGGACTGACCGCCGGACAGTTGATGCTAAAACAACGAATCGATTTCGCACAAAGGCAGCTTTCAGACTCAAACCTGCCGATCGCCACAGTTGCACTGAATTCCGGCTATGCGGATCAGAGTGCATTCACGCGCCAATTTCGATTGACCACTGGAATGTCACCATCGGCATTTCGTCGCGCAAGCAACCGTCGTGGTCAGCGACGTACTTACTAATCCTCGGCACAGTCGATCAAAAGCGAAGTAATAGTTGGCGATCAGTCAACTCCTGACATGAGACGCCTTATTGGCTTGGTCAAAAGTAACATGATGATTCCAGCACCGCCCGCCACCAGAACAATCTGCAGATACTGATCGGGCATCGCTTGAACGTTTGACGCATCGAACTCTCCGGCCATCTGGCCAGCGATCAGGTTTCCGAGTGCTGTTGCCAGAAACCACATACCCATCATCTGGCCGACGTATCGTTTTGGCGCTAATTTGGTCGTGACGGACAGGCCAACCGGAGACAACGCCAACTCACCGAACGTATGCAATAAGTATGTGGAGATAAGCCACGTCGGCATAGCCTTGTCACCTTCGGCGACCACGGTCGCCGCGCCCACCATCACCAGAAATCCGAGTGCTAAACAAAGCAAACCAAAGCCGAACTTGACGGGGGTTGAAGGATTCAAGTTTCGCCTCGCCAACGCGACCCATAGCCACGCAAATACCGGGGCGAACGCGACGATGAAAAGTGCATTGACTGACTGTAACCAGGTCGAAGGTATGGAAAACAAGCTGAATTCCAGCTGTGTGTAGCGATCCGCGAATAGATTTAGCGAACTTCCGGCCTGCTCGAATCCCGACCAGAACATTGAGCTGCCGATTAGCAGAATTATCAAAGCGACGGTTCGCTTTTTTTCTGTGGACGTTAGATTACCAAATAGGAAAATAAACGCGAAAAAGGCGATCGCCATGCCGACTATGACTTTGGTGGATTGTTGTGCGATTTTCACTGGATCCAGCTTTATTTGTCCCGACAGAGCCACTGTGACAAACAATACGATCGCCGCAACTCCAACAGCAACAGCGCTCCAACCAACGCGCCTCGTTTTCGAATCGACAGGTTCGACTCCCAGTCCTGCCGCGAGCAATCCAGCGCCACCGAGGTGACGTCGAGTAAAATAATATTGCACTACACCAAACAGCATTCCGACTCCGGCAGCGGCAAATCCCCAGTGCCAACCGTAGTTTGAACTCTGCCCGAGCCCACCACATACCATTGGCCCGAGAAATGCGCCAAGGTTGATACCCACATAAAAAATACTGAATCCGGCATCGCGGCGAGGATCACCTTGTGGGTACAGTTCACCTACGATCGCACTAACATTAGGCTTCAACAATCCGGTCCCGACAATCACCAGTAACAGCCCGACAAAGAAAGTCGATGTGGATGGTATGGCCAGTACAAAATGCCCGGACATGATGATGATGCGGTAATCACCCCTAATAATAACTGCCCTCAAAAGTAGAATTTTCTCGTAGACTGAACGAAGGAGATTC
>JAQCGO010000035.1 GCA_027618995.1 Pseudomonadota bacterium | reverse complement strand
GAGTTTGAGGATCTGCAGGCGAAAGCGCAAAAGGATGCCGCTGTTATGGGCGAAACCGAGCGTCGCAACATAGAGAAAGAGTTGCGTGATCTGCAACGCGAAGTTACGCGGCTGCAAACCGAATTTCGCGAAGACCTGAACCTGCGGCAGAATGAGGAACTCGGCAAACTGCAACGATCCTTGCTGAAGGAAGTTCAGGACTATGCGCAACAGGAAGGCTACGACCTGATCGTCGGTGATAGCGTTCTGTTTGCAAGTGCGGCGGTGAATATCACGCCGGCTGTACTGCAAGCCGTCGAGGCGAATTTCCAGGCCACAGGCGCACGCTAGTTACGGCGTTGACTAGCTGGCCAGTTTTGCGGGTCCAGTGATGCCAGTCAGCCTCGGAGAACTCGCCAGGCAATTCGACTGTAAGTTGCTGGGTGATGCTGAAGCGCAGATCGTGTCTGTCGCATCGCTGAGCAATGCCGGTCCGGGCTCGCTGAGTTTTCTTTCAGGGTCCGCTTTCAAACAGCAGCTGGCCACGACCAGGGCAGCTGCTGTAGTTTTGCGGGCCGCCGACGCAGCCGACTGCCCGGCAGCAAGCCTGGTACATGAAGATCCGTATGCGTGCTATGCGCGTATCGCGGCGTTTTTGTATCCGACACCTGCTATTGAGCCCAGCATCCATCCGTCGGCAGTGGTTGCGCCGAGTGCCCGTATTTCGCCATCCGCACAAATTGCGGCGCTCGTGTCCATCGGCGATCGTTCGATCGTTGGAGACAATACGTATATCGGACCCGGCAGCGTTGTAGGCGCGGATTGTGTCATCGGCAACAACGGCAGGTTGCTGACCAACGTCACCGTTGTTCGCAAAGTCACAACCGGCGATCGATTGATCCTGCATCCGGGGGTGGTGATCGGCTCGGACGGGTTTGGCAATGCGATGACGACTGACGGCTGGGTCAAGGTGCCGCAGCTGGGTGGCGTACGTATAGGTAACGATGTTGAAATCGGAGCGAATACGACGATCGATCTGGGCACGTTGGAGGATACCGTGATCGATGACGGCGTGCGGATCGACAACCTGGTGCACATAGCGCACAACGTCAAAATTGGCGCACACACAGCCATTACCGGGCAATGTGGTTTCTCGGGTAGTGTTGTGATCGGCAAGCGTTGCATGTTCGCGGGCCAGTCCGGCGTCGCCGGGCACATTACTATTTGCGATGACGTCGTCCTGTATGGCAAGGGGCTTATTACCAAGGACATAACGGAGCCCGGAATTTACAGCTCCAGTTTCCCCTCGGAGCCCGTCAAGGAGTGGAATCGTATGCTGGCCCGATTCCGGCGCCTCGGCCATTTGATCGAACGGGTCAGCAAACTGGAGAAAGGTGAGTCGTGATTCACGCAACTGCAATTGTGTCCGCCAGCGCAAAGATCGCGGACGACGTCGAAATTGGTCCTTACTCGATTATCGGTGACGACGTTGAGATCGGCAGTGGCACGCGTATCGAGTCACACGTCGTAGTCAATGGTCCCACTGTCATTGGCAAAGACAATCATATCTATCAATTCGCGTCGATCGGCGATGATCCACAGGACAAGAAGTACGCGAACGAGCCGACAAGGCTGACCATCGGTGATCGCAATACCATTCGCGAATTCTGCTCGATCAGTCGCGGCACGGTTCAGGACGAAGGCCTGACGGCCCTCGGCAATGACAACTGGATCATGGCGTACGTGCACATTGCGCATGACTGTCGGGTTGGCAGCAATACGATCATGGCCAATAACACGACCCTGGCCGGGCACGTACATGTTGGCGACTGGGTGATCATGGGCGGCTTCTCGGGCGCTCACCAGTTTTGCCATATCGGGGCGCACGCTTTTATCGGTATGTACTCAGGCGTCAATCGCGATGTGCCGGCGTACATGATGATTTCGGATACGCCTGGCATACCACGAGGAATCAACAGTGAAGGCCTGAAACGGCGTGGCTTCGATGCCGATCAGATTCGCAACATCAAAAATGCGTATCGCGTGATTTATCGCGACGGGCTGAAACTAACAGAAGCCATCGCCGAACTGGAGCAGCGCGCTGGCACGCAACCCGAGCTCAAGATTCTTGTCGATTCGCTGCGCTCGTCTGAGCGCGGCATCGTTCGCTAGGCCGTATGCGCATCGCCCTGGTTGCTGGTGAGGCCTCCGGCGATTTGCTCGGTGCCGGCCTGATTCGTGCGATTCGTGAAAAATTTCCTGCTGCCGAATTTCAGGGCGTCGCCGGACCCGCAATGGTCGCAGCAGGTTGCAAGCGTCTCGCGGACAGCGAATCGCTTGCCGTCATGGGGCTGATTGAACCGCTGACCGAAATACCCAGGTTTCTGCGGCTGCGCCGTGGGCTGATTCAGCGTTGGCGGGCGGCACCGCCGGACGTCTTCGTCGGCATTGACGCGCCGGACTTCAATCTCGGACTGGAGAAAGCGTTGCGCAAGTCAGGAATTCGCACGGTGCACTATGTCAGCCCGTCGATATGGGCCTGGCGCGCGGGTCGCATCAAGAAGATTCGGAAGGCAGCTGATCGGGTACTTTGCATCCTGCCGTTCGAGAAGAAAATATATGATGAACAGGGCATCGATGCCGTGTTTGTCGGTCATCCGAAAGCGGATAATTTGGCGACCGATGTCGATGCGGAGTCCGCACGTCGTATTCTCGATCTGGACGGTCGAGTCGTCGTCGCGGTGCTACCTGGCAGCCGCAAGAGCGAGGTCTCAAGATTGGGCCCGATTTTCACGGCCGCGGCGGCTATCCTGGCGCGGGCCGACGATCAGATTCGATTTGTCACTCCTGTAGCCTCACCGGGCCTGCGACCGATGATCGAAGAGCAGATTGCGGCGGCGGGCATGCAGGACCTGTTCAAGCTGATCGACGGTGATTCAATCGAAGCCATGTCGGCCGCACATGTTGTGTTACTGGCATCGGGTACAGCGGCGCTGGAGTCGGCCTTGCTTTGCAAGCCGACCATTGCGGCGTATCGCGTTGCGGAAATTACGGCGCGAATTCTGCAGATTTTCGGCCTGATCAAGGCACCGTATTTCACCCTGCCAAATCTCCTGACCGAGGAGCCGCTGGTGCCGGAGCTGATTCAATGGGCCGTGACGCCCAGTGCGGTGGCGGAGGCAGTTCTGGCTTTGCTCAGGGACCCGGCACGGCAAGCGGCGATTGCCGGCCGATTTGCTAAACTGCGTTCGGAACTTGCGCTCGACGCAGATCGACGTGCCGCCGACGCAGTAATAGACCTCGCAACCAGGAACCAGCTACTCCACTCGACGCCGTAATGCCACTAGGACTGCAATTTCAAATTGAAGGCCCCGTCGCCGGGGTCGATGAAGCCGGTCGTGGCCCGCTGGCGGGCCCGGTGGTCGCTGCGGCTGTCATTCTCGATCCGGCACGGCCCGTCGCAGGGCTGGCTGATTCGAAGAAACTGTCTGCAGCACGCCGCGAGGAGTTGGCCAGTGCGATTTGTCGGTCGGCTACCGCCTGGTCGGTTGCGTGGGCGGACCCGGCCGAGATTGATGCGCTGAATATTTTGCAGGCAACCATGCTGGCGATGCGGAGAGCGCTACTCGGTCTCACAGTAGTGCCGGCTGCGGTACTGGTGGACGGCAACCGCCTGCCAAACCTGCGCTTTGGCCAGCTTCTCGTGCACGGAGAAGCGATCGTGGGCGGCGACGACAAGGTAGCCGCGATCAGCGCTGCCTCGATAATTGCGAAGACGACCCGGGATCGCATCATGCGCGATATCGATCAGTTGTATCCGGCGTATGAATTTGCGCGCCACAAAGGCTATGGCACCGCGGCACACCGCTTGCGCCTGCAGCAGCATGGCCCCTGCGAACACCATCGGCGAAGCTTTGCGCCGGTAAGGATGGCGATGTGACAGCGACGCCATTCGTGCACCTGCACGTGCACACGGAGTTTTCGCTGCTGGACAGCACCGTTCGCATTCCGGATCTGATGCAACATTGCGTCACGGACGGGATGCCGGCGATCGCGATGACCGATCTGAACAACCTGTTCGGCATGGTCAAGTTCTACAAGCAGGCGGCGGCCGCCGGCATCAAACCGATCATCGGCGTCGACCTGAGGATTACGAACGACGACGAACCCGAGCGACCATTTCACCTGGTGCTGCTTTGTCAGAACACGGTCGGTTATCGGAATCTGGCGCGCCTGGTCAGCCGCTGCTATCTCGAAGGCCAGGTTCGCGGCGAACCGCGGGCGCGACGCGAGTGGCTCGATCACGAAAGTTGCGCCGGGCTGATTGCCTTGTCCGGCGGCATGCATGGCGATGTCGGGCGGGCGTTGAGCAATGGCCACGAGAATATTGCCAAAGAGCTGCTCGCAAACTGGGGTGAAATTTTCGGCGACCGTTATTACGTGGAGCTGATTCGAACCGGTCGCCCCGGCGAAGAAGACTGTGTGCGTGCGAGCATCAGGCTGGCCGGTGCCGTGGGTGCAGCGGTTGTTGCCAGCAACGATGTGCGATTCATCAGCCGCGATGACTTCAATGCGCACGAGGCGCGCGTTTGTATTCGCGAGGGTCGTGGCCTTGCCGATCCGGATCGGCCGCGTGACTACAGTGACAACCAGTATTTGCGAAGTTCGGCCAAGATGACCGAGTTGTTCGCCGATCTGCCGTCTGCCATCGAAAATGCGCGCGAGATTGCCTGCCGTTGCAGCCTGGACCTGGAATTCGACAACAGTGCGCTGCCTGTATTTCCAGTACCGGCCGGGCAGAGCGAAGCGGAGTACCTGGCCGCTGATGCCGGGCGCGGGCTGCAGACGAAGCTCGCTGAGATGTTCCGCGTACGCGAAATTCCGACCGCCGAACAGGCGGCGATCAGCGCGCCTTACCACGCGCGCCTGCGCTCGGAGCTGAACGTCATTGGTCCCATGGGCTTTGCGGGCTACTTCCTCATCGTCGCCGATTTCATACGCTGGGCACGTGAGAATGAAATCCCGGTTGGGCCGGGTCGAGGTTCAGGCGCGGGATCACTGGTCGCCTGGGTGCTCAGAATCACGGATCTTGATCCGCTATTGCATGACCTGCTGTTCGAGCGCTTCCTGAATCCGGAACGTGTCTCGATGCCGGACTTTGACGTCGATTTCTGCATGGAGGGGCGTGACCGCGTTATCGAGTACGTCGCAGATCGATATGGGCGCGATCGCGTAGCGCAGATCATTACGTTCGGCACGATGGCCGCCAAAGCAGTTATTCGTGATTGCGGTCGCGTCCTCGGGCAGCCGTACGGTTTCGTCGATCGCATTGCCAAGCTCGTGCCGTTTGAAATCGGCATGACACTCGACAAGGCATTGGAGCAGTCTGACGAGCTGTCCACCATGTATCGTGATGACGAGGAAGTGGCGGCGATGATCGATCTCGCGAAGTCACTCGAGGGCCTTGCCCGAAATGCCGGCAAACATGCGGGTGGTGTCGTCATCGCACCGGGTCAGCTGACTGATTTCACCGCGCTCTATTGCGAAGACGGTGGGACGCAAATTATCACGCAGCTCGACAAGGATGATGTTGAGGCAATTGGTTTGGTCAAGTTCGACTTTCTCGGCCTCAGGACCCTGACCATCATCGATTGGGCCGAGCGTACTATCAATGCGACCCATGCGGACGCGCACTTTGATATCGATCATATTCCGCAAAACGACGTGCGTACCTTCGAGCTGTTGCGCAGCACACAGACTGCAGCGGTATTTCAGCTCGAGTCGAGCGGCATGCGCGATCTCATCAAGCGCATGCGACCCGATCGTTTTGACGACCTGGTTGCGTTGGTCGCTCTGTTCCGCCCGGGTCCGTTGCAGTCCGGAATGGTGGATGACTTTATTGCCTGCCGGCATTCGGTCAATCAAAGCGAGATCGACTACCTGCATCCCGACCTGAAGCCGCTGCTCGAGGAAACCTACGGCGTAATTCTGTACCAGGAACAGGTTATGCAGATCGCGCAGCTGCTGGCCGGCTACACGCTTGGCGGCGCTGACTTGCTACGGCGCGCCATGGGCAAGAAAAAACCCGAAGAGATGGCTCTGCAACGTGAGGTATTTGTCACGGGTGCGACGGAGCGTGGTGTTGCCGAACATACGGCAACGCGAATTTTCGATTTAATGGAAAAGTTTGCGGCCTACGGTTTTAACAAATCGCACTCGGCCGCCTACGCAGTGCTCGCCTACCAGACTGCCTACCTCAAGGCGCACTATCCGGCAGAATTCATGGCCGCGGTCATGAGTGCCGAGCTCGACAACACGGATCGGCTGGTGACGTTGAAGGACGACTGTCGCAAGCAAAAACTCAAGTTACTTGCGCCGTCAATTAACAGCTCCCGTTATGCGTTCAGCGTCGCCGGGGAGCGCAGCATTCTGTACGGGCTCGGTGCCATCAAGGGGGTAGGTCGGGCGGCCGTCGAGGCGCTGATTGAAGAGCGCGAAGCGCGTGGTCGCTATAGCGGACTGGTTGAGTTTTGTCGTCGCGTCGACCACGACAAGACCAACCGGCGTGCATTGCTGGCGATGATCAAGTCCGGTGCGATGGATGAATTCGGGCTGTCACGGCGCGGCCTGAGCGAGCAACTCGAAGAGGCTATGGCGAGTGCGGATCAGGCAGCTCGCGCGGCGGCGGCGGGGCAGAACGACATGTTTGGCCTGAAAGTGGACGATCCTGTGCCGGCGATCGCGATCGGCGATGCGCCGGTGTCGACGGTGCCGGAGTGGCCCGAGCGCGAGCGGCTCAACTATGAGAAGGAGGCGCTCGGTCTGTACCTCGCGGGTCATCCGTTCGATGCGGTGCGTGCGGATGCGATGTATTTTGTCGACGGTCGGCTCGCCGACCTGATCGCCGAGCCGGCGCCGCAGAATACGCGTGGCGAGCGCGACTACAGCCAGTCGCGCCGTGAGGTAACCGTTGCCGGCCTCGTGTCAGAACTGCGCAAACGCGGTAATCGCATCAGCGTCGTGCTCGATGACGACACGGCGCGCATGGAAGTCAGTTTGTTCAATGAATCGTTCCAGGAATTTCGACACCTCCTGTTGAAGGATGAGATTGTCGTCATCAGCGGTCCGTTGCGCTATGACGATTTCCAGGGCAGCTGGACTGTTAGCTGCAAGAACGTGCTGCCGATCGACAGCGTCATCGAGTCGCGTGCGAAAGGGCTGCTCCTCTGTATTGCCCCCAACGGTCAGGGCAAGCAGCTGCTCACCAAATTGCATGATGTATTGCTGCCGTATCGCGACGGCGGCTGCGACGTAGCGATTCAGTATATTGGCGACAGCGCCGCTGCACGGCTCAATCTTGGGCCGGAGTGGTCGGTGCGGCCGAGCCGCGAATTGCGCGAGAAGCTGGCCGAGTTACTGGGTATAAATAATGTCCGGCTGCTCTACGCACCCGGCCGGGAAATCATGTAGAGTCGATCCTCCGGGAAGGAATAGCGCAGTTGCATGGACCTGAAATTTCTGGATTTTGAACAACCTATCGCAGAACTCGAAGCTAAAATCGAGGAATTGCGCTTTGTTGGTGTTGACTCTGAAATCATTATCATTGACGAGGTAACACGACTCAAGGCCAAGAGCGAAGCACGTACCCGGAGCATTTTTTCGAAGCTCAGCGCCTGGCAAACAGCCCAGGTCGCACGCCACCCCGCGCGGCCCTATACGCTCGACTATCTGAACCTGATCATGCCGGACTTTCAGGAATTGCACGGCGATCGCATGTATGCGGATGACCCGGCAATCATTGGGGGCATTGGCCGACTCGACGGTCGGCCTGTCATGATCATCGGTCACCAGAAAGGTCGGGACACCAAGGAACGGGTACGCCGCAATTACGGCATGCCGAAGCCTGAGGGATACCGGAAGGCGCAGCGCCTGATGCGTATGGCCGAGAAGTTTTCGCTGCCGATTGTGACCTTTATCGATACGCCTGGCGCGTACCCCGGAATCGGTGCGGAAGAGCGCGGCCAAAGCGAGGCGATCGCCTACTGCCTTTATCTTATGTCGGGACTAAAGATTCCGATTGTCAGTCTGGTCATCGGTGAGGGTGGATCGGGCGGCGCACTGGCGATTGGCGTATCGGATCGACTGCTGATGTTGCAGTACAGTATTTATTCGGTCATTTCGCCCGAGGGTTGCGCGTCCATCCTCTGGAAAAGCGCCGAACGGGCGGAGGAGGCGGCCGAAGCGATGCGAATTACGGCGACACACCTGAACGACTTCGGTCTCGTCGACGAGGTGCTCGAGGAACCGCTGGGCGGTGCGCACCGCGATCCCGAAGCCACCGCGGAAATCATTCGCAATGCGTTGATTAGTACTCTGGCGGAGCTTGATAACTTGCCGCGAACTCAACTGCTGGAACAGCGTCAGAAGCGCCTGGCGAGTTTCGGAAAGTTCAAAGGCGCGTGACCCTCAGCAGCGAGTCCCTGCTGCAAAAACTCGCAACCCTTGCAGCAGAAGCAGGTTTGCCACGGCGTTATATCGTCGCATTCAGCGGCGGGCTCGACTCAACGGTTCTACTGCATGTGCTCGCCACGAGTGCGGCACGGCACGAGGTCGCCTTGCTGGCGGTGCACGTCAATCATGGGCTGCAGTCTGCTGCAGATGAGTGGGTCGAGCATTGTCGCGCGACGGCGGAAGCCTTAGGGGTCGAGTACGTGGTTGAACACGTGACCGTGGACCTGGCCGGTGGCCAGGGGCTCGAGGCGGCGGCGCGCGAGGCGCGATACCGCGCTCTGCGCCCCCTGGTACAGGTCGACAACTGGTTACTCAGCGCACATCATCAGGACGATCAGGCCGAAACATTTCTGCTGAACTCGCTGCGCGGCTCCGGCCCGGCAGGCCTGGCGGGAATTGGCAATAACCAGCCGTTTGGCGGCGGTCGGCTGGTCCGTCCATTGCTGTCGTTCTCACGCAGTGACTTGCAGGATTATGCGGCGCGGCACCAATTGAATTGGATCGACGACCCATCGAATACGGACCAAAGCAGGGACCGCAATTACCTTCGGCACGAGATCCTGCCGCGACTCACAACGCGTTGGCCTGATGCAGCAGCGTGTTTGCAGCGCAGTGCGCGCATTGCCGGCGATGCATCACTGTTGCTGGATGATCTTGCGGCCATTGATGCGACCGAGGTTGGTGCCGGCCATGACCGGCTGCGCATCGATGCGCTGAACCGTCTGCCGGGTGTGCGCCAGCGAAATGTACTCCGATATGTGATCCGCGAACTGGGCATGCCGACGCCGAGTGCGGCCCAGTTGCAGCAGGTCCTCGAGACACTGCTGGTAGCGCGCGAAGACGCTGAGCCCCGGGTCTGCTGGAGTGGCGTGGAGATTCGACGTTATCGCAACCAGTTGTATTTGTTGCCGGGTGATCTCGCCATCGTGCCGGATGATCCGGGCGATCTCGGCGGCCGCAATTACCTGCGGCTCGAACAGGGTCTCGGCGAACTCCGCCTCGAAGCCGGTGCCCCAGAAGGCCTGTCGGACGCCCTGGTCAGGCGCGGCCTTGAGTTACGCTTCCGACACGGCGGCGAGAAATTTAGGCCTACCGGTCAACAACATACGAAGAAACTGAAGAAATTACTTCAGGAAGCAGGGATCGTGCCGTGGATGCGCGACCGCATCCCGTTGCTGTACTCGGGCGGCGAACTGGTGGCGGTTGCGGACCTGTGGCTTGCGGCCGACGCTGCGAGCCAACCCGGGGTTGCGATTCGCTGGGAAAACAGGCCTTCGATTCACTAGTCTTTGATTGTGTCGCTTGGGGTGTTCTGTTAACGTCTAAAGCCGTCTTTAGTCCAACGACGGCAGGCAATTCAAGGGTTGGAAAAAAGCACATCGCCATCACAGTGCTTTGATCCAGCCCTTTATTATTTCCGGCCGTCCTTGCCTTGGTGTTGCTTATGACAGCGTATGTTTTCATCACTGGCGGTGTGGTTTCTTCGCTCGGCAAGGGAATCACCTCGGCGTGCCTTGGGGCGATTCTCGAAGCGCGCGGCTTGCGCATCAGCATGATCAAGCTTGATCCCTATATCAACGTTGACCCCGGCACGATGAGCCCGTTCCAGCACGGCGAGGTGTTCGTCACCCACGATGGTACCGAGACCGACCTGGACCTCGGTCACTACGAGCGATTTGTGCGAACCGCCAAAGGCGGCCGCCACAGCAATTTCACGACCGGCCGAATCTACGAAACGGTCATCCGCAAAGAGCGGCGCGGGGGCTACCTGGGCGCCACAGTGCAGGTGATTCCGCACATCACTGACGAGATCAAGCGCTGTGTCGAAATGGGCGCCGGCGACGCAGATATTTGCCTGGTGGAGATCGGCGGTACCGTCGGCGACATCGAATCGTTGCCGTTTCTCGAGGCCATTCGGCAGATGGGAATTGAACTCGGGCACGATCGCGTCGTTTACGTGCACCTGACCCTGGTGCCCTATATTTCCACGGCGAAGGAGATCAAGACGAAGCCGACCCAGCACTCGGTGAAGGAACTCCGCTCGATCGGTATCCAGCCGGACATTCTTGTCTGCCGCTCCGAGCAGCCGTTGCCCATGGAACAGAGGAAGAAAATCGCTTTGTTCACCAACGTGCAGCAAAAGGCGGTCATTTCCGCGTATGACGCCGATGACCTGTACAAGATCCCCGGGATGATGCATGAGCAAGGGCTCGACGAGATCGTCGCCCGACAACTCGGGCTCGACCTGCAAGCGGCCGATCTCAGCGAATGGGAAGCGATTGTCGAGGCCAAGCAAAATCCGACCAGTGAGGTCGATATCGCGATGGTCGGCAAGTACATGGAGCTCAAGGACTCCTATATGTCTCTGGTCGAAGCGCTGCAGCATGGCGGCATTCACACGCGCACCCGGGTCAACATTCATTTCATCGAATCGCAGAGTATCGAGCGGAACGGTACTGAATGCCTGAGCGGGATGGACGGTATCGTGGTGCCGGGTGGCTTCGGTGATCGCGGTATTGAAGGCAAGATTGAGACGGTGCGCTTTGCCCGGGAAAACGGCGTGCCGTATCTCGGCATTTGCCTGGGCATGCAGCTCGCGGTTATTGAAGCTGCGCGTAACCTGGCCGGCCTGACCGGTGCGATGAGCACTGAATTCAGAAGGGATACACCGCACCCAGTCGTCGCCCTGATCACAGAATGGCAAACCGGGACCGGGAAAGTTGAGCAGCGCGATGAGGGCTCGCATCTGGGCGGTACGATGCGCCTCGGCGCACAGTCGGTGAGTCTGGCCAAGGGCTCGCTTGCGGCGAGCACCTATGGCGCCACCACGATTGAAGAACGCCATCGTCACCGCTACGAGGTGAACAACAACTACCGGGCGCAGCTGGAAAAAGCGGGCTTGAGATTCTCCGGCACGTCGGTGGACGACCTGGTCGAAATGGTCGAGATTCCCGGCCATCCGTGGTTCCTGGCGAGCCAGTTTCACCCTGAATTCACGTCGAATCCGCGCGACGGGCACCCGTTGTTCAATGGCTTCATCACAGCCGCGAGACACCACCACAAGGGTGTGCTGCCCAAGGTGCGGGAGGCATGAAGCTATGTGGTTTTGACGCCGGTAATGAGCAACGGATATTCCTGATCGCCGGCACCTGCGTGGTCGAGAGCGAGTCGATGGCGATCGACACCGCCGGTACGCTCAAGGAAATCTGCGCTGGGCTCGGCATACCGTTCATTTACAAATCATCGTTCGATAAGGCGAATCGCAGCTCACGCGACGGTTTTCGCGGCCCCGGTATGGAAGAAGGGCTGCGTATCCTTTCTGAGGTCAAGCGCCAGGTCGGTGTGCCGATCCTGACCGACGTGCACGAAGATACGCCGATGGATGAAGCGGCGGCGGTTGCCGATGTTTTACAGACGCCGGCGTTCCTTTGTCGCCAGACCAATTTCATCCTGCGTGCCGTGAGTGCGGGACGTCCGGTCAATATCAAGAAAGGGCAGTTCCTGTCTCCCTGGGAGATGCAGAACGTCGTGAACAAGGCCAAGTCGACAGGCAACGACGACATCATGGTCTGCGAGCGCGGTTTTTCATTCGGCTACAACAACCTGGTATCCGACATGCGCAGTCTCGCGATTATGCGCGGCACCGGTTGCCCGGTCGTTTTTGATGCAACCCATTCGGTGCAGTTGCCGGGCGGGCAGGGATCGTCGTCCGGCGGGCAACGGGAATTTATCCCGGTCCTCGCGCGTGCAGCGACCGCTGCAGGGGTTGCCGGCCTGTTTATGGAAACACATCCGGATCCGGCCAAGGCGCTCAGCGACGGTCCGAATGCGTGGCCGCTGGGCAAGATGGCGGCACTGCTGGAAACGCTGGTGGCGATCGACGCCACGGTCAAGCAAGGCGACTTTCTCGAGGCAGAGTACGGCCTCGGGGTCCCGAACCTGGAGTAAGAATGATCAAGATTACTGATGTGCGCGGCCGGGAGATTCTCGACTCGCGCGGAAACCCCACGGTTGAAGCCGACGTAACATTGGCAGATGGCAGTACGGGGCGCGCGGGCGTGCCGTCGGGCGCATCGACCGGAACCCGAGAGGCGGTCGAACTCCGGGACGGCGACAAGTCGCGTTACCTTGGCAAAGGCGTGCTGCAGGCTGTCCGCAATGTTAACGGTGTGCTGCGCAATGCGGTATTGGCGCAGGAATTCGAAAACCAGCGCGCGCTCGACCAGTGCATGATCGAGCTAGACGGCAGCGCCAACAAGAGCCGGCTAGGTGCAAATGCCTTGCTGGCGATTTCACTCGCGGCCGCGAAGGCGGAGGCGCAATCAAAGCGGATATCGCTGTTTCGCCACCTCGGCGACAGCACAACGATGCCTCTACCGATGATGAATATCATCAACGGCGGCGCGCATGCCGACAATAGCGTCGATATCCAGGAGTTCATGATCCTGCCGGTCGGGGCTCCGAATTTTACGGAAGCGCTGCGCTACGGAGCGGAAATATTCCACGCCTTGAAAAGCGTGCTGAAAGCCAAGGGCCTGAATACGGCGGTCGGCGACGAAGGCGGTTTCGCACCGGATCTGCCGTCCAATCGTGCCGCACTCGACACGATCATGGTGGCGATCGACAAAGCCGGATTTCGCGCCGGCAACGAAATCCTTCTGGGCCTCGACGTGGCGAGTTCCGAGTTTTATACGGACGGTGTCTACCACCTTGAGTCGGAAGGCCGACGCTTTGATGCCGCAGGGTTTGGCGCGTTCCTCAAAGAGCTCGCCGACAGCTATCCAATCATTACGATCGAAGATGGCATGGACGAGAGCGACTGGGACGGGTGGCGGCTGCTGACCGAGGCGATCGGCGACCGGGTACAGCTCGTTGGCGACGATTTGTTCGTCACCAACACGAAAATCCTGAGACGCGGCATAGCCGAAAATATTGCGAATGCCATCTTGATAAAACCTAACCAAATCGGTACCTTAAGCGAAACTCTTGATGCAATTACTATGGCTGGGGACGCGGGTTACGCCGCAGTGATATCGCACCGGTCCGGGGAGACCTCCGATAGCACGATTGCGGATATCGCGGTGGGCACGCTGGCGACGCAAATAAAGACCGGATCCTTGTCCCGGTCGGATCGTGTCGCCAAGTACAACCAGTTGTTGCGCATTGAAGAGGAATTGGGCGCTGACGCCAGGTATGCGGGAAGAACGGCATTTTCTGTCACGGCGTGAACGGATAAGAGGTCGCGAGGGGAATTGGGGATCCACTTGGGAACAGGTCGCTGGTTGTTGATGGTATTTGTGCTGGTCGTGCTGGCGTTGCAGGGGCAGCTGTGGTTTACGGAGGCCGGTTTCGCCAAAACGCGGAATCTGCGTGCGGCGGTTGCCGAGCAGCGAGCGCAAAATGAGCTGTTGTCACGCCGCAACCAGGCGCTCGAAGCGGAGGTCGATAACCTCAAACAGAGTTCCGAAGCCGCTGAAGAACGCGCCCGGACCGATCTGGGCATGATCGGACGCAAAGAGACCTTTTTCCAGGTTGTGCCGTCTTCCGGCACCACCGGATGAGTCGTACTGCAAAACTTCCATTTGTTCTGATACTGCTCGCGCTCGTCGCAACCGTCGCCGCGTATTTTCCTGGATTGTCGGGGCCCTTGCTGACGGACGACATTCCGCAGCTGAAGGGATTGATCGACAATAGCGCCGCTCCACCTGCTGCGCTGATTGACGCTCATCTTGTGAGCAACAGTGGTCAATTCGGTCGGCCCGTTGCGATGGCGACGTTCATCGCTGACGCCGTCATGCACGGGTCGGATATCCGGTGGTGGAAATTCAGCAACCTGTTGATCCACCTGCTCACCGGATTATTGGTCTTCAGGCTGGCTGGCCTGCTTCTGGCTGCGACCGAACACGGCAAAGCCCGGGGGGTCTGGCTGCCGGCATCGGTGGTCACCGCCGTATGGCTGCTGCATCCGCTGCATGTGAGTACGGTTCTGTACACCGTGCAGCGTATGACCGAACTATCAGCACTCTTCGTCCTTGCCGGCCTGGTTTGTTACGTCCATGGCCGTCAGTTGCAGGAGCGAGAGCCGCGCAAGGGATGGCTCCTGATCGCCGCCGGTTTCGTCGTGTGCTTCCCACTCGGGCTCTTTAGCAAGGAAAGCGCCTTGCTGTTCCCGGTCTTTTGTACCTTGATCGAATTGATCGTGCTGCGATTCAAAGGCACTGAGACAGTGCAGAAGCAGGTCAAAGCGCTGCACAGCGCATTGCTTGTGGGCTACTTGTCGGCCTCTGCCTATATTGCGGCAAACTTTTCGAGCATGGTGCTCAAAGCCTACACAGCACGCGATTTTACATTCCTTGAAAGAGTGCTCACCGAGTCACGGGTCCTTGTCCTGTACCTTGGGCAATTGCTGCGCCCGATTCAAAGCAAGATGGGTTTCTTTCACGATGATCTTGTCGTTTCGACAGGTCTGTTGAGCCCGCTCAGTACCCTGATCTCCATTGTGGCACTTGGCGCACTCATTGCGAGTGCCATCGCGCTGCGGAAGAAGCTGCCGCTGTATGCGTTCGGAATCCTGTTCTTTTTTGTTGCGCACGCGCTCGAGTCGACAATTTTCGCGCTCGAGTTGATGTTCGAGCACCGTAACTATCTGGCGTCCTTCGGCATATTCATTGCGCTGCTGGCGTTGGCACAACATGTGATCACTGTGCAACGGGCGAAGCTGGCGATCGCTGTTGTTGGAGTATTGGCGCTTTCTTTCCTGACTTATCAGCGTGCCCAAACCTGGGCTTCGCCGGCGACCATGTACGATTTCATGTACTACGCGCACCCGAAATCACCCCGATTGAGTTTCATCGTTGCGAACGTGCATGCCGAGGTTGCGGAGTACGATCAGGCGCGGCAGGTGGTCGGGAACCTCACGCCGGGTCTGGCGACGGGTATGTATTTTCTCTATCTCGACTGTCTCGAGCACAAGCGGCTTGATGCTAAGGCGATATCCGATGTCGTGCAGATACCGGGCAGCAAGGTCGGGGGTAACGTCATTGCCAACACCAGGCTCCTGTTTGAGGCAACAGGGACAGCGCTGCTCGGTTCCGGACGGTGCCATGGTGCCGCTGCTGGAGCATTTGCTGACGTTGCCTGCTCGACACCCGATCGACCGGCAGACACTGCGTAGTCTGATGCCTGGCTAGCGAAAACAGGGTGACTGCGCTTCCAGAATGGGCTACGGCCTATGACCCGCTCGGCCTGGATGCCGAAATCCGGCGCCAGCCATCTGATTTCCAGGTCACCGAGAATCTCTCGTACACCCTGGATGGTGCCGGCGAGCACGAGTACCTCTGGGTGGAAAAGACCGGCGCGAACACCGATTGGGTTGCCGAGCAGCTGGCAAAGTTCTGCGGCATCAACCCACGCGATGTTGGCTACGCTGGCATGAAGGACCGGCACGCGATTACGCGACAATGGTTCAGCGTCTGCCAGCGCGGCGAGGTGCGTTGGGACGAGTTCGTCGCAGAGGGTGTCACCATTCTTACTCGTGAGCGGCATGGCCGAAAACTTCGCCGCGGCGCGCATACGGGCAACACATTCAGGATCGCATTGCGCGCCGCGGACACACAGTCGCACGAACAGCGGCTCAATGAGCGCCTGGCTCTGATCGCGGAGCAGGGCGCTCCGAATTATTTTGGTGAGCAGCGATTCGGTCGCGCCGGTGGCAACATCGATATGTGCCGCGCGTTGTTCGCGGGCCGCCGCCTGTCTCGTTCAAAGCGCAGCATCGCCTTGTCGACGGCGCGCTCACTGATTTTCAACTCGATCCTTGACGTGCGCGTCAGACAAGGGACCTGGAGCACGATACTGGCAGGTGAGCTGGCCAATCTGGACGGCTCCGGCAGCGTATTCGCGGTGAATGTGGTCAGCGACGAACTCGTTGCGCGTTGTGTCGCACAGGATATTCATCCGACCGGCTCATTGTGGGGCGACGGCTCGCCCGCGAGCGCCGGGGAGGTCGCTGCTCTGGAAACGGTGGTGGCTGCGGAGCATGCGGACATTGCCGCGTCGCTGGTTGCGACCCGCATGCAGCCGGAGATCCGGGCCTTACGCATGTGCGTGTCGGATCTGCACTGGAGTTTTGAGGATGATGCGTTGTGGCTGGAGTTTCGATTGGCGCGAGGCGGGTTTGCGACCACAGTCTTGCGCGAGATTGCGGTCGCCCGCATGGCGGCCTCCTACAGATGAAAGAGTCGCCAGATTCTATTTGGGGGCCTGCAACAGGACGTAGACTGCGCCGGTGCCGCCATCAACCTGTCGTGCGGATGTGAACGCCAATACCACATCCCAACGGCGTAACCAGCGATTCACTGCCTGCTTTAATACGGGGCCACGTTCGCCCGAGCCGAGGCCCTTGCCGTGCACGATGCGAATACAAAGCTTGTTGTTAGTGGCGCAGCGGCGCACGAAAGCCTCGAGGCGGGGTTTGGCCTCGTCCAGCGTCATGCCGTGCAAGTCGATTTCTGCCAATACGGCGTAACTGCCGCGGGAGAGCATGCGCATCGTTGTTCGGCCAACGGATGCGCGTTTGAAGCGCATCGCCTCGCCGCTGTTGGTTTCGAGCTCATCGATGTCTGCCTGCAGGCTTTCTTCCAGCACGGCTTTCTCGTCAGCACGGGAAAATCGCGCCTTGGATTTCGGCTTGTTGGCGGTCGAGGCGACGCGGTCGCTGGTCTTTAACGGCTTCGCCTCCGCCATCAGGCGTCGGAATAGTTTGTCGTCGTCTTCCGTCAAGATCTGGTGCTCGAGCTATGGCGTGGCGGGGACATTGAGTATAGTGAGCGCCTCTCGAGACGCCAAACCAAAAAAACGGCCACCAAACGCATGAAAATACTGGTAAGCAATGACGATGGTTATTTGGCCACCGGGATCAATGTACTGGCCGCAGCATTGGCAGAAATTGCAGAAATCGTCGTCGTGGCGCCGGACCGGAATCGCTCGGCCGCGAGTAATTCGTTGACTCTTAACGATCCATTGCGTGTTTCCAAGACGGGCGAGAATCGCTATTGCGTTAATGGCACGCCGTCCGACTGTGTGCACATTGCCTTGACCGGGTTTCTCGACTACGAGCCGGATCTCGTCGTCTCAGGCATTAATCACGGCGCCAATCTCGGCGACGATGTCATCTATTCGGGTACGGTCGCCGCCGCCATGGAAGGGCGGTTCCTGGGATTCCCAACCATTGCGGTGTCGCTGGTCGGCCGGTCGCCGACGCATTTCGATACGGCCGGGCGCGTTGCTGCAGAACTTGTACAGCGGTTGAAAAAGCACGCCCTGCCCAAGGAATTTATTCTGAACGTCAATGTTCCCGATCGGCCGTATGCGGACTTGACCGGCATGGTCGTGTCTCGACTTGGGTTTCGACACAAATCCGAGCCGGTGGTGAAATCTGTCGATCCGCACGGCCGAACCATTTACTGGGTCGGACCGGCGGGGCCGGGACAGGACGCGGGCCCGGGCACGGATTTTCACGCGCTGGAGCGGGGTGCCGTTGCGATTACGCCGCTCAAAGTGGATCTGACGCGCCACGAGGCGTTACCGCAACTCGAGGAGTGGCTGGGGCGTGAATGAAGCCCGTCAAGGGATCCAGGGCATCGGCATGACCTCGGCCCGGACGCGGGACCGACTGGTGCAACGGCTGGTGGAGCAGGGTATTCGTTCGCCGGCGGTGCTCGAGCGCATCCGCAACGTTCCGCGGCACTTGTTCGTGGATGAGGCGCTGGCCAGTCGTGCCTACGAGGACACGGCATTGCCTATTGGCCTCGGCCAGACCATCAGCCAGCCCTACATCGTTGCGAAAATGACGGAGGCGTTGCTGGAAAATTTCCACGGCGAAACCGTACTTGAAATCGGTACCGGTTGTGGTTACCAGACGATGGTGTTGTCGCCGCTGGTTAAAAAAATCTATTCGGTCGAGCGCTTGCCCGAATTGCTGCGCAAGACCCGGCAACGATTACGTGATCTCGATATCTATAATGTGCAGTTCCGGCCGGGCGATGGCTGGGAAGGGTGGCCGAAGTATGGCCCCTACGATGGCATCATCGTCACGGCGGCGGCCCCCGAGATCCCGGAGAAACTTCTGCAGCAACTGGCGCCGGGCGGACGCCTGATCATTCCGGTTGGCCCAACGGGCAAGCAGGAATTGTTGCTGGTTACGAACATGCAGGATCACTTTACGCAATCCTCGTTGGGTGCGGTCTGCTTTGTTCCGTTGGTGCAGGGATGAGAATATTTGCCCCGCTATATGAACGTGTACTCGGCTGGTCGCGTCACCGGCACGCCGAACGCTATCTGGCTGCCCTGAGCTTTGCTGAATCGTCTTTTTTTCCGGTGCCGGTCGATGTCATGCTGGCACCGATGTGTCTGGCGGATCGCGCCAGGGCCTGGCGATTTGCAGCCGGTGCAAGCATTTTTTCAGTGCTGGGAGGCGTGGCGGGATATTTTGTTGGCGTGGCTGGTTTTGAACTGCTCGAGCCGTGGCTGCGCGAGTCGCACTATTGGCCGGCTTTCGAAACCAGTCGAATGTGGTTAGATCGTTATGGCATGTGGGTCATCTTCGTCGCCGGATTTTCGCCAATTCCCTACAAGGTGTTTACTATCGCCGCCGGCGTGGCCGCGCTGAATCTGCCAATGTTTATCATCACCTCTCTCATCGCGCGAGGCGCACGGTTTTTCCTGGTCGCGGGCCTGATCGTCTGGGGCGGCGACAAACTTGAAGCAACGTTGCAGCAACACGTAGAGCGCATCGGCTGGGCCGTCGTGGTTGTGGTTGTCGCAATCGTCGCCTGGTTCGTGGTTCGTGGTTGATGCCAGTGCGAAGTTTCTTATTGCTTTCCATAGCACTGATCGTCGTTGGATGTAGTTCCGGTGCCGGTTGGGAGACGCAACCGGACGAGCATTACGTGCGCAGCGGCGAAACGCTGTTTTCAATCGCCTGGCGTTACGGCAAAGACGCAGGCGATCTGGCGCGTTGGAATCAGCTCGGTGACGGCTCACTGATCTATCCGGGGCAACGAATCCGGCTGACGCCGCCGAGCGGTTACACGGCGCCCAGAAGCAGCACGACTGCTGCGACTTCGGCCAAGCCCGTTCCGAAGGCATTGCCACCGATTCCGACGCAGGCAGCACCGCCATGGTCCTGGCCCACGGCGGGAAAGGTCAGCGTTCAATTTGGCGGAAAACCGGGCACCGGCACCGGTATCCTGATTGATGGTAGCGCGGGCCAGGCTATCAACGCGGCGGCGTCCGGCACTGTGGTGTACGCGGGCAGTGGACTCATCGGATATGGCCAGCTTATTATTCTCAACCATAACGACAGCTACCTGAGTGCCTACGGGTACAACGCGTCGCTGCTGGTAAAAGAAGGTCAGAGCATCAAGAAGGGCCAGCGTATTGCGACCATGGGTGAGGGGCCGGAACGCAAGCCGCGACTGCATTTTGAAATCAGGCGCAATGGCAAGCCGGTTAACCCGCAACAGTATTTGCCTGCGAGATAAGCGACTCCAAATTGTTCTGATGCATCGTAGCCTGCTACACGGGAGAGGCTGTGCGGCACGAAGTGGACAGCAAGATCGCGGGGCCATCGCTGGATGCAACGCGACTCTATCTTAGCGAGATAGGTATCTCGCCTCTCCTGAGTGCGGACGAAGAAAGGCAGTTTTCACGACGCGCACAACATGGTGACGAGTCGGCGCGGCAGCGCATGATCGAAAGCAACCTGCGGCTCGTTGTCAAAATTGCACGACGCTACCTGCATCGTGGCATGCCGTTGCTTGACCTGATCGAGGAGGGCAACCTTGGCCTGATTCACGCGGTCGAAAAATTCGACCCGGAACGCGGCTTTCGTTTCTCGATCTATGCCACCTGGTGGATACGACAAACCATCGAACGCGCGATCATGAATCAGTCAGGCGCCGTGCGCCTGCCGATCCATATCATCAAGGACATCAACGCCTGCCTGCGGGCGGCGCGACGTATTCGCAGCGAAACCGGCGAGGTGCCCGACGCGCAGGCTATCGCCGCGTACCTGCAGCGCGACGTTGCAGATGTTGAACGATTGCTCGCCTTGCACAATCGCGTAGCGGTACAGGTTGATAGTGTTGCCGACGAGAGCGGACTCGAGCGGCTGCATGCGCGGCGTGAATTGGAACCGGCGAATTGTGCGCAGCGTGAGGTTGTCAAGAAAATCGTCGACCGCTGGGTTTGTACACTGGAAGACAAGCAACGCGCGGTCGTTGACCGCCGCTTTGGTTTGCACGGCTGCCGGAGTGCGACGCTGGGCGAGATCGGCGAAGAAATTGGCGTGACGCGCGAACGTGTCCGGCAAATTCAACTGGATGCGTTGAAGAACCTGCGTGCCATGATGGAGAGCCACGGCATTTCAGACGATATCGTTCTCGACTGAGCCCGGTGTGTATATTGCCATGCGATCGCATTGGCATCCGTAAACTGGAACTTCCGCTCGGTCATCAGAATGCTATATACTTGCGCCCGGATCCCGGGGGTACAAATAATCAAACAGACAACAGTATTACGCGCACCGCTGCTACTCGCAACGTTGGTATTTATCCTATCGGCTTGCAGTGGTGACGACGAGGCACAGGCCGCGGCAGAAATTGCGTCGGAATCCGGCCTGGCCGCGCATCAACAACTGGCGAAGGATCTCCTGCGCGAACTTATTCAGATCGATACGACGCAAGCAGGCAGCACAACGATTGCGGCCGAGGCAATGGCGGCGCGGCTGCTGGCGGCAGGTTTTCCGGCCAATGATGTGCAGGTTCTGGGCCCGACGGAAAATCGTGGCAACCTGGTCGCACGGCTGCGCGGACGCGACAATGGACGCAAGCCGTTATTGCTGCTGGCGCACATTGACGTCGTTTACGCGGACCGGGCCGACTGGACGATGGATCCGTTCACCTTCCTTGAGCAGGACGGTTTTTTCTATGGCCGGGGCGCCACCGATGATAAGGATGAGGCGGCCATCTACGTCGCTAATCTCATACGCATGCAACGGGAAGGCTTTCAGCCGGATCGCGACATCATCGTGGCGCTCACAGCGGATGAGGAAGATGGCGTACAAAACGGTGTGAAGTGGCTGATTGCAAATCATCCTGAGCTCATTGATGCGGAGTATGTGTTCAATGAAGGTGGCGGCGGATCATTGCGAGATGGAATGCGTATTTCAAACAATGTGCAGGCCAGCGAAAAAGTGTTTCAGAGCTTTACGCTCGAGGTCACGAACCCGGGTGGGCATAGTTCCTTGCCAGTTAAGGACAATGCAATCTATCGACTTGCCGACGCATTGATTCGTATCCGTGCGCACGATTTTCCGGTGGTCCTCAACGAAGTCACCACGGCGTTTTTTGAGCGGACCGCGGGCATTGAAGATGGGGAACTGGCTGCGGCCATGCGTGGCGTCTTGCAGTATCCGCCGGATCCATCCGCGATTGCATTCCTGTCGGGTGTGCCGTACTTCAATGCGCGCCTGCGGACGACGTGTGTGGCAACGCGCCTGTTCGGCGGTCACGCCGAAAATGCCTTGCCGCAACGTGCGCAGGCAACGATCAATTGCCGCATGTTACAAACAGATTCGCCGGCGGTCGTTTTGCAGACGCTGGAAACGGTCATCAATGATGAGCAGGTTTCGGTAACGCCGATCGAGCCCGCCGTTCCTTCGCCACCGTCACCACTTACGCCCGAGGTGCTTGGTGCAATCGAGGCGGTGACCGAGGATATGTGGCCCGGCGTTCCCGTCATTCCGACCATGAGTACCGGTGCGACAGATGGCTTGTACCTGCGCAATGCCGGCATCCCGGTGTATGGCGTAAGCGGCCTGTTCGGTGAGATTAGTGACAATCGTGCACACGGGCAGGACGAACGTATCCTGGTCAAGTCATTTTTTGAGGGTCAGGAATTCTTGTACCGCTTGACGACCCGGCTTTCGAGGGAGGATGTGGACTAGGCAGCCACTCTATCGAAAGCCGGCTCGTCGTCATCATTATTGCGGTCGATTCCGTAAACTTCGGCTTGTGTTTAGAAACGGTATGTCAATCCCAATGAGATTACATCCGATTGTATGACGTCAGCGCCTATGGGACAGAATTAGTTCTGGTTTAAGAGAGTGTTTTTGTTCATCCTGTCCGTCTTCAAACAAATGGGACAG
Source organism: Pseudomonadota bacterium (assembly GCA_027618995.1). Classification (GTDB taxonomy): domain Bacteria; phylum Pseudomonadota; class Gammaproteobacteria; order Steroidobacterales; family Woeseiaceae; genus UBA1847. The sequence goes on along the minus strand of JAQCGO010000035.1, from coordinate 42 downwards.
ATGTGTTGTCAGGTTAGGCGAGTGTTTTTCTCATCATTTTCA
>JAQCGO010000006.1 GCA_027618995.1 Pseudomonadota bacterium | reverse complement strand
CAACGACACGCCGCGTAATATGAAAATGATGAGAAAAACACTCGCTTAACCTGACAACACATCTGTCCCATTTGTTTGAAGACGGACACTGCACCGAGCTTCGCAAGCTCCTGGGCGCGCTCCGACTTTTTATTGCGCGTGACGGCGCGTACGGCGAAGCTGCGTTTCGGATCGGCGAGGATCGCGCGCACGAGGCCGCCGCCCTGGGCGCCTGTAGCGCCGGTGACGACGATGATGGGTTTTGTCGTTTTCTTTTTCGCCTTCTTTTTTGTGGCCGGCTTCTTCTTAGCTACTTTTTTTGCCTTCTTCTTTGCGATCGACCTTTTCTTGGCAACTTTGCGCGCTTTCTTTTTCACGGCAACCGTTTCTCGTTTGCCGGCGGTGGTTTTTTTCGTGGCCATGAGTTGCTCCGCATTGAATAAATGAACGCGCGTTAGAATTTCCTAACTTTCTCAGGCATTGGCGTGCGCCCGTCGCACGGCGATAAAAAGCAGAGTCGCCAGTGCGGCATAACAAATGCTGCTGAATTGCAGAACTAAGTAGTTGTCGGTGAGGACGACGATGCGGCTTGTTACCCAGGGGCTGACCGCCGTGCCCAGAGTCGCGCCGAGCAACAGCGTCGACACGAGTCGCGGCGTCGGCAGCTTCACCATTTGCGTGGCGTAGGAAAGTACGACCTTGAGCAAACTTAAATTAGCGAAGCCCCAGAGAAACGCGAATACCGGCAGCATTGACAAGCTGCCCGACAGCCACAGCGGAATCGAAAACAGGCAGGTCAGAACGGCGGATATCAGCACGAGTTTTCGAACGCCGAGTTTCAATACCCACCAGGCGACAAACAGCTGCGCGACGAACAGGCCCATCCAGAACAGTGTTACGAGCCGGCCTGCCTGCTCGACAGTCGCGCCCAGCCTGGTCTCGGCATAATTGGGCAGCCACCAGAGCATCGAGTACTGGCCGAGCGTGTACAGGAACAGGGCCGCGACGCACAACCAGTAGGACACTGGCCAGCTTTCGCGGGGCCCGGTGACCGTCCGGGCGGCCTGGCCGTCGGGAAAACTCGAAACCAGGCTCAGGACAACGATGATAGCGGCAATGAGTGCCACGAACTGGTAGATACCGGTCCAGTGCAGGCCAGCCGCCACGAGCGCCGTTGCAATCGCGGCACACAGGAAGCCTGCCGTACTGAAACACGCATCGGTGATCACTAGCATCGAGGCACGTTGCTCCGCCTCGTAAATTCTCGAAATGACGAGCGCGGCGGACGCGAGTCCCAGCCCGCTGCAAACACCAACGACGCCGAGCGATATGCCTATCGTCGTCAGGCTGTCGGCAAAATTCAGCAGTAACAGGCAGGCGACGATCAGCAGGTATGCGCCGCCGAGCACAGTGCGCACCCGGAAAAAGGTGAAAATGATCAATGCCAGCGCTGCACCCGCGAGGTTACCGAAAGTCAGCCAGCCGAACTGCGCCGTGACATCGGTGATGGACTGACCGAACAGCGCTGACATCGGGCCGGAGATGATGCCAATCGGAGCGAGCATGCCCGACATGACGAAGTAGGCCAGGAAGCTGGCCAGCGTAATTCGTTTCTTGTTGTCTAGGAAACCGGCCATTCACCCGCCGTTTCGACACCGAGTTGCTGTCGAATCATTGCTGATCGTACGCGTGCTCGTTGCAGTACGGCAGCAACATCGACGCCAGGCATTTTGCCGGCCTCGACCACCTTCCGGCCGCCGACAAATACGGTGTGCACATTGCTGCTGTTGGTGGAGAAGACGAGATTCGAAACAACATCGTGTATCGGCAGGGTATGCGTTCGGTTCATGTCGACGAGCACGATATCGGCGAGTTTTCCGGGTTCGATGGAACCGAGTTCATGTCCGCGATTGATTGCACGAGCACCGCCAAGAGTAGCCATCTCGAGCGCGGTCTCAGCGGTCATGGCCGATGCGTTTTTTCGCACCGCGTTTTGCAACAGGCAGGCCGCTTTCATTTCGGCAAACATATCATAAGAGTTGTTGTTCAGGGCGCCGTCGGTACCGAGCGCCACATTGACACCAGCAGCGAGCACATCGGGCAACGGCAAAATGCCTGTTGCCATCTTCATGTTGGCCACAGGGCTGTGAACGAGGTGTGTACCGGTTTTCGCCAGGATCTTAATCTCGAGGGGTGTCACCTGGCAGCCATTGATCAACAGGACGTTCTTGCCGAGCGCATGGTGATCGCGCGACCATTCGGCCGGACGCACACCGAATTCTTTAACAATGTACGCGGCGTCTTCGGCCTCGGAGCAAAAGTGATACACGATGCCGACACCCATACGCGCCGATTCGATCGCGACCTCACGATAGAAATTTGGATGCACGGTATCGCCCGCAACGCGCGGCACCATCAGCCCGAACCACATGCTGACCAGACCGTCCTGGGATCGGTGCCATTCCTGCATCACTTTCACGGCCGCGCCGACCGTTTGTTGCGCTTTGGCGGAAGTGTCGTCGCCCTCGGACGGGATGATAAATCGCCCGAGTACGGCTCGAATGCCCAGTTGGCCAATGACGGCCGTCAGCGACTCGTAGTCATCACGCGGGTCGACGTTCGGGCTGACAAAGCACGTCGTGCCACCGCGCAACATTTCCGTCATCGACAGGGTGTTAGCCAACACACCGTCAGCAGAGTCTCGCTTGGCGAGATAGGGCTCGACCACGTCACTCAGAAACGGAATCCAGTGCATCTTGTCGCCAAGGCCGCGCAACAATGACTGGTCCGCATGGCAATGCGCATCGATCAGACCGGGAATGGCGACCATGCCATGACCGTCCAGCCTGTCAGCATCCGCATAGATTGAATTCAGTTTGTCGGCTTTGCCGACGGCGGCGATAGTTTGTCGGTCGATGACAATCGCAGCGTCAGTCAGAATTCGACGCTGCGGGTCCATGGTTACAACCGTGAGTTTCTCGATCAGCAACATGGCAATGATCATACATTAACCGCTTGCATTCTTGACCTTGCGATGTGCCACAGGCATAAGTGGTGCCTGACACGAGGGCGCCCATTGCGAACATGGATCAGGAATGCACTGGCTATCTGGACAGGTGACGAGTCACCGGCCGCGGATGGCATTGTTATCGCAGGCGGCGAGATCGAGGAGGTGCTCGCGCCGGGCATCGTTCCGTCGGGTACCGTCGATACGGAGTTCGATGCCAGTGGCCTCGTCATTACGCCCGGGCTCGTCAACTGCCACCACCATTTCTACCAGACACTGACGCGTGCTTTTCCGGCTGCGCTCGATAAGGAGTTGTTTCCCTGGCTTGTGTCACTGTATCCCGTGTGGGCCGGGCTTCAGGCCGACGATATTGCCGCGTCAACGGAGCTCGCACTCGTTGAACTGATGCTCTCGGGTTGTACGACAACGACCGATCATCACTACCTGTTCACCGACGCTATTGCCGACGCCATCGACGTACAGGTCGCGGTCGCAAAGCAACTGGGTGTAAGGGTGGTTCTGACACGCGGCTCGATGAGCGTCGGCAAGTCGCACGGGGGACTGCCGCCGGATCACGTCGTACAGGACGCCAATACGATACTCGAGGACAGCGAACGGCTGATCCTGAGGCATCACGAGGCCGGCAAAGGAGCGCTAACGCAGATTGCGCTGGCGCCGTGTTCACCGTTTTCGGTTTCACCGCAACTGATGCGTGATACGGCGGCGCTCGCGCGCAAGCACAACGTCTTGTTGCATACTCACCTCGGCGAGACGGAAGACGAAAATGACTACTGCGAAAAACATTTCGGTCAGCGGCCCGTCGATTTCCTCGCAGATCTGGACTGGCTGGCCGACGATGTCTGGCTGGCGCACGGCATCCATTTCACCGACGAGGAGGTTTTGCGTCTGGGCGCGGCAGGCGTTGGCATCTCGCATTGCCCGCACTCGAACATGCTGTTGTCGTCGGGCGTTTGTCGTACGCGGGAACTCGAAGCAGCCGGCGTATCAATCGGTCTCGGCGTGGACGGCTCAGCATCCAATGACAGCAGTAACCTGATGCAGGAGGTGAGACAGGCATTCCTGTTACAGCGAATGCATTACGGCGCCGACAAAATCAGCCATCACGATGCACTGCGCTGGGCGACGCGAGGCGGGGCACAAGTGTTGCACCGCCCGGACCTTGGAACGATTGCGCCAGGCCAATGCGCCGATCTGGCGATGTTCGATCTCGATGAACTGCGATTCTCAGGCAGCGGCGACCCCGTGGCGGCGCTGGTATTGTGTGGCGCGCATCGTGTCCGGCATTTGCTGATCAATGGCGAATGGCGTGTTCGCAATGGCGCAATCCCCGGCCTAGACCTCGCGAAACTGCAGTCCAGGCACCGTGCAGCCGCCGCCAGGCTTGCGGCCGCACACAAATGAAGAGTGCGTGAATGAAGAAAGTCATTTTTGATACGGACATCGGTATCGACGACGCGATGGCGCTGTTATTCCTGCATTACGCCAGAGACGTCGACCTGCAGGCGATCGTCACGGGTTTTGGTAACGCGAGTATTGAAGACACGACACGTAACGCGCTCTACGTCAGGGACCGGTTCAATATCGCGGCACCGGTTTATCGTGGGGCCGAGGAATCCATGAGCACCTCCCTGTTCGACAGCTACCCCGACTTTGTGCACGGCAAGAACGGCCTGGGCGACATCGATATACCGCATATCCGTGCAACACATGAGTCAACTGATGGCGCGCAAGCGATCGTCGATATCGCGACAGCAAACCCGGGTGACATATCGCTTGTGGCGGTTGGCCGCCTGAGTAACGTCGCCAACGCACTCAAACTGTGTCCCGAACTGCCACAACTGCTGCGTGAACTCATCGTGATGGGCGGTGCATTCGGTTTTAACGGGCATCGCGGCAATGTATCGCCGGTCGCTGAAGCGAATATTGCGGGCGACCCCGAGGCAGCCGATATTGTTTTCCAGAGCGGCATCCCGACAACGATCGTTGGACTGGATGTCACCGCTCAGACCACGATGGACGATAATTTCTTCGAACTGCTAAAAAACGAAGCCGGCGATGCCGGGCAGTTCATCTTCGACATCAGCCGTCACTACCTCGCGTTTCATGAAGAGCGCACGGGTCGCCACGTCTGTTCGGTTCACGATTCGAGTGCGGTTGCGTATCTGCTGGCGCCTGAGCTGTTCACGACCCGTGACGCCGGGGTCCGAGTTGTGAGTACAGGCCCGGCAATGGGGCAGACAATCTGGAGCGACCCGAACGTAAGCTACCAGACCGGCACCTGGAACGAGTTGCCGCGCTGCAAGATTTGCACTGGTGTCGACAGCAGAGGTCTGCTGACCCTCTATCGAAAAACCCTACTGTCCGCGGTAGATCATTCTTAGTCGCTCGTCGAGATATTCGCCGGCGGTGTAACGTTCGGACAGCACGGCTGCAAGTCGCGCCGTCAGGAAAAATGGAATCGAGATGCGCGACACGTTTTCGATGTCGCCACCCGGGTTGACGACGCGATGCGTCGTAGAAGGGTAATAGCCACCGGTAGCCTCTTGCAGCATGTCACCGCTGTTGACGACGATCGTCCCGGGATCACAGGGCACTGCATGCCAGTTACCGGCATTGTCTTTGACCTCGAGGCCCGGCTGGTTTGCTGCCGGCAAGATCGTTAACAAATTGATGTCCTCGTGAGGTGCCGCGCGCATCGTTTCCGGTGCTTCGCTGCCGTCCATCGGCGGGTAATGCAGTATGCGCAGAACGCTGGCGTCGAAATCGAGCATCGAGGGAAAGGGTTCGGAGAGTAATGCCGTGGTAGCTGCAGGTGTGTGTTGTTGCAGCCATTCGCACAATGACGATCCCAGGTCGAAAGTTAAGCGGCGATACTCGAGCGTGGTAGCCGAGCATGCAGGTGGAATTGGGAAATCGGCGATGACGTGATAAAACTCCTTCAGGTCCTTGGCCGTGTGACCGATGGCGGTTTCCGCAAGGTCCAGCGGGAAGTAACCCGCACGATCGCCAGCATCGTGTTCACCGCTGACGACAAACTTGTAGCGGCCGTCGTCAGAAAAAAATGCACGCCACTCTTCGCGCATGCGGTCGAGCATTGCTGCGGATACAGGGTGGTTGCGCAGTACCGCGAAGCCAGTCTCATGCAGCGACAGTGCGAATTGCTTGCCGGCATCGGCGCCGCGAAAGTCAAGCGAGCGTACGTTCATGACTTTTATAGTAACCCTCAGCGCCTTCCTTTGTAACGTAAATGCTTAGGCGCGCGGGGGGGGGCTGACCACGGGTTTCATTCCGTATTCATGGCTTCCCATTTCTTGTCAGCCCGCTCGATCAACTTGTCCGGGTTGTAACGCCAGGTAGTGGATACCTCGGTGATCATGTTGAGATACAACTTCCCTTTCCACATCGTCCAGGCCTCGGGGTCAGTAGGAACATCACCGCCGTGCGCCATCCCGAGCGCGCAAAAGCCACCGTATTGTGGCGCGTACTTCGTTGGATCCAGAAGGAATGCGTCTCGATGATCCACCGTTGTAAAGTGCCACACGGCGCCATTCCATTCAGTTGTAATATCCGGCGAGCCGCGTTCGGGCTTTCCTTCGGAGAAATAGGAAACCGGGTCAAAACCGTCGATGGCCCCATTCTCGGTTGTGTACTGCAGCGTGTCCGCGACGCTTGCCGTGGCGGCGAGCAGGAAGGAAATCAAAAGTACGGCTTTGCACTGGCTCATTGGGGCTCCAAATTGGTGGCAACGGCAGATTAGATGTGTACGTTGCGGAAAGTTCCTTGGAATCGACCACCTGCGCAAACGCCCACATACTCTATATTGTATCTATGCGCTATTCGGCTGGGTACACTCACAGCTGAATGTGCCGGCTGCCTATAGAGATCTGAGCAAACCACTTTAGTCGACTGTAACACCAGGAGCGGCATCTTTGATCTTCTGCACCGCCTCCGAAGTTGTCCAAAGGTCGTTCGCGACGTATCGGAAGTTGGTAATCGCTGCGAGGTACCCGTCACCTTCCGGCAATTTCGCCGCGGCCGTAGCATCCCTGACGACCGCGACCTCGAAACCTTGTTCCAGCAGCTCGTACAGATGTGCCTGTGTGCAGAGGTTTGCGGACATGCCACCGAGGATGACCTTCGTCACGCCGCGCTTGCGTAACTGCAGCACGAGGTCATTAGTCTCCGGGCCATAGATCTTGTGCGGGCTGGTCACTACTGTTTTGCCATCGAGGATTTGCGCTTTGTACTGGGGCATGAAATCGGATCCGGAGCCATCGAAGCTGTCGGTAACGTAGGGCCCCTCGCGATCGAACATACCGATTGCGTGCATCAATTTTTCCAGCGGGCCCTCGAAGTGCCAGCCATGATCCGAAGGGTAGTAGTGGTGTGGCGATACGAACACCGGTAGGTTTTTTGCCTTGGCTATATCGAGGAGCTTGCCGATATTCTCGACCGTACTGAGTTCAGTGACGCTCTCACCGACCACACCCCAGATGACGCCGTCAGGGCTCAGAAAGTCTATCTGAGGGTCGGTGATGACCAGCGCCGTGTCGCTCAATGAGACATCGACAGTTGTAGCTGGCAACGCGGGTTCCGCAGGATCAGCATATTTTGAGAGCGACTGCTCTTCCGCCCCAGCCGTCAGGGCGAGGCCGAGAGCAATCAATAACGTGATGCCTTTTTTCATGATTCTCTCCTTTAGGTAGGTTTCTTAGTGCAGCGGCTCAGGCCGCATTGAGTTGATCGTCGCCAGCCAGCAATTTGTCCAGGCGACCGGTTGCCTCGAGCGCCGCCAGACCGTCGTAACCGCCGATGTGGTGGTCGTCGATAAAGATCTGCGGCACGCTGGTACGCCCGCTGCGTTCACGCATTTCCGCCTCGAGCTGGTCTGCGTCGCTGGTCAAGTCGACGGCGTCGAACTGCACGCCCTTGCTATTCAGTAGTGCCAGGGCACGGCGGCTCCAGGGACACCAGCTTTTGAAGTAGATTTTCGTGTAAGCCATGATCTTTCCTCCGATGTTGCGTTGACTTGAGGGATATACTGCGATCTATTGCCGGTGCAATTTATGCCTTATATAGTCATTTTTTGTTACTGGTCGTCTAATATGGAAGTCTTATCAGACATACTTGACGGTATGAGAGCTACGGGGAGCGTGTACTTTTGCGACTTCCTCGTACCGCCCTGGGAATTGCCCTACCGGGACGAAGACCGGGCGATGTTCCACCTGCTGCGCCGGGGTCGCTGCCAGCTGGAGATAGCTGGCGGAACTCACGATCTGGAGCCCGGAGACTTCGTTTTTCTAGCGCCCCGTGTCGACCACAGCCTGTCGTCAGACGACCCCGATAGTCCACAGACACTGTTGCTGTGCGGCTACTGCCGTTTTGATTCGATCGAAAACGATGTGTTGTTGCGTGCGCTGCCTGACTACGTACTGATGCGACGCGATGAACTCGAGCAATGGCCGTGGCTGAGCCGAACGCTGGAGCACCTTAGTGCCGAATACATGTCTGGGGCGCCGGGCAGTGAACTGACGGTGAACAAGCTGACGGAGGTCTTGCTCGTGCAACTGCTGCGAGCGGACTTCGGTCGCCGCAGCGATGTCGGCATTGTCGCCGCGCTCGAGGACAAACGAATCGCACGCGCATTGACCGCGATTCATGCCGATCCCGGCAGGCACTGGACGATAGAGGGAGCCGCTAAGGTTGCGTCGATGTCGCGATCGGGATTTGCCCGTCGATTTAAGGACTTGCTCGAGTTGAGCTTTTTCGACTACCTCACCCGGCTGCGTATGCGCAGCGCGCGCACGCTGCTGACGACGTCAAAGATACCGGTAGACATGATCGCGGAGCGGGTCGGCTACCGGTCGGACCTGTCATTCGTAAAGGTTTTCAAAAAGCTTCATGGCGAGACGCCGAGGGCGTATCGGAACCGGTGCTAGCCAGCGTCCGGATATTGAAGACCCCTTGGCTGAACGAGGCATCACGGTCAGTCGAGAGGCCATCCGCCTCTGGTGCATCAAGTTTAAGGATTGGAAAATAACCAATGCGACCCTTGGCGAAAGGAGGCGGGCGGCGCAGACATGTGGCTATGGCCCTCGAGATCGATCGCCATAAAGTCCCAAGGTGTCTCCTTGGCCCTGGTCCAGTGATCTATCCATTGCAATGCCGGCTTGCGAAATTGGGCATCATTAAGAGTGCCGTCGGAGACGAACAAACGGGAGCATCCTCTTTCGGGATCGGGCTTGCCATGCTGTTGCAAAAAGAACGGCAGATTCCGATGCAATGCGGGGTTGCTGGCGATGTGCCCCCCAGAAAAGATTGGGGTCGGTCAGCGCCGTGTACAGCACAAACTGACCGCCAATTGATTGGCCGAAAATTACTCGCCGTGACGGATCCGACCGGTAATTGCTCTCAATGCGTGGCAGGAGTTCACTGCTAAGAAACAACTGAAACTTCTCGGCACCGCCCTAGTAGTCGCGTTCCTCCGACGGAGCGGTGTAGTCCGTGCTGCGAAAATTGCCATCCTCAAACGTATCGCGGCCGTAGGAAATGCCGACGACGACGGCATCCGGAATCTCCTCGCCTAAATTCAGGTACCGATAGTACGCCGTCATCATGGGAAACAACGTACCTCCATCGAGGAGGTAGATCGTCGGGTATTTCTTGCCACTGTCGTCGTAGCCGTCCGGCAACATTACATACACATGGTAGCCGCGACCGACATTGACTGATTCGATGTAGTGGTAGCGCGTGTCGCCAAGTCCTTGCAGGTAACTGGTATCCAAATCAGCGCTGGTGATTGAGTTGCTAAGAACGAGAATTGCGCAAGCGAAAATGACTCTCTTATTCATTCGGTGGCCGGTGAATCCGTTTTGCTGTTTGACTTATCTATTGACCAGGCGATCGGATCGTCCGGCAATGCTACGTATGGTTGATGTTCTGTCAAAGCCGCGTGTAGCCTGAGCAATGCAAAGCCAATGTCGGCCGTACCGTGTAACCGGCCGATAAATGCCGCGCGGCCGCCGCCCATGAATTCGGGCGCATCGACCGGCCAATGTGCCATGCCTTTCTCGCGACTCGCCTTGTTGTCCAGCTCGCGCCAGATCGCGTCGCGAGTCTCGACCCCATTACCGCCGTAGTCGCTCAATAGTGCGAGCACACTGGCACGGCCAAATCGCCAGTCGTACGGGGTCGGCGGCTCGGCAAAAGGTTCATCGGGATCAGCGGGCAACCCGATACCAGACAGCGTGTCAATGATAAGCGCCTTGTAACGAGCGGCTTCGTCCGCCCGGATACCGAGTTGTTGCATGCGCGTGAAAAAGGCGTGACTGCCAACCAGGCCATGCGCCCAGCCGAACTCATAAAGCCCCTCCCAGGTTTCGACTGGCCAGCCGTAGGGGATACGAATTCGCTCGCCATCGACAAGCGCAATAGAATCCAGGTACGCAAAACCCTCCGCGGCAGCATTAGTGAACTTCGCTTCGTTGGCGAGCAAGCCGACCGTGCCGAGCACGTATGCGATTCCCGACGTCCCGTGTGAGAAGCCTGGCAAATTGAATGGCTTGCTCCGGCGAAAACGCCAGTAACGAGCGCCACTCGCGCTCTCCGCTTGGGACGTCAGGAAGTGACTGGCGGCTATCGCGAGTTTCATTGCACGCGCGTCGTCATGCCGATGCGCACGCCAGGCAAGGAACAGGATTGTGCCCGCATCGCCGTAAAGCAGGTCATTGTAGTCGTCGCTCCAGTGAGCGCCTGCAGGACCGGTTACGCTCCAGTCAGCAAGCAACGCTACCACTTTGTCGACGTCTGCGGAAAAGGCCGGGCGGTGTTCTGCGAGCAACTCCAGCGCAACGCCGATCCCTGCGATACCGGCATACAGACTCGCGCGCCGGGATCCTGCTCCAAAAACGTCGGCATCGTCGAGCAGCGAAGCCAGGTAGATGCCACCCTGCTCGGCAGTTTCGAGGAAACGTTCGTTTCCAGTTGCCGCATGCAGTGATAAGAAATAGATCACGATGCCGGCTGTACCTGAGCCCATGTCGTAAGCCACCGAATCGGGCCGGTTTGCATCTTCAGGCCACGCCACGCCGGAGGACTACACTTGTGCTTGCGCCCGTAGCCAATCGCCGGCGTCGCCGGCCAATTGCATCACTTGGCCCGCCAACGGCGCGGCGAAGGTGGGAGGCGCGCCGCACAGGAACAACAATGCCAATAGAAATCCTGGCGATTTGATCGATTTCTTCATGGATGTTCGTCGCTGAAAGTGTTTGACCCTGTCTCAGACCACGACGGATGGATTAAGTTGTGGGAGCGGATCGAACCCTGGCTGCTTAAACGACAGGCTCGGATCCACTTATAGAATCGGGTTCAGCTGTCCAAACAAATGGGGCCACCTCTGGCGTTGGTCTAGGATGATGTTTGATGTATCAATTTAAACGCCAAACGCTTTCGCTGGCCTGAAATCAAGTCAGGGCGTCGGTCACAAATGCCCCGGCCAGCTCGACGTAAAGATCAATGTCAGCGGGCAAATGCGCAAAGGACACTTGCGGACCCGCGGAAAAAATAGCCGCCCAGATACCGCGGTTTGCCATGAACACGCGGAACGCATCGCTGAAGGCGAGATCCATTGAGGGATATGCCTCATCGTAGTTTCGCGGAAGCGCGGGCGTCAGACAAAAACCGGATCGCGGTCCATAGCGAAAGGCGCACCACGGAAGGTCATGCGCAGCGATGACACGGTCGATACCGTCGGCCAGTCGCGCCCCAAGAGCCGATATTCGGTCATAGGCCCCTTGGGTGGCCACATCTTCCAGCATCGCGCGCGCGGCGGACATGGTCAGCGCGCTGCCAAAGGTGGTGCCACCAATCGCAAGCCCGCGCTGGGGGCTATCGTATAAACCCCGATGCCGCTCGACGAACCCGCCAAGGGTTGCGGTCATACCGTATGCGCCAAGCGGGGTTCCGCTGCCCAATCCCTTGCCCAACGTGACAAAGTCGGGCGACAGCGCTTCAGCACGCACGAAGCCACCAAAGGCCAATTGCCAGGTATGGGTTTCGTCAAGGCAGACGAGCGCTCCGTATTTTCGCGCCAGCTGACAGACTGCGTCCAGAAAACCAGGGTCAGGCAGCACAAGGGTGCAATTTGTCAAAGCAGGCTCGGCGATGACCAAAGCGATATCACCGCTTTCAAGCGCCGCCTCAAGTGCTGCCAGATCGTTGAAAGGCACATTGATCGCATCGGCCGAGGCGCTGGGCGACAGACCCATCCCTTCGGGTGCCGCCGGAGCATTGGCGCCGGGCGCACCTCCGGATGCCATGGTCGCATCGATATGGCCGTGGTATTTTCCGTCGAACATCACGATCTTCTGGTGGTCCGTAAAGGCGCGCGCAATGCGGATCACCTCGGTATTTGCCGATGACGCGCTGATGGTGAATTGCCAAAGTGGCAGGTTCGTACGCCGGGCCAGGGATTCGGCCACAGCCACTGCATCTTCGCCAGGAAGCAAGAACTGCATGCCGCGCTCTGCTTGCGCGCTCATGCGGCGCGTCACGGCATTCGCCCCGTACCCCACGGTGTTTGACAGATCCGCCAGATTGAAGTCGACATAGGTGTTGCCGTCGACGTCGTTAAACGCGCTTGCCTGACCGCCGGTCACAAACAGAGCCGGGTGGCGGTGAAGGCCGACCATCCAAGCCATCGGCACGCCGTCCGGCATCACTCTATGCGCACGCTTGGACAAGATTGCGGATTTGGGTGTTCGGGCCGCAAACTGGGCAACCTCGCGGTCATAGATGGCAAGCAGTCTTGCCGGATCAGGGGCGCGCGTCATATCAATATGTTCCTTCGCTAGTCGAATTGATGGCTGGGCTTAAGCCGGCGTGCGTCTTATAACCAACCAGATCAGTGCATTTTCTCCGAGCACTGCAAAGGGCAGCATAGGCGATTGCGAAGGGGCGCACAAAGCGGGATACCTTATAATGACCGCGTTCGTCACTTCAAAAGGTCAGGCAATGATGATTCGACTGCTTCCACTATCGATTGGTCTACTTTTAGTCCTCCCGGTCCAGGCCGAAGAGCCGTTGGAGCGCGAAGCGGCCGACTCTGTTCACGTGGTCATGCACAAGAATCCCGGCTGCGGCTGTTGTGACTCGTGGGCGGAAAATTTGCGGTCGCACGGGTTCACGGTAGAGTCCGTCGAAGACCCCGGGATCATGGGATTTAAGGCGGAAAACAATGTTCCTCGCCCGCTGATGTCGTGTCACACGGCAATCATCGATGGCTATTTTGTTGAAGGACATGTTCCGGCAAGCGATATTCTCAGGCTGCTCAAAGAAAAGCCTCAGGACGTGGCAGGTCTTACGGTGCCGGGAATGCCGTTGGGTTCGCCCGGAATGGAACACCCACGGCCACAGGACTTCAATACCATCGCCGTTCTGGCCGACGGCAAGGCCTATGTCATTTTTGAATCGCACAAAGCCGGTGAGGATTTCTCGGCGCAATAAGTTAGCCGGAATCCGTCTATGTGTACCGCCATTGCCCCCCGCAATCAGTGAAGCCGTTACTGTTCAGTGGTTGGGTGACGCCTTGTAAGAATGACATGGATCCTAATTCCGGTATCATTCTCAGCATACGCAGCAACCGGCAGAACCACGCATGTCAAACAGAACCAAACCGCTGGCGCCGAAGACAGGTGTGGCGCACCTCATCCGTGAACTCCGTTACGACGAAGCGTCGCGCCAGATTCTGGGCATGGCCCTCACAGTCTGGTTCGCGTGGATCGCACAACCGGTTGCATGGCTCTATTTGGCCGGTGCGGTGTTATTCGTCGTTGGCACGGTGATTCGACTCTGGGCCTCGGGCGTCATTGCGAAGAACAAGCAACTGGCGACCAGCGGCCCGTACGTCTACGTTCGACACCCGCTTTATGTCGGTAACATTCTTATATTGTTCGGTTTTGCTGCTGCCTCCTACGTATGGTGGACACCGCTCGTCACTCTGGCTTTTCTGTTTTTCTACTACCCGCCGGCGATCGAGTACGAGGAGCGCAAGTTACGCAAGATTTTTGGTGGAGCGTGGGACGACTACGTACATGGTACCAAGCCGTTACTGCCGAACTTCAGTAACCGGCCGAGTGACGGTGGTGATACCTGGTCGTTCAAGAAGAGCCTGACAGTGAACTGGGAGCCACTGATCGTCGTGTTCCTGGTCGGGTGGTTTGTATACATTTACTTCCGCCTGTGACGAGTGCGGACATCGACGAGGCCGCGGTTGAGCATATCGTCGCGCACGGCGATCGCATCGAAGGCCCGGGCAACCAGGGAAGTGTTCACGTTGGCACGGTCGGCGATCACCGCGTACTAGTTAAAGCGGCCTACGGCAACCCGTTGCTGGGATTCGTGCGGCGCAGGATGTTGCGCCGGGAACTGCGAGCCTATGAGCACATGGATGGTATCGTTGGCATTCCGCACTGTTACGGTCTGTTTGGTGGCCGCTATCTCGCCATCGAATTCATTGACGCGGCAACCTATCGCGACAATCCACCGACGCCCCAAGGGCCATTTTTTGATCGCCTGTTCGGAATCATCAGCGCGATCCACGAGCGTGGTGTCGCGCACGGTGACCTGATGCGCAAGGACAATATCCTGGTCGGCGAGGGCGAAGTTCCCTATCTGATCGACTTTGGCGTGGCGACGATCTACCGGCCCGGCTTTCACCCTCTCAATCATTTCGCGCACAAGTTTCTGTGGCAACACGACTACAACGCCTGGCTGAAGCACAAGTACCAGCGCAGGTTCGAGGACATGACGCCGGAAGATGCGAAGTATTATCGGCCGCAGTGGATCGATCGTGTCGCAAGTGTCCTCAAGCAGACGAGCAGGAAAATCTTCGGCAGGCGATAGCGTCGTGAGGATTAATTGCAGTGCTGTTGTATGTCGGCCTCGCGAGCGCCTGTCGGTAATTGAACCGGGCCAGTGCCGCGAGTACGACCAGGTTGATGAGTTTTTGCACTACTGCGCCTCGAACAGAATTTTGACGGTATTCATGCGGACGCCATCTTGTTCCGCCGCCGCCACACCTTCGGCTGACTCAAGCATCTCCTGCAACGCGCCCATGTCGCTTACATTGATCACGAGTCCGGTCAGGTTCGGGTTGTCGACACTGCGAAAGTTGTGCACATGAGCCGCGCCATTGTCGGCGAACAGCTTGTGGCGACTGTTGTCACCGCGCCAGGCAGCCATCCACCGATCCGCGTTTTCGACTTCGTGAACAATCAGCAGGTGCGCATTGGCGCTGGAGGTGGGCCGGTCGCTGTTATAAATGTCATTGGAGATACGCCACACGCCATCCGTGCCGCGTTCCCAGGTTTCGACAAATTTGCCCACGTCGACTTCCTTGCCGCCCGCAGACAAGGCGTAACGACCGACGCGGTAGCCGATATCACCGGAGACACGGGCCTCGACACCGGTCAATTTGCCACTCAGGCCGGCATCGATCATGCCGCCGAAGGTGGCACGTATGCCGTCGAGACCGACGGTCATTTCGGCATTCGGCGCGAGCAGGCGCGCATTGTCTGTATAGAGGGCGGCAACCGCATCGATATCGCCGGCGTTCAGGGCGACATCCCATTCGGCGGCACGCGACGTGATCAGCGCCGGGTCGCCGGCGGGCGCACCCTGGTCGCAGCCGGCCAGCAACGAAATCAGGGGCAGAACTACCATTAACTTGTTCATTTTTCCTGGCCCTCCTCAGGATTCATGGTTTGACCGTATGCCTAGCCTAGCAGAGGAACGCCGGGTGCGCCGGGGTCGCAACGGTTAGAATTCGGCACATGGCTACGCGTGCGCCCTATCTTTCCAAATCCCGCCTTATCTCGGCCTGGCAGTGCCCGAAAAAGCTGCATCTTGAGAAGCACTTTCCCGAGCTCGGCGACGTATCCGCTCAGACGGAGTCGCTGTTCGAGTCTGGCCATCGGGTTGGCGCGGTCGCTCAGGCGCTGTACGGCACCGCCGATTCGGTCGAGGTGGCGTTCGATTTCAAGACGATGCTGGCCGAGACGCAAGCACTCATTGAGCGTGGCGCCGACTTGCCAATTTTCGAAGCCTCGTTTCGCTACGAAGGCGTGCTCGTGCGGGTCGACGTCATGCTGCCGGATGCCGATGGCTGGCGCGTGATCGAAGTCAAATCCTCCACCTCGGTCAAGGATTATCACGTGCTCGACTGTGCGATCCAGGACTGGGTACTGCGCAATTCGGGCATCAACGTGACCTCGATCTCGCTGGCGCACATCAACAACCAGTTTGTGTATTTGGGTGATAACAACTACGAGGGTTTGTTGCTCGAGAACGATCTGACCGACGACGTCCGCAGGCTGGAGCCGCGCGTGGTTGAGTTGCTGGCCAAAGCGCGTGCGGCCGTGACCGGACCGATACTCGAGGTGAACGTCGGCGCGCAGTGCAATAGTCCGTATGAATGCCAGTTCATCGGGCATTGCTGGCCCGGCGACACCCGTTACCCGATTACCGGCCTCGGTGGCAGCAAGGCCAAGCTTGGCAACTTCGTTGCCCTGGGCTATCACGATATTCTTGATGTCGACGAGAGTTGCCTGACGTCGGCGACACAGCAGCGCATCTACCGCGTGACCTGCAAGGGCGAGCCTGAGATTCTCGACGGTGCGCACCAGGCTTTGACGGCCTTGCCGTATCCGCGCTACTACCTCGACTTCGAAACGATCGGGCCCGTGGTACCGATCTGGAAGGGCACGCGACCGTTTCAGGCCATCCCCGTGCAGTGGTCGGTGCACATTGAAGACGAGGGCTCGCTGCGGCATGAGGAGTTCCTCGACCTGTCCGGCGAGCCGCCGATGCGGGCGCTGGCCGAGCGACTGATCGCGGTGCTGGGCGATCGTGGGCCGGTGTTGATGTACACGAACTATGAATTACAAGTGATTAATAACCTTATAGAGATGTTTGATGACCTGGCCGATTCGCTGCGCGCTATTGTGGCGCGTCTGTTTGACTTGCACCCGGTCGTCAAAGACAACTATTACCACCCGGACATGCTGGGCTCCTGGTCGATCAAGGCCGTCTTGCCGTGCATCGCGCCACAATTGAGCTACGCCGCGCTGGATGGAATAAAGGAGGGCACCGCGGCGTCGGAGGGATTCCTGGAGGCGATCGGTCCGGGCGTTGACGTCGCAAGAAAGGCCGAGCTCAGGGGCCAGTTATTGCGTTATTGTAAGTTCGACACCGAGGCGATGGTGGCGATCGTGCGGTTTTTCAGTTGATTGCGGGAGAGCGGAATGCCAAGCAACTTTGTATTGATTGATTTCGAAAACGTGCACCCGAAGAATCTCGAGTTGCTCGCGAAACATCCGTTCAAGGTCTATGTGTTTGTGGGCGAGAACCAGGCGAAAATCCCCTTCGACTTGGCCGATTCAATGCAGCTGCTCGGCAAAGAAGCGCGCTACATCAAAATTACTGGCAATGGCCAGAACGCGCTCGATTTTCATATCGCCTATTACATAGGCCTGCTTGCGGCGCAGGAGTCGGACGCATCCTTCTACATCATCAGTAAAGACAAGGGCTTCGATCCGCTGGTGCGGCACCTGAAAACACAGCGCATGCGTGTCCAGCGCATCAAGGACCTGGGCGAGATTCCGGTGTTGCAGTTGTCCAAATCAACCAGCGTCGACGAACAAATTGCGGCCATCGTCAAGAACCTGGGCGGCAGAGGTCAATCGCGACCCAGAAAAGTGAAGACGTTGCAGAATACGATCAACGCGCTGTTCACCAAGAAGCTGGACCCGTCAGAACTCAATGCGCTGGTTAAAGAACTGCAGCAGCGCAAACTCATCGTCGTGGACCAGGGCAACGTTAGCTACAAACTGCCGCAGTGATCCTTTGACATCGCCCGGTAGCCCAGGAATTGCAGAGTCGCGAGCAGGGCGACGACCAGGTTGACGGCGAGAATCAGCGTAATGCCGAGTCGCGAGATCCCGTCCAGGAAGACGAGCATCGTACTTGTGGCGAGCACTACCCAGGCGATATCGGCGGCGACCACCGGCATGGTGAGTGCTTGCATGAGCGCGGGTTTCATCAGCATCGCGGCCAACTGGACGGCAAAGGCGAGCAGCCCGATTCCGAGCGCAATCCAGAACCAGCCGGGCGCCGGAATCTCGGCCGATAACCAGTCGGACGCCAGCAGCGCGAAGGCACCGCTGATGGCCGAGAACGCCGTGTTTGCGGCAAGTGCTTGTTTTAACATAATGACTCCATTAGCTTTAAAAACATATAGTATTATATTACAACTTTAAAAAACTATAGCAATAGCTTAAGCTGTCGCCATGTCCAAACGAAGCTATCGCCAGAATTGCTCGCTCGCGCACGGCGCCGACCTGTTGGGCGAGCGCTGGACGCTGCTCATCCTGCGTGAGTTGTTGATCCAGCCCTGCCAGTTCGGCCAACTAAGCGACTACCTCAAGGGCATCGGCACGAACCTGCTGGCACAACGCCTCAAGGAACTGGAAGCGATAGCCCAAATCGAAAAACAGGAACCCGGCGGGAAACGAGCCGCCTATTGCCTGACCGCCAACGGCAAAGCCGTAGAGCCGGTGATTCTCGAAATGATTCGCTGGGGCTATCGCTTTGGCGTGTCCGATCCCGAATACCTGCACTGGCACCATTGGGATCTGCTGGCGATGCGTGCGTACTTTCAGCCGGCGCGGTGCAGGAGACGCATTGCCGTGCAGTTCGCGAGCCCGGCACTGACGGCCTGGGTGCGCATTTCGCCTGATCGTTTCGAGCATGGTTTGGGTCAGCATGCTGCCGCGGATCTGCAGGTGCCGACGACGATCATCGACTTTCAACAGGACATCCAGGCCGGGAAATACGACGACGATGCGCTGGTGCGCGAATTTGTCGCTTGTTTCGCGCTGCCGCTGCGCTAGTTCACACCTTACTGATACGCGCGTGCTTGCAACTGAAACAGGTGCGCGTACTGGCCATTCAACTCGAGCAGGCTCTCGTGAGCGCCCTGTTCCAGAATCGCACCCCTGTGCATGACGATGATCTGGTCGGCTGCGCGAACGGTTGAGAAGCGGTGCGAAATCAGGATCGTCATCTTCTTGTGGCTCTGCGAGCGGAAATGATCGTAGATGGCGGCTTCTGACGCGGCGTCCATCGCGGCCGTGGGCTCATCCAGCACGAGGATGTCCGCGTCGCTGCGCATGAACGCTCGCGACAACGCAATCTTTTGCCACTGCCCACCCGATAGTTCGCGACCGCCCTTGAACCAGCGGCCGAGTTGCGTCTCGTAGCCCTCGGGCATGTCCTCGATGAACGGTGCGGCCATGCCGGAAGTGGCGGCTGTCTTCCAGCGTTCTGCATCATCGATATGACGAACGTCGCCGGCGCCAATATTTTCGCCGACCGAAAACTGGTAACGACCGAAATCCTGGAAGATCACGCCGATGCGTTGCCGTAATGCCTCGACATCCCATTGCTCCAGGTCCAGGCCGTCCAACAGGATCTGGCCTTCGGTCGGGTCATAGAGTTTGGTCAGTAACTTGATCAGCGTGGTCTTGCCAGAACCGTTCTCGCCGACGAGCGCGAGGCTTTGTCCCGGCCGGATCTGCAGATTGATGCGATCGAGCGCCTTGCTTGACGCACCCGGGTAGGAGAAGGAGACGTCGCGAAATTCCAGGCCCTGCGATGGGTCCGGGCCATATTGCGCGGTACCGCGGTGCGGCGTAACGGGCTGGCCAAGATACTCGTACAAATTGGACAGGTAGAGATTGTCTTCGTACATGCCACTGATGGCCGACAGACTGGCGGCAACTGCGGTTTGCCCCTGGCGAAACAGCACCAGGTACATCGTCATCGCGCCGAGCGTGATCTGCCCATTGATCGTCGCCATGACAATCCACGCGTAGGCGCCGTAAAAAGCGATCGTCGATAACAAGCCGAGTAAGAAGCCCCAGCTGTCGCGACGCACAGTGAGTCGGCGATCTTCAACGTAGAGCTTGTCGAAAATGTCGCGATAACGCTGCAACAAGCGCGGACCGAGCTGGAACAGCTTGACCTCTTTGACGCCGTCTTCGCGCGCGATGACGGTTTCGACATAAAGTTGCATGCGCGTGTCGGGTGAGCGCCAGCGAAACAGGCGAAACGCGTCGCCGGAAAATTTCGCCTCGGCAAAAAACGAGGGCAGGCCTGCGCCGAGCAGGATGACGACGGCCCAGGGCGAAAAAGTGAACAGCAGTACGGCATAGCTGGTCAGCGAGATCGCATTCTGCACGAGCCCGAAAGTACGGTTGACGAGACTCAAGGGGCGGCTCGATGCCTCGCGCCGGGCCTGGGTCAGCTTGTCGTAGAACTCGGAGTCTTCAAAATGGGTCAGCTGTAAGGTCAACGCCTTCTCGAGGATCATCACGTTGACGCGCTGGCCGAGCAGGGCGCGCAGCAGGGACTGGCTCACCGAGAGCCCTCGCTGGCTGGCAGCGACCAGGGTGACCACGCCGGCCTCCAGAACGATAAGCCAGAGGACGCGGGCGGTCTCTGGCGAGTCCGACGCCATCGCGGCTACCACGCCGTCGACAATCAGCTGGCCGACGTAAGCAATTACCGCCGGTAGAACGCCGGCGACCACGGTCAGCAGCGCAAGCGTAATTGTCAGGCCACGACTCGTGGTCCAGACGAGTTCCATGGCACGACGGCTGTAGGCAAAAACGCCGAGGAAGCGTTTCGGAAAACTGATTATGGGTTCGTTTTCTTCAGCCAAAACGAGTAATTATTTTGTCGTGACCGGGCAGGTGTAGGGCATCGGCACGGGCGGCGGGCGCTGTATCCCTTCGCGCTGCAGCATGGCCATGAGCTTGGGGAAGGGCCGAGGATCGAACTGCTGGTAGTTGAGCCAGTTGCCGAGCACATTGACCGGTGCCCCCTCATCCAACGGCCGGAGTATGGCCTCGGCCGCGGCCTTGTCGTCCAGCAAGAGATAGATTGCCCAGGCATCGAATAGCTGCACCGGTTCTTCGGCAAGCACGCCGTCCAGGATAGCGAGTAGATCCTCGGCACGACCTTCCATGCAGGCCTGGCGTGCCTCGACCATCGCGTTAAAGCCGAACAAGTCGCGGTATTGTCGTGCGAGGATAGCCGCCTCGTCGGCTCGCCGCGCCCACATCAGGGTACGGTGTGTCTGGTATATAAGTGAACTGCTTTCGGGCCAGCGCTGCAGGGCTTCGAGACCGTAGTCCGCAGCCATGGACGGTTCGATAACGCGATACGCGAAGTTCATGTAGTTGTCTGCGGCGTCGCGGATCGTCATGCCCTCGATCCGAACACGCTCAAGGGCTGCGGACACGACCGCCATGTCATTCAGTTGCCAGGCGGTAAAGACCAGCGAGCTCCAGGCTTCCCAGGAATTCGGCCGATCGCGCAAATAGCTTTGAAACAGCTGCTCGGCCCGCCTGAGGCGCAATTGCCGCATGGATTTTTCGGCTTCGAGGGCCCCGCGATCAACTGGGTTAGTGGCGCTGGCGATGGCCTGGTCGATGGCCGAGAGGTAATTTGCCTCGATTTCATCGAGCGAGTTGTCGACCACGCCATAGGTCAGGTTGGTCGGATTGGATTGCCCATCCCAGATACGCGCCAGCTGCAGATGCGCGGCGGAAAACGCGGGGTCGAGGCGCTGCGCTTCTTCGAAAAACGCCAGCGCCTGCAGGGTCGTTTCGGCAAAGCCATCGCGAAACGAAACCTCGATGGACGTGAGACCCTGCAAATAGTGCTGGTAGGCATCGGCCGAGCGTGTGCCGGCGCTCAGCATTTTCTTCAGAGCCTCCGGGTCCATCGTCGTTTGCATCGCGGTGGCGATTTTTAATGCGAGGTCTTCCTGCACCTCGATGATGGCAGCGGCGTCCCGGTCGTAATTTTCCGACCAGAGATGAAAGCCGTCCGAGGCGCGAATCAGCTGCGCGGTGACGCGCAGGCGATCGGTGGTGCGGCGCACGGACCCTTCGAGTATATGCGCCACACCGAGTTCCGTGGCGATCAGCCGCAGGTCTTTATCAGAGCCCTTGTACGCAAACGCGGAAGTGCGCGAGGCGACCAGCAGGTCCGGAGCGCGCGCCAGTGCGTTCAGAATCTCTTCGGCGAGGCCATCGGCGAACCATTCCTGGTCCTGTCCCTGGCTCAGGTCGGCGAAGGGCAGGACCGCGATGGACTTGTCGACCGTCGTTACTGCTACGGAGTCGACGTCATCCCCGAAGTACATCTTATCGACCAGCAACACGACGACCGCGAGCGCGAGCAGGCCGATGGTAATGGCGTTGATCTTTTTGCCGGTGCTCGGCGTGATCGAAGCGGTTCGATCGACCTGTTTTTCCAGCTTGATACCGTCCGGCGTGAGTTCAAGTGCCCAGGCGGCGATCAGCACGGGGACGAACAAAATAAGAAGCATCAGGAGGACGAGTCGGTCGACCCAGTCCGGCAGTGTGAGCATCGGCACGAGGATGTCGGTGAGCTGGATCAACAACCACGCACTGACCAGGTAGGCGATCGCTACCCGGAATACAATGCGTCGTTTTAACTCGTTGAACAGGCTCATTTTTCGGTCGCGGATTCTGTCGTCAGCTGTTTTCCCAAGCGGGAAGGATAGAGAAAACGCGGGCCATTAGCTATCAATCGGACCCACCCTTAAGCGACGACCAGGTGCGCGCCGATGATCAACACGGGTAACGCAATGGCGGTACGCAGCAGGAATATGACAAGCAGGTCCAGGAGTGTGATCGGCAGGCTCGAGCGCAGGATGATGACGCCGACTTCCGACATATAGATGAGCTGGCAGACCGAAAGACCGGCGAGCACAAAGCTCGTTTTTGCACTGTCGATTCCCTGTGCCGCAATCGCCGGCATGTATTGATCGAGGAACCCGGAAAAAACGGCGGTTGCAGCGGCGCTTGCATCCGGCAGGTGCACCAGTTCAAACAGGACGATGAAGGGATAGCCTAACCAGCTGAATACGTCCGTGTGAAAAACGACCAGTGTTGCGATCGTCGCGAGAGCGGTCGCTGCCGTGATGACCGAGAACAAAAAGAACGCCAGGTTTGACAGACCGGCGGCAAAGAATTCGCGGAGATCGGGGCTCTGCGCGGCTCTTTGCAGGGCGCTGTGCCAGGCTTCCTTCAGTACTGATCCGGATATGACCTGCGTTTCCGCTGTCGCTGGCGCAGACGTCTTGTAGGTATCGGCTTTTCTCGACAACGGCGGCAGTCGCGGCGTGATCCATGCGGCCAGCAGGCAGGTGAAAATGACGACGCCGTACCAGGGAATGAAGTAGTGCTCGATACCGGCGACGGTCGCAACGACGAGACTGAAGGGAATCGAAACAATCGAGAAATTCAGCGCGATCGAGCAGGCCTGCCGGGCTGTGTAGTTGCCGCGATCGTATTGCCCGATGGTAATCAAGAGACCAATCGCCGAGGCACCGACGACCGAGGCGACGGCATCAATGGCAGCACGGCCTGGCAAGCGGAACACGCGTTGGAAAAATGGCCGTGCAAGCGTGCCGACAAATTCCATCAGGCCAAATTCGGTGAGCAACGGCAGCAACAGGCAGGCGCTGATATAGACGGCCGAGACATTGACCGCGATACCGACGTACACGGCGCCGCCGACGCCTTCGGAGCGCAGCAGTTCCGGCCCGAACTGGAACAGGTAGATCAGGCCAAACATCATGCCAGCCAGGCGTAACAGCAGCCAGATGAGCGGTACCGCAAAAAGATCTTTCAGCCAGCGCCGTTGCAGAATCCAGCCTGCGCGAAAAACGGTGCCCAGCAGGGTCATGACACTCGTGATCACGGTTAAACCAACAATGAGCTGCAGACCGTAGTCACCCATCAGGGCGCGTACCCAGATCGTGACCACGCCAATACCGATGGTGAGGTGGCCGCCCCAGGGAATGGGCGTCAGAAACAGCAACATGCCCAACAAGGATGGCAGCATGAAACGCAGGGCGATGTTATTCAACAGGGCTCACTGTTCTGCCGGATAGCAGGTCTGCATCCAAAACCTCGTTCAAGCGCATCTGCTCATTAGTTGTTGCCGGGCAAAAATACTAGCACGCAATCACGCCTGTTATCATCGTCGTACCGTTCGGAAACAAAAGAAATCAGACCAGGGGATATTCATGAAGTTGATCGCACAGCTACGCGGCACACTATTCGCACTCTGCCTGTTATTTGTGGCTGGAGTTTTCATCCACGCAAAAGCGGAGGACGCCGGGTCGGAAGCTGCAGTGTCGACGCTTACGGCGATGTTGCATGACTTCCTGGCGAACTCGGGCAAAGCGGATGCACATGCAAAATTCTGGGCTGACGATCTCGTCTATACGTCGTCGAACGGCACGCGTTTTGGCAAGGCCGATATCATGTTGGGATTTGATGCGCCGGATGATGACGAGGACGCCGGGCCGAACGTCGTGTACAGCGGCGAGGATGTCAAGGTGCAGGTATTCGGCAACGCCGCCGTAATCACTTTCAGACTGGTTGGCGTGCCCGACGACGGTACCGCAGTTTTGCAGTATTTCAATACCGGTACATTTCTACAGCGCGACGGCGAGTGGCGAGTGGTGGCATGGCAGGCAACTTCGATTTCCATGGCGGAGGAATCGCAATGAAAAACATTTTTCTTAATCCTGAGACCGGTTTACTCCGCGCGGGTTGGCGCATCCTGGCCTTCTTCGCCATATTCATGACGATCACAGCCGTCGGAATGATCGGCGTGCGAACCATTCTGGGCAGTCTGCGGAAAGGCTCTGACCTGCAGTTTTCGATACTGGCCGTGACAGCGACCGCTGCGGTTTATATCGCGCGCCGCTATCTCGACAAAAAAACGCTGGTATCGCTGGGGCTCAGGTTCGATCGCTACGCGCTGCTCGATATTGTCTCAGGCGTTTTGAACAGTGCCTTGCTCATGGCCAGCGTCTATTTTTGTTTGCTCTGGTCCGGGCTCATCGAGTTTCAGGGCTTCAGCTGGTGGACCGACACGACAGGGGCGGGTGCTTCGTTTCAGCTGGCAATCGTGCCGGTCGTGTTACTGGTCTTGTACAAACTGAGCATCGTCGCGTGGTGGGAAGAACTGGTGTTCAGGGGCTACCTGCTACAGAACATGATTGCGGGCATGGGATTGACGGCGAGTGTTGTTCTGGCCTCACTGATTTTCGGTTTCGGTCATGGCTTCAATCCGGATGCGACGTTGCTTTCCAGTGTCCTGATTGCATTGATTACCCCGCAGTTGATCTACGCCTATCTGAAAACCGGCCAGCTGTGGTTGCCGATGGGCCTGCATCTTGGCTGGAATTTCTTTCAGGCTTCGGTGTTTGGATTTGCCTCGAGCGGTCAGGAATCTCCAAGCCTGATTGCACAGGTGCCGGTCGGCCCCGAATGGTTAAGCGGTGGCGCCTTTGGTGCCGAGGGCAGCGTGTTGATCGTCCCGTTTACCGTGTTGTCGATGGTCCTGATCCATTACTGGGTGCGTGCAACACGCCAGCGTGATCAGGGGCCATTCGAATGGTCAAATCCCGACTGCAGGCCCACTTTGATGACTCAGTTACTGCCAGATACGGACGCGCTGTTCCGCAGGCAGGTAGTGCTTGTCGCCTTCCTTCACGCCATAGGTCGTGTAGAAGTCGTCGACGTTCGGAACCACGCCGTTCACCCGAAATACGTCCGGCGAATGCGGGTCCGATTTAATCATCAGCTCGATCAACTGCTCGCGCACCTTGATGCGGCTGGATTGCGCCATACCAAGGAAGAAACGCTCCTCGCCCGTGAAGCCATCGATTACGGGCGAGTCCTTGCCCTGCAGTGACATGCGATAGGCCTTCAACGCAATCGCAGTACCACCCAGGTCGCCAATATTCTCGCCAAGCGTGTACTCGCCATTGACGAATAAACCGGGCAGTGCTTCGAACTGATTAAATTGTTCGACGAGGCCTTTTGTGCGCTCTTCGAAACTGGCCCGATCTTCGTCGGTCCACCAGCTCTTGAGGTTGCCATCACCGTCGTACTTGCTGCCCTGGTCATCGAAACCGTGGCCGATCTCGTGGCCAATCGTAATGCCGATCGCACCGTAGTTGTACGCGCCCTCTGCATCAAGCTGGAAATTAGGTGGTTGCAAGTAGGCGGCCGGGAACACGATCTCATTCAGGCCCGGGTTGTAATAGGCGTTGACGGTCTGCGGTGCCATGAACCATTCGTTGCGATCGATGGGTTTGCTCAGTTTGTCGACCTCGCGGTAGTGATTGAACTCGCGCGCATTGCGGATATTCGTCACCAGGCTGTCGGCTGTAACCTGCAGGCTTGAATAATCCCGCCACACATCCGGGTAGCCCACCTTCGGCGTGAATTTAGACAGTTTGACGAGTGCCTTTTCCTTGGTCTCATCGCTCATCCATTCGAGATTCTCGATGGAGTCAGCATAGGCTTCGCTCAAATAATGCAACATTTCACGCATACGAACCTTGGCTTCAGGCGGGAAATGCTTTTCGACATAGAGCTGACCGAGCAATTCGCCCATGGCACCATTCATCGATGTGATGGCGCGCTGCCAGCGGGGCCTCTGTTCTTCGGCCCCGAGCAAGGTCTGGCTGAAAAATTCGAACTGTGCCTGCACCACGTCGGCTTGCAGGAAAGTGGCGAACGCGAAGATCGTCTGGATGCATGCATATTCTTTCCAGGTTTGCAGATCGGTATTAACGAATATGTCGTTCAAGGCTTGCAGATAGGAGGGCTGGCTGACGATTACATATTCCTGTCGTCCGGAGCCGATACCCTCAAAATAGGCATCAACATTGAAGTTGGAGAGCAGATTGCCGAGGTCCTCATCCATGACCTTGTTATAAACCTTGTCGGCATCGCGACTGTCCTCTTTGTCCCATTGACTTGCGGCCAACTCCGTTTCCAGCGCCATGACGCGTTTTGCTGCGCCACTGGAGTCCTCGTAGCCCGAGGTGCCCAGCAAGCTGTCGATGACTGCCGCGTAGCCATCGCGCAACTGCAGGCCGCGCTCCGACTCGTCACTGTAGTATTCCTTGTCGGGCAGACCAAGGCCGGACTGAATAATGAAGATGACGTATTTCGTCGAGTCCTTGTCGTCCTGGTTAATATACAAATTAAACGGGCCGTCGATACCGATCTTGTTGTTTTCGCCGAACCAGGCAGCGATCGCATTGTGGTCTTCGAGCGCATCGATTTCGGCAAACAGGTCCTCAAGCGGCGACATGCCGAGCGCTTCCGCGCGTGCTTCATCCATATAGGCGTTGTAATAGTTGCCGATCTTCGCCGCGGCTTCGCTGTCAGTAACATCAGCGGCGACTTCATCGACGATAGCCTTGACGTCGGCGAGGCTGTCATCGCGCAGCGTGATATAGCTGCCCCAGCCAACCTGGTCCGCCGGGATCTCGGTTTGCTTCAGCCAGGCGCCGTTCGCGTAGGCGTAATAGTCATCCTGTGGCCGAACGCTGAGGTCCATACCCGCAAGATCAACACCAGTTTTTAGTGTCATCGTTGGCTCTGCCTCGTGATCCTGGCTGCAGGCCGTCGTCAGTATCAGTGCCGTGATGAGCGAAAAAACATGCTTCATGTGCGTCTCCTCTATAATGCAGCGGGGCATTCTGACACCTCATGAATCCGATTCGTTGCTTTTGTTGGCATTTCGCTTATCGCAACGAAGAATAAGTATCTGAATCAAGGAGTAAGTTCTCGCATGAAGTATCGACACCTGGGAAAAGCCGGCATCCAGGTCAGTGAGCTTTCGTTGGGCTCCTGGCTGACTTTTGCTGACAAGTCGGCGATCGACACGACGACCGAGCTGATGGCGGCGGCCTACGATGCCGGCGTGAATTTCTTCGACAACGCCGAGGTTTATGTAGACGGCAAGGCGGAAGAAATCATGGGCGCGGTGCTGAAGAAGCTTGGCTGGCGCCGCGGCAGTTATCTTGTATCGACCAAACTGTTCTGGGGCCTGCACGCCGGACCCAACGAGCAAAACACGTTGAATCGGAAATATCTGCTCGAGAGCGTTACGGGGTCACTGCGACGTCTTGGCCTGGACTACGTCGATTTGCTGTTTTGTCACCGGCCGGATACGTCGACCCCGATCGAGGAAACCGTCTGGGCTATGCACAACATCGTCGAACGCGGCCAAGCGATCTATTGGGGAACCTCTGAGTGGTCGGCGGCTGACGTATTGATGGCGATTGAGGTCGCTGAACGGCATCACCTGCACAAGCCAGTCGTCGAACAGCCTGTCTACAATCTGCTCAAACGACACCGCTTCGGTCCGGATTACCGGCCGGTGTACGAGGATCGCGGTTACGGTTCGACAATATTCAGCCCGCTCGCGTCCGGATTGCTGACAGGCAAATACCAGGATGGAATTCCGGCGGACAGTCGCGGCGCGCAGCATGATTTTGACTGGCTGAAGTACGAGTTGACCAATCGAGATCATCTGCGGAAAGTTGCGGCCCTGCGGCCGGTTGCAGAACAGATGGGCGCCAGCCTTGCACAATTCTCACTGGCCTGGTGTTTGCAGAACCCCTGGGTAAGCACCGTAATGACGGGCGCGACCAGCGTTAAGCAAATACAGGAAAACATGCAGGCGATCGAATTCGTTGACCGTTTCAGCCCGGAAGTGATGGCGGAGATCGAGCGAATACTCAAATAGCGTTTGCGGCGGCCTGCGCGGATGACCAGGCCCATTGAAAATTGAATCCGCCCAGATGCCCCGTCACGTCGACGACCTCGCCAATGCAGTAGAGCCCGGGATGCCGCGTGCATTCCATGGTTTTTGACGATAGCTCGTTGGTATCAATGCCGCCAAGTGTGACTTCGGCTGTACGGTAGCCCTCCGTGGCGGCGGGCCTGATGGTCCAGCCGTGCAACTTGCCTGCGACCTGTCGCAACGCGATGTCCTGCCATTCCCCGATCGGTTTTTCTGCAGCTGCCGGCCATATCAGGTTCTGCAGTTCGATGACCAGCGCTTTCGGTAACTGTTCGGACAGGACGGATCGCAGCAATGCTTTCGGGCTACCGGACTTGGCGTGCAACAACACGGTCGCGGCATCGGTCGTCGGTAATAGATTGATCACGATGTCATTGCCTGGCGTCCAGTAGCTTGACGCTTGCAATGCGGCTGGCCCACTCAGGCCGCGATGCGTAAACAGGATGTCTTCCGTGAACGTTTCGTCGCCGGCTGTAACAGATCCCGGCAGACTGACGCCCGACAATCGCTCGGTGACGTCGTGTATCGCTCCCGTGAAGGTGAATGGCACAAGTCCCGCGCGCGTACCCAAAACGTTCAGGCCAAATTGCCGCGCAAGCCGATAGCCAAAGTCGGATGCCCCCATCTTTGGAATTGACAGGCCGCCTGTCGCAATGACGAGTGCCGCGGCCGAGAACGTGCCCTTGTTACTGGTAACCACATAGTTGTCGCTGTTCTGCACCATTTGTATCTCGCAGTGCGTCAGGATTTGTACGCCGGCAGTCGTACATTCCGCCTCGAGCATGCCAAGAATGTCTTTTGACGAATTGTCGCAGAACAACTGACCCGCAGATTTTTCGTGATAGGCGATTGAATGCCTTTCAACCAGTGCGATGAAGTCCCATTGTGTGTAGCGTTGCAACGCCGATATGCAGAAGTGTGGATTTGCCGAAATGAATCGGTTCGGTTCACAATGCAGGTTGGTAAAGTTGCAGCGGCCGCCGCCGGACATCAGGATTTTCTTGCCAATCTTGTTCGAGCTTTCCAGTACGATGACACGACGACCTCGTTGCCCCGCCGCAAACGCGCACATGAGACCGGCGGCGCCGCCGCCCAGGACAATGACATCAAATTCACGCATTGCACCAATATAAAGGAGAACGCTTGGCATGGACGAATATCTTAGTGCTGCAATCGACGAAGCACGGCTGGGATTGCGTGCCGGCGGAATTCCGATTGGATCGGTGCTCGTGATTGACGGGCGAATCGCAGGCCGTGGACACAATCAGCGCGTGCAAAAAGGCAGTGCCATTTTGCACGCGGAAATGGATTGCCTGGAGAGCGCCGGTCGCTACACCGCGACCGACTATCAACGCGCTGTCCTCTATTCCACTTTGTCCCCGTGCGACATGTGTAGCGGAGCGATATTGCTGTACGGCATTCCCAGGGTAGTGGTTGGCGAGAACCGGACTTTCAAGGGGCCCGAGGACTACCTGCGTGCACGGGGAGTGACGCTCGAGGTACTCGATGATCCGTCCTGCGTACAGATGATGCAGGAATTCATCGCGGCCAATCCGGCGCTCTGGGACGAGGACATCGGCGTCTAGCCGTTTGGCGGGCCCGGCGGGGCGCCCATAAGCATGACCTGTGACATAGAAAAAAACGCCGTAATCCGCAAAAATCGGGGATTAGCGGACCTTTGTCAGAAATTTTTCTACAGGTCCGTCAAGGAGTTACAGGCGTGCGAGGACTTGACCACCAATCGACACGATCAAAATTCGGTGTCCTGGCCATCCTTACCCGTTCAGGTGTACAACATGGATAGCAAGCTGGTTTTCGCGTCACTCGCAATACTGGTGCCTGGCCTTACGTTCGGCCAGGCCGTTACGTCTTATCAATGTTCGTTTGATCAATTGCAGCGCCGGATCGAGATCCTGAGCGAGCCCGGTGTGCCGGTGCCTTGCGAAGTGCACTATTACAAAGACTCTGAAGCGCCCGGTACGAAGCAGGTCCTTTGGACCGCGAATACCGAAGCCGGCTATTGCGCTGCGCGAGCCGAAGAGTTTGTGGCCGAGCTGCGCGAGTGGGGCTGGGAGTGCAGTATTGGTGCATCAGAATCGGAGCCTGCACCGGAGCCGGCACCGACACCGGAGCCTTTGAGCGACGACACTGAGGACCTGACGCCCGCGGAAGAATAGTCCGGCGTCAGGCAGCGCGAATACCTGATTTGGCAAAAAAAAGGGCGAGACCCGAAGGCCTCGCCCTTTACAGCAATCTGTTAGGAAGGCTTAGATCGGTACAATGTTCTCCGCCTGCGGGCCTTTCTGGCCGGCGACGATGGTGAACTGTACTTTCTGGCCTTCGGACAGGCTTTTGAAGCCGTCGCCCTGGATTGCACTGAAGTGTGCGAATACGTCTGGGCCATTCTCTTGCTCGATGAAGCCGAAGCCTTTCGAGTCGTTAAACCATTTAACCGTTCCGGTTGTTGTAGCCATAATATTTATTACCTATTTAAACATGAGTATTTGCGGCCCCAAGATGAGACCAATTTCGCTAGAAGTGATGCTATTACTTATGAAAAACAGGTCGAGCTACTAAATTTAGGAACATCGAGACGAGACCATAAATATCAGCCGATCGTTCAAGCTGGCCGAAGTATAGCCAGAAAGCCTCGTTAGTCAACGACTTAGGTCGTAATAATCGGCTAGTATTGTCGCCGGTCAATGGCTTCCCTGCCTGCCCGGGGTGGTTAAAGGCCCGACACACAACGATTTTGGTGGCTTCGGCGCCCTCTAAGAGGTCGAGAGCATCAAAGTGATAGCCGTTGATGCTGCCGCGAAGTGGGTACCAATCTGCGTGAAGACTGCCCGCCAACGAAAAATCAATTGCGCGCATCTAAGGTTCTGAACTTAATGTGAAAGTGGCAATCTATTCTGGTGTAATGTTAGCCACTTCGGAAACTATTGATTCCTAGCCATGTCCCTGATCGCTGAACTCAGACGACGCAATGTTTTCCGCGTTGCTGCGGCCTATGTGGTCGTCGGTTGGCTGTTAACCGAGGTTTTGACGGCAATTCTGCCGGAGCTCGGTGCCCCGGAGTGGACCTCGCGCGCGGTCAAACTGGTTTTTACATTTGGGTTTATACCGGCGATCGTGTTGTCCTGAATTTACGAAATCACACCCGAGGGCATCAAGCGCGAACACGAAGTTATTCGCGACGAATCGAAAACCAGCCGGACTGCCAAAAAACTGGACTACGTCACGATCGCGGCCGTGGTCATTGGCATTATTTTATTCGCGGCGTTCAGTGCACGGCAGTCGGACGATGCCGTTGTGGCCGGTGTTATCGCTAATGAAGCTTCAGTCGCAGTGCTGCCCTTCGTCAACATGTCAAATGACAGTGATAACGAATATTTCTCGGACGGCCTGACTGAAACTCTGCTGCATATGCTGGCCCGGGTGCCGGGTCTCAAGGTTGCCGCCCGCACGTCGAGTTTTGCCTTCAAGGGTCAGGACAAGACCATCGGTGAGATTGCGCGTGCGCTGGGCGTTGCTCACGTGCTCGAGGGTAGCGTGCAGCGCGTCGGCGATCGTGTGCGCATTACGGCTCAGTTGATTCGCGCCGACGATGGATTTCACGTGTGGTCAGAAAATTATGACCGGACGCTCGATGACATATTCGGCATCCAGGACGAGATAGCGGAGAAGGTTGGTGGCGCACTTTCCGTGTCATTGCTCGGTACGCCGGCAAAGGCAGATATCACCGGGGTCGCGACGAGTGATCCGGACGCCTATGACCTGTACCTGCAGGCCATCAACGAACGGGATACGTATTCTTTTGGTGGTCTGAAAGCGGCCGAAGGGCTCCTGAAGGGTGCGTTGACGGTCGATGCAGAATTCCTGGACGCCAAGACCGAGCTGGCCAACAATTACCTGCATCAGATCGAAACCGGTCTGATGGATGGCGACGTCGGCTATCCGCTGATCATGGCCACAACCGAGCAAGTACTGGCTGCGGACCCGGACAACGTCATGGCCAGGGGTATCAAGGTGTTTACCGAAGCTGCAATAACGACGCAGGCAATAGGCGATCCGCAGCAACTGTTCGACGCCATCGATGAACTCAGCGCGTTGGTCAATGAAGATCCGGACCTGTTGCAGCTGCGTATTTTCCTGATGCGCCTGTATCAGGGTACGCAACAAACGGATCAGGCCTTGCCGCTGATGCTGGCCGCGCGGGCGCTTGATCCGTTTAATGCGCGCATCCACTACGAGCTGGGCACCATTGCACTATGAAATCCTGTTGCGCATGCGCGATGAGAGCGGCGGCATCATCTCGCCAGGACTGTTTATTGAAGCGGCGGAACGCTACGGCATCACGCCGGGTATTGATCGCTGGGTCATTCGCAGCGCCTTCCGCTGGCTGGTGTCGGAAGCGGATGAGCGCGAGCGACTGGCGTTATGCTCGATCAATTTGTCCGGCCAGAGCCTCGGCGATGAAAAATTCCTGCCGTTTGTCATTGACCAGTTCCAGATGAGTGGTCTCGACGCGACGAAAATCTGTTTTGAGATTACCGAGACCGCGGCAATCGCGAGTTACTCGCAGGCGAATCGGTTTATCAATGCGCTGAAGGAATTGGGCTGTAAATTTGCGCTCGACGATTTTGGCACCGGGCTATCATCGTTCGGCTACCT
Source organism: Pseudomonadota bacterium (assembly GCA_027618995.1). Taxonomy (GTDB): domain Bacteria; phylum Pseudomonadota; class Gammaproteobacteria; order Steroidobacterales; family Woeseiaceae; genus UBA1847. Next base: position 51,237 of record JAQCGO010000006.1, on the reverse strand, counting down.
CAAACATTTCCCGGTCGACTTCCTCAAGATCGATGGCAGTTTCGTGAAAGAGATTCTGCATGATCCAATCGATCGCGAGATGGTGCGGTCAATTAATGAGATCGGCCACCTGACGGGTAAGAAAACCATCGCCGAGTTCGCCGAGAACGAAGAAATAATAACGATGCTGCGCGGCATGGGCATTGACTATGCGCAAGGATATGGTGTGTCCGAACCGAAGCGCGTCACGCGCGCTGTCGCCTGAGACAAAAAAGCCCGGCACCTGGCCGGGCTCCTTCAGTATTGCGCGGGTACTGCTAGATAATAAACCCGCCGTGGCCAAACCCGACCATGCTCATCAGCATCGGGATCGACAACACGGTGTTAGTGCGCGAAGCCAGGAAAGCAACACGACGCGCGTTCTTGATCTCCTCGGGACTGGCTTTCACGATGCCAAGGATTTTTTTCTGGTTGGGCCAGATCAGGACCCAGACATTGAATAGCATGATCGTTCCAAACCAGGCACCGACGCCGATAATCATCGCCTGCGCGTTGAAACTGTCGCCCATCATGCCCAGCGTGAATGCGGCGTGGAACAACTTGATGTGTGCGAGATAGCTCGCGCCAGACAGCCACGTAACCACTGCGCCCCATCGAAACCACCACAATGCGCGTGGCGCGACGTACTTGGTGATGCCTGCGCCGCCCGGACCGCCCTCATCTTTCGCGGCCTCACCGAGCGCTGGTACCTGGACGAAATTGAAGTAATACAACAGGCCAATCCACGTAATGCCTGCAAGAACGTGTATCCAAAGGATGAAACTACCGGCATTGAATGCGACGCCCATCGTTGCCAGGCCGATAACGACTGCAAGGATAATGCCGGCCAGAATTGTGCCGCGTACACTGTCTAAGGGATTCATGCTATTGCTCTCCGAGTTGGTATTTTTTGTGGCGCCAGAGCGCTGCGGCCATTATAGGGTAAAATGGCGCCTGCCGCGGGAGGAAGTTCATGCGCAACCTTGTAATTCTTGTCATCGCCATCACTGTGTCAGCCTGTTCAGGAATGATGCTGGGTGGTGGTTCGGCTGGCAGGACTCCGGCCGAGAACGATCGTGGGACGGGAACCGCGCAGGCATCGGATACGGCGCTAAGTGGTCGTGTCCAGGCGCAATATGCGACAGATCCGGCACTGGCGAATTTCGCGATCAAGGTAAGTGCTGCGGCTGGCCTCGTGACGCTGTCTGGTAAGGTGTCGACCTATGCCGCGCGGGGATCGGCCGAAAAACTGGTTATGGCAACCGACGGCGTCAAAGGCGTTGATAATCAAATTACAGTTAATTACCAAAAGTAGAGGCAGACGGGCATGGATGTAACCAAGCGAATTGAAGAACAACTGCAGGCGCACAATGTTTTGTTGTACATGAAGGGTACACCTGATTTTCCGCAGTGTGGCTTTTCCGGGCAGGCCGTTGCGGTGCTGAACGCAATCGGTGCGCCGTTTTCTTTCATCAATATTTTTGAAGACCAGGAAATTCGCGAAGGGCTGAAAAGCTACTCGAACTGGCCAACGTTTCCACAGCTGTATGTCAAAGGCGAGCTTATCGGCGGTTCGGATATCGTCGTGGAAATGTACAATTCGGGTGAGTTGCAGAAGCTACTCAAGGATTTGCAATAGCTTTCGCCCGCATGGCGGCCTCCAACAGCCTCCTGCAGGGGTCGCCCGCATGGCGGCCTCCTACAGCTATTTCCTGCCGCTGTACATCGGTTGGAACCGGTTGACGATCTCGCAAAACAGGTCGGCTGTCACCTCGGCGTCATAAGCCGCAGAGTGCGCTGAGCTTTCATCCCATGTGAATCCGGCGGCGGCAACGGCACGCGCCAATACGGTCTGCCCGAACGCCACGCCGCACAGCGTCGCGGTGTCGAAACAGCTGAACGGATGAAACGGATTGCGCTTGATCGCGGTGCGCTCGATGGCCTCATTGAGAAAGCCCAGATCGAATGCGGCGTTGTGGCCGACCAGTATGGCGCGAGTGCAGCCGTTGTCGCGTACCGCTTTGCGAACCTCTCGAAACAGCCGTTGCAGCGCATCGTGTTCATCGATAGCCGGTCGTAGCGGGTGATCCGGCTTGATGCCATTGACGGCGAGCGACGCGGCTTCCATGTTTGCGCCCTCGAATGGCTTGACGTGGTAGCGAATCGTCTGGCCGCGCGTCAGGATTCCGCCATCAGCAAAATCCACCAGCACTGCAGCGATTTCAAGCAAGGCATCGGTCTTGCAATTGAAGCCGCCGGTTTCAACATCGACGACGATCGGCAGGAAGCCGCGGAATCGATCGGCCATGGTGGGATTTTCAGCCAACTCAGTGATCCTGTAAAATTTGTTCGTCGAGCATCAGGCTCATCGTATAACGAACGCCGAAGCCGGTGACTTCCGTCGGAATATGTCCGAGACCATCCTTGTGGCTGCTGGCCGCGAGATCGACATGCACCCAGGGCGTATCGTGTTCGACAAACTCGGCGAGAAAACTGCCCGCCAGTATGTGATCCCCGTATGGATTCGGTGAGCACTGCATGATATCCGCCACGTCGCTCTTGAGGTCGGTCAGGAATTCCTTGCCGATTGGAAAGGGCCAGACGCGTTCACCACAGCCTTCGCCCGTTCGCTTCAGGCGCGGATGCCATTTGGCTCGATTGGTGAAAACTGCGCTGTAACGGGTGGTGATGGCATTGACTGCCGCGCCCGTGAGGGTTGCATAGTCGATCATTAAGCGTGGCTTTTCGCGGCTCGCGAGGGTCAAGGTATCGGCGAGCACCATCCGTCCTTCCGCATCGGTATGTATCGTTTGAATGGTCTTGCCGTTGGCGGCGGTCACGATATCCTGCGACTTATAGGCATTCGGCCCGGTGCGATTCTCCGTGATCGCCAGCCAGCAGTCGACGGCCAGCGGCAACCTGAGTTCGGAGATCGCAAGTAACGTTCCGAGTGCAACGGCGCTGCCTTGCATATCGCCGTGCATGTCGAGCATCGATGCAAATGGTTTGAGGTTGGTACCGCCGGTATCAAAAATAATGCCCTTGCCGACCAGGCTGAGTTCGGGTGCGGCCGTCTTCGATGCTGGGCGGTAACGCAGGCGCACGATTGAGGCGCTGTCGTTGTCATTGCCCTGGGCGACCGCCAGAAACGCGCCGGCACCGGCTTTCGCAAGGTCCTTCGTGTTGAAGCGTTTGAACTGCCATTCATTGCGGGTCGCGAGATCTTTGAGTATTGCAGCGTAGTTGACGGCGTTGAGCTTATTGGGCGGCATGGCGGTGAGCCAGCGAGCAAGATTATTGCCGTGCGCCTCTGCGATGATTCGGTCGAGGTCAACTTTCTCGTCGAGACCCAGGACCTGGATGCGCCGAATGCCGGCGGGACTGGCCTTGCTCTTGTAGCTCGGCAAATTGAACCCGGCAGCGAGCGCGGCTGCCGTGGCTGCCTTGCAAATAGCTTGTTGTTGTTCGCCTGAAAATCCCACGACACAAATACCCAGGGTGCCCGCTTTTTCGCCACCTGCCGCCGCTATTAATTTGCGCGAATTGCTGAGTAGTTCAAATGTACTGGTATCTGCTGTAACAGTTGCAGCGACTACGTGTGTCTGGCGCTGGTTGCTGAGCCGTGTTTGCAGCACAGGAATGTCATCGCTCCGTCGTTTTGCCATCGCAGTCCGCATGCGCTGGCTGTCGGGAATTGCGCGCCACACCGCGGCACTCGGTCGTTTCGGCAGGAACAACAGCAATTGGTCAACCACGTCAAACGCCCTGGCATTGAGCCGGCCGGGTTTCTGCGTGATGCGAATTTCTGCTGCTTTTGGCAGTAGTTCGTGCATATCCATGAATTCCTTGATGATTGCTTGACCGACAACGCACAAAAGCCGAATATTACGACCCCGAGCCGATACACCGGCCCGCTGCCGCTGCCGCTGCCGCTGCCGTTGCGGTGGGCGTATTGTGGATGATTTATGAGCAAGTTCAATCCTTTCGACGATATTGATCCGCTGGAGACCAATGAGTGGGTCGAGTCCATCGATTCGGTGCTTCGCCAGCATGGCCCCGAGCGTGCACATTTCTTGTTGAATCACATGATCGACTATGCGCGTCGCTCTGGTGCCTATTTGCCGTACAGCCCCAACACGGCCTATCTGAATACCATTGTGACCAACCGCGAACCCGAGTATCCGGGTGACCGTTCGATCGAGCGTCGGCTCGAAGCCTATGTACGCTGGAATGCGATGGCCATGGTCGTGCAAGCCAATCGCGTCAGTACCGAGTACGGCGGACATATTTCCAGCTACGCATCGTCCGCGACACTTTACGAGATCGGCTTCAACCATTTCTGGCGTGCGCCAAGCAAGGACTCACTCGGCGATATGGTGTTCTTTCAGGGCCACTCGTCGCCGGGTATTTACGCCCGTGCCTATCTCGAAGGTCGACTCACGGAAAAGGACCTGAATCGTTTTCGGCGTGAAGTCGGCGGCGGCGGACTGTCATCCTATCCGCACCCCTGGCTTATGCCTGACTTCTGGCAGTTCCCGACCGTGTCCATGGGTCTTGGTCCGATGATGGCGATCTACCAGGCACGTTTCATGCGCTACATGGAAAACCGCGAAATGATTCCGGCATCCGATCGCAAGGTCTGGTGTTTCCTCGGCGATGGCGAAATGGACGAACCAGAATCGATGGGCGCTATTACGATGCCGGTACGCGAAGGCCTCGATAACCTGGTGTTTGTCGTGAACTGCAATTTGCAACGCCTCGACGGGCCGGTTCGCGGCAATGGCAAAATCATTCAGGAACTCGAGGCTGCATTCGGCGGCGCCGGCTGGAATGTCATCAAAGTGGTCTGGGGAGGGCGCTGGGATCCGCTGCTGGCCAAAGACCATAACGGACATCTGCGTCGCATCATGGAAGAAACGGTGGATGGCGAGTACCAGACCATCAAATCGAAGGACGGCGCTTATGTGCGCAAGGAATTCTTCGGCAAGCACCCTGAAGCGCTGGAGCTGGTTGCGAATATGTCCGATCAGGAGATCTGGTATCTGAATCGTGGTGGCCATGACCCGATCAAGGTGCACGCTGCCTACGACGCCGCAATGAAGCACACCGGCCAGCCGACCGTCATTCTCGCGAAGACGGTCAAGGGTTATGGCATGGGGTCGGCGGGAGAAGGCCAGAATACCGCGCACCAGCAAAAGAAGCTGGACCTCGACGCACTCAAGGTAATGCGCGACCGATTCAGTATTCCGGTGTCCGACAAGGACATCGAGAACGTTCCATATTACAAGCCAGCCGCTGACAGTCTCGAGCTCGAGTACCTGATGGAGCGCCGGCGCGCGCTGGGCGGTTCACTGCCACAACGCCGCAGACTTGCGGCACCGCTGCCGGTTCCGGCGTTGGAGACCTTCAAGACGCAGCTCGACGGTACGGGGGAGCGTGAAGCGTCGACAACGATGGCATTCGTTCGCATTCTGACGACCCTGTTGCGCGACAAGCAGATCAGCAAGCACATTGTGCCGATCGTGCCGGACGAGGCGCGCACCTTCGGCATGGAAGGCATGTTTCGCCAGGTCGGTATCTATGCGTCCAAGGGACAGTTGTATACACCCCAGGATGCGGGCGAGCTGATGTATTACCGCGAGGACAAGAAAGGCCAGATCCTCGAAGAAGGTATCAATGAAGGCGGCGCATTTTGTTCATGGCTGGCCGCCGCAACGTCGTATTCCAATCACAATACGCAGATGGTGCCGTTCTACATCTACTATTCGATGTTCGGCTTCCAGCGCATCGGTGACTTTATCTGGGCGGGCGGTGATTTGCAGTCCCGCGGTTTCCTGATTGGTGGCACAGCGGGACGCACAACGCTTGCCGGAGAGGGCCTGCAGCACCAGGACGGCCACAGTCTTTTGCATGCATCGACCGTGCCGAATTGTGTCTCCTACGATCCTACCTATGCCTACGAGCTTGCCGTCATTATTCAGGATGGTATGCGGCGCATGATCGGTGAGCAGGAAAACGTCTTCTACTACATCACTTGCATGAACGAAAATTACCGGCACCCGCCGATGCCGAAGGGTGTCGAAGACGGCATTCTCAAGGGCATGTACCTGTTGCACGTCGGCGGTCAGGGCAAGATTCGTGTGCAGCTGATGGGCTCTGGCACGATTCTTCGCGAAGTCATCGCCGCCGCAGCGTTGCTGGAAAAGGACTTTGGCATTCCCGCCGACATCTGGTCGGTTACAAGTTTCAATGAGCTGCGTCGCGACGGGCTGGCAGTAGAGCGCTGGAACCAGCTGCATCCGGAGGCCAAGCCGCGCAAGAGTTACATCGAGCATTGCCTGGGCGGACGCAAAGGGCCGTATGTCGCCGCGACCGACTACATGAAAATCGTTCCGGACCAGATTCGACACTGGGTGCCGGGTCGCTTTATCTCGCTCGGCACGGATGGCTATGGACGCAGTGACGGGCGTGACGCGTTGCGCCAGCACTTCGAGGTGGACGAGCGCTACATTGCCGTATCCGCGCTGAAGGCATTGGCTGATGATGGCGCACTGGACCAAAAGACAGTCAGTCAGGCCATCAGGAAATATGCCATCGATCCGGATCGTCCTGACCCGGTAACGCTGTAGGCGGTCGGTCGGGAAACAGATATGTCACAAAACATCGATATTATTATTCCTGATCTTGGTGACTTCGCGAACGTCGAAGTGATCGAAATCCTGGTTGCAGCAGGCGATACCGTCGAACGCGAAACCGGGCTGATCACGGTCGAGACGGACAAGGCGGCAATGGATGTGCCGTCGCCGGAAAACGGCGTCATTGTTGAGATCAGTGTTGCTGTTGGCGATACCGTATCGGCTGGCGACGTGATCGGGAAATTGTCGATCGAAGTCAGCGATACGGTCGTCATCGCACCGATGTTGCTGCATGAACCCACCGGTGACACGACTGTCCTCGCATCCCCGGCGCGACCCGACGGCGAGGTGCAGAAATCGGGTGGTGTGCAGACGCTGGTCGTGCCGGATCTTGGCGACTTCGACAATGTCGAGGTCATTGAAGTGCATATTTCCAAGGGCGACGAACTTAACGTCGAAGATCCGCTGGTCACGCTGGAGACCGACAAAGCCGCCATGGATGTGCCGGCTATTGTGGGCGGTCGCATCGAATCGGTGCTGGTCAAGGTCGGTGACAAGGTGTCGCAGGGATCGTCGCTGGCGATCATCAAAGCTCGTGCTGGCAGAACGGCGAAAGTGGCTGCTGTCGCCGAGGAGAGAGCTGCGCCAGTGCCGGTTCAGGCTGCGGTCTCGGCGCCGCCGAAGCCGCAGGCGCCGGTCCGGCCCAGTGGTTCGCTGCCGCCCATTAACGAAGTCGGTTTCACGACGGCACACGCCAGCCCGTCGGTGCGCAAGCTGGCACGCGAACTGGGCGTTGATCTTGCACAGGTCAAAGGCGCGGGGCACAAGAACCGGATCCTGCATGACGACGTCAAGGCATTCGTCAAAGCAATATTGACCGGCCAGGCAGGTGCACCGGCGACGGCTGCGTTGCCAAAAACGCCGGTCGTAGACTTCGCCAAGTTTGGCGAGATTGAACTGCAGCCGTTGGCAAGAATTCAGAAGATATCCGGCCCACGATTGCAGGCGAGCTGGGTCAACATTCCGCATGTCACGCAGCATGACCTGGCCGACATCACTGAGCTGGAAGAAAAGCGGCAGCAGCTCAAGGGCGCGGCTCGCGAGCGTGGTATTTCACTGACGCCGCTCGCTTTTGTATTAAAAGCCTGTGTTGCTGCGCTGCAGGAATTTCCAAAGATCAACGCGTCGCTCGCTGAAGATGGCAAGAACCTGGTGTTCAAGAAGTACTGTCATCTCGGTTTCGCGGCCGACACCGAGCAAGGCCTGATGGTTCCCGTCATACGCAATGCCGACAAGAAGGACGTCTACGAACTCGCCGAGGAACTGGCGGCACTGTCGAAGGCGGCGAGGGACGGCAAGCTCAAGGCTGATCAGTTACAGGGCGCGACATTCACCGTTTCGAGTCTCGGTGGCATTGGCGGTACTGCGTTTACACCGATAATTAATGCCCCCGAGGTCGCGATACTGGGTGTTTCACGTTCATCCATGCAGCCGGTCTGGAATGGCAGCGAGTTCGTGCCGCGCCTGATGCTGCCGTTATCGCTGTCCTATGATCATCGCGTCATCGATGGCGCCGCCGCCGTTCGCTTTACCACGTTCCTCGGCGAGGTACTTGGGAATGTCGAAGGCCTGCTGCAGGGCGGCGGCAAGTGACGCACAAGGCGCAACTGGTCGTCATCGGCTCGGGGCCTGGCGGTTACACGGCCGCGTTTCGTGCCGCAGACCTCGGTCTCGACGTAATACTGATCGAGCGCTACCCCGTGATCGGGGGTGTGTGCCTGAACGTTGGTTGTATTCCTTCAAAGGCGTTATTGCATGCGGCCAAGGTCATTGACGATGCCGCGGCAATGGCCGATCACGGCGTGGTTTTCGCAGCGCCAAAAATTGACGCGCAAAAGCTGCGCGCCTGGAAGAACGAGGTCATCGGTAAACTGACTGGCGGACTTGTGCAGCTCGCGAAACAACGCAAGGTCCGCATTCTGCACGGCAGCGCAAAATTCGAGTCGGCGCACAGCGTACGCCTCGACAATGGCGAAACGATTGAGTTTGAACAATGCATTATTGCGGTGGGTTCGGAGCCCGTAATGCTGCCCGGCCTGCCGGATGACCCGCGCATTATCGATTCGACCGGTGCCCTGGAACTGGATCCCTTGCCCAGGCGTCTGCTCGTTGTGGGCGGCGGCATCATCGGGCTCGAGATGGCCTGTGTCTATCGGGCGCTCGGCGTCGAAGTCAGCGTCGTCGAACTGACGAATTCACTGATGCCGGGCATCGACAAGGATCTGTTGCGCCCGTTCCTGAAAATCGTCAAGCCACGTTACGCAGCGATCATGATCGGCACGAAAGTAACCGGCATGCGGGCGACGGTGCCAGGTATCGAGGTTAGTTTCAGCGGCGACGATGCACCGAAAATTGGCGTCTATGACCGCGTGCTGGTTGCCGTCGGTCGTCGCGCCAACGGTGACAAGCTCGAGGCCGGGAAGGCTGGTGTCGACGTTGGCGAACGCGGCGTCATCAAAGTCGATAAGCAGATGCGAACCAATGTGCCGCATATTTTTGCCATTGGCGATGTGGCACCGGGTCCGATGCTGGCGCACAAGGCGACGCACGAAGCGAAAGTGGCCGCCGAGGTTGCTGCCGGGCATAAGAGCGCCTTCGATGCGCGCACGATCCCCTCGGTTGCCTACACGGATCCGGAGATCGCCTGGGTTGGAGTTACCGAGACGGAAGCCAACACGCAGGGTATCGACTACGAGAAGACGCAGATTCCGTGGGCCGCCAGCGGACGCGCTTTGGCGCTGGGACGCGCGGAAGGATTTACCAAGCTGCTCTGGGATAAACAGACAGGTCGCGTGATCGGTGGTGCCATCGTAGGGCCGGGCGCGGGCGACCTGATTGCGGAAATTGGGCTCGCCATTGAAATGGGCGCCGATGCTGCCGACATCGGCATGACCATACATCCGCACCCGACCTTGTCGGAAACGATAGCGTTCGCAGCCGAGGCCTACGAAGGTACGTTAACCGACCTTTACCTGCCGAAAAAACGCTAGTTGAGAAAGCGTTTCGCGAGGGCGTTATCAATACTCAACCTGCCCGCGCCCGAAACGAGTAATGGCAGCAGCATGGCGATGAACAACAGCGGGATTCGATAGTTGCCCGAGCCATCTTCTGCCGTGATTCGTTAGCCGTCCCAGAGTTCGCCCAGGCTGTGCCATTCGGCAGGCCAATGCACACCCGAGATCGCGACGATCGACAGGATCAGCAGGGACAGTTCCCAGAACCGCGTGAACAGCCCAAGCAACAGGCCCGCCGCGCCGAGGACCTCGAACCAGGTCGCGAGAAACCAGCTGATTTCGACCGGCACGACATTGAATGGGAAGATGAAATTGTCCTGCACATTAGCAAACTAGTTTTTGCCGCCGAGTTTACCCAGGCCGGCCTTGCCAAATTCGTAAGCCAGCAACAGGCGTATCAGGATCAGCCCGGCACCGTACTTTCCGGCGCATTCCAGCCAGTCGGCGAAATTCTTGTAAACAGCGAGTAGTGATTGCATGCCTGTCTCCTTATGGGCGCGCCTTCCTGGCGCCGGTCAATATTTCCAGTTGTCGCATTTCATCGAGCGCCGCCGCACCGTGTGCGACCAGGGCTTCGACATCCGGGTAATGGGTCTGCTGAGCCAGCGATCGTAACAGCGCGCCACCGCTGAGGCCCTGAGCATTATTGTCGATGGCATCGAGCAGTCCGGCGGTCATTGGGTTGAGCTCGAGGAAGCCGACCTTGTCGTCACTGCCGCGGTAGACCGCGAGGTAGGTCGGAGCCGGGCCCGGTTCGCTTGGCTGAAATTGCGCTGAAATACGATGCACCGGGTACTGGTAGGCGTAGGCCCAGGTCAGTTCGGACTTGACGGGCGTACCGGCCAGCAAGTCACCCTCAGGGTCGACCCCCGTCAGGTCATTGCGCGCCTCGGAAATGGACAGCGCCAGCTCGATGTACTCGTAGTGTGCGAGTTCCGGCAGGAACGGCAGGTCGCCCTTCTGCGGCTCGTATTCCTGCTGCAGAAATTCGAGAAACTCCGACGGCAACTGCAGAAAGTAGGGCGTCGTCGCGCGGTGTTTTTGCATGAATTGACGAATGATCGCCGCCCATGCCTCGGGGCTGTGCAGTTTCTTCAGAACCGGAAACATGTTCGACAGCAAGGATCTTAGATTGTTGAAGAACAGGTCGCGATAGACGGCCATGCGCCTGTCATCGATATCCTTTGGGACTGGTACGTTACGCGGATCACGGATATGCGCCGCGAATGCGAACTGCTTCTGCTGAAAATCCGGACGGTCAGGCATTTTGCAGATTCCGAATGCGGGCGACTTCCGCCAGCAATTCTTCTATGGGCGGAAAATTGAAGTCGCGCTCGAGCAACGTTGGCACGGGGCCGAATTGTTGGTAGGCAGCGGTCAGCAACTCCCATGACTGCTGGTCGACGGCGCTGCCATGTGTATCGATACGCAAATCCGGCGCCTCAACCAGGTGTCCGGCCAGGTGCAGGTAGCGCAAGCGCGCGGCCGGCATCCTGCGCATGAAGTCGTGCGCGTCGTAGCCATGGTTGATGCTGTTGACCACAATGTTGTTGATGTCGAGCATTAGGTCGCAGTCCGCTTCGTCCAGTACGGCCAGCAGGAAGTCCAGCTCCGTCATGCTCGAATCCGTCGGCGCGTAGTAAGAAACATTTTCGAGTGCGATGCGCTGTTCGAGTATGTCCTGCACGCGCCGCACCCGCGCTGCGACATACTGCACGGCTTCAGCCGTAAACGGGATTGGCATCAGGTCATATAGGTGGCCATCGTCGCCGCAATAACTCAAGTGCTCGGAGTACATGCGAATATCATGCGCGACCATGAACTCCTTGATGTCCCGGACCAGCTGCTCGTCGAGCGGCGCCGGCGCACCGATGGATAGCGATAAGCCGTGAACCAGAAACGGATAGCGTTCGGTAAAGTAGCGCAGGGTCTTGCCCATTGCGCCACCAACGTGAATCCAGTTCTCGGGCGCGACCTCCATGAAATCGATGGCCCCTTCCGGCACGGCTTTGAGTTTTTCCGCCAATGGACGGCGTAGCCCCAGCCCGGCCCCGTGCACAGGATATTGTGGTTTCACTTCACGCATGCCCTATCAGACCTCGTGTGGCGGCGGTTTATTACAACGTGCGCAGGCGTTCCAGGTAAGCGGCCTCGTCCGGCGGGGCCTGCCTGCGTTGTGCGTCCCATAATGTCTCAGCCAGGCAATCGAGCATACGATGCTCGGCTTGATGCGAGTCGCCGAGACGCGCGGTCAACTGACGGAAAACGGCCGCTACTCCCGCGGGCCGGTCAATGGCTACCTGCTCACGAATACCCATGTGCAGGCCCATATGCAAAAACGGGTTCGTGCTGCCGTCCTCAATGGTGAAATCGGCCTCGAGATCACCGCTGACCGACGCATGGTATTCAGGATGCACGGCGACCACGGCAGCGATCTGTGCCTCAAGTGGTGATAGCGGCACTGCGCTGCAATGCTTTTGCCATGCGTCCGCGTACATTTTGCGCAGCTCGCCTCGATCCTGGCCGAAAATCATGTCGATTCCCCGGGTTGATGGATTTTCCGGCCATACTCGCACCAGGGCTCGATGGCGCACGCGCCACACAGCGGCTGGCGAGCCTTGCAGACGTAACGGCCATGCAGGATCAGCCAATGGTGCGCATCCTTCTTGAACTCGTCGGGAGTCACGCGCAACAGACGCTTTTCGACCTCGAGCGGTGTCTTGCCCTTGGCGATACCGGTGCGGTTCGACACGCGGAAAATATGCGTGTCGACGGCGATGGTGGCTTCGCCGAATGCGGTATTCAGGACGACATTGGCGGTCTTCCTGCCGACGCCCGGTAAGGCCTCCAGCGCCGCGCGGGTCCGCGGCACTTCGCCGCCATGCTGCTCAAGCAGAATCCTGCAGGTCTTGATGATGTTTTCGGCCTTGTTGTTATAGAGGCCAATGGTGCGAACAAAGGGCTTCAGTCCGGCGACGCCGAGTGCGAGGATGGCTGCCGGCGTATTGGCGACCGGGTAAAGATTTGCCGTTGCCTTGTTGACGCTGATGTCCGTGGCTTGTGCTGACAGGATCACGCTGATCAGCAATTCGAACGGATTCACATAGCGTAGCTCGGTCGTTGGGTGCGGATCGAGTTCCTGTAATTTCTGGTAAATCCTGTTGCGCTTGTCGCCGTTCATGCGCTTAGCCCGAGCGGCGCAGGCTGCGAGTCGCACCTGTATTACGCGCGCGGCGCCGTTTGCGGTCGAACGCGTTCTTCGCGGCCACTGCGAGCGCCAGGCTGAAAAACGCGCCGGGCGGAAGGATCGCGAGCAACAGGCCGTGGTCGGCGAATGACAGACCCGTGAATGCGTCATTGCCCGTAAGCATGTCGAAACCCGACAATATCGAAGCATTTCCGACTAATTCGCGAAACGCGCCAATCGCCATCAGCAATAAAGCAAAGCCAGCTCCCATGTCAATACCGTCAACAATGCTCGCTGACACGGAATTGCGCGAGGCAAAGACTTCAGCACGCGCGACGATCGCGCAGTTGGTAACGATCAACGGAATAAATATGCCCAGCGAACGATCGAGGCTGGGAAACCAGGCCTTGAAGATCAATTCCACACAGGTGACCAAACTCGCGATAATCAGCACATAGATAGGAATCCGGATTTCATTGCGAATCCAGCGACGGCTTGCGGAGACGAGGCCATTCGATAGCGTCAGGACCAACAGGGTTGCGGCGCCCAGACCGAGGCCATTGACGAAAGTGGTCGTTACCGCCAGCAACGGGCAGAGGCCGAGCAGTTGCACGAGGCCCGGATTGTCGTACCAGATGCCGGTCAGCAATCGTTCTCGCAGGCGCCTCCGCGTCATGACTCTTCATCCGTCGCGGTCGCGGCAAAAATATTGTCGCGATGGGCCTCGAAGTAAAGCAGCGTCTCGTGAATCGCCTTGATGACGGCGCGTGGTGTTACCGAGGCGCCGGTGAGTTGATCGAATTCTCCGCCGTCGCTTTGTATTTTCCATCGCGCGACCGGAGGATCCTGCAGTGAGCGCGACGCAAACTGATGCACCCAATCCGACTTGCGGGCATCGATCTTGTCGCCGTATCCCGGCGTCTCGCGGTGCTGCAGAATGCGCACACCGGTGACGATGCCGTCAATGTTAACACCGAGCAGTATCCGAATCGGCCCCGCAAAACCATCGCGCGCGGTTACCACAAACAATGCAGCGACCGGTTCGTCGCCCGAGTAGACACGGTAGATGATAGCGGCTTCCGTTCCGGGCAGGCCATGCGGCGGGTCGAGAACCAGTCGTGATTCGCTGACACTGCTGTCATAAAAGGTGTTCGCCAATGCGGGTTGCAGGCTCTGCTCCAGTAAGGTCTTTTCGTTCGCTGCAATGCGATCGGTGGTCTGGGTGTACGTCGCCGCAACCAGGGCGGTACAAATCGTCGCAATGATCGCAAGCGTCGCACCGCTTTTAAGGATCGCCGTCGCGCCGCTCACTGGTTCCGCCTGCCGCGTGGGTGACCGACAATATGCGGCCGGGTAAAGTAGTCGATTGCCGGGGTTGCCATGTTCATTAACAGGACGGCGAATGCCACGCCGTCGGCGTATGCGCCCCAGCGACGCATCACGAAAGTCAGGAAGCCTATGCCGAGACCGTAGAGGAAGCGACCCTTCGGACTGGTGGCGGCCGAGACCGGATCGGTCGCGATGAAAAAAGCACAGAGGATCGTTGCGCCGGAGAACAAATGAAATCCAGGGCTGGCATGCGTGCTTGGATCGGCGAGATACATGATACCGGCGGGAACCAGCAGGCCGAGAAACACGCCGGTCGGGATCTGCCAGCGAATGATTTTCCTGATCAGCAACCAGAATCCGCCGACCGCAACAAAGTTGCCGATCCACTCCCAGCCCCGACCGCCGAAGTCACCCATGATCGGATTGGCGCGAATCTCGGCATAGGTCTGCAGATCGCGCAGACCTGTTTGCATCGCATCGAGTGGCGTAGCCCGGCTCACCGCATCGAAAGTCAGCGTATCGGGCAGGTTTCCGGTCAGCGTATAAACGAGCGTCTGCGCGATGCTCAGGCTGATGTAGTCGATGTCACCCATACTCGGCGCGACCCATAAATTCATTTGCAGAGGAAACGCCACCAGGATGACGACGTAGCCGGCCATCGCGGGATTAAACAGGTTGAATCCAATGCCACCGTACAGATGCTTGGCGACCACCACGCCAAACAATGCGCCGGTCGCGGTAACCCACCAGGGCGTCAGCGACGGCACGGCGAAGGCAAGCAAGGCCGCCGTCACCAATGCACTGTAGTCGGCCAGGGCGAGCATCGGATCACGGCCACGCGCGTGCATCATCAGCGCTTCGCCGGCAACGCAAAAAACCGCCGCAACGACCAGGTTGAAGAGAATTCCCGGGCCGAAATACCACATATGAGCAAGAGCGGCGGGCACCAGGGCGAGCAACACCTGCAACATCATGCCGGCGACATTCACGCTGGGTGTCAGATAGGGCGCTTCAGTACGCGTAAATTCCACGTTCAGTCCTTGTCCTGCTGTTGTTGCTTGCGTTGCAGTATCGCAGCGATTTCGGCAGGGCCGATCCGCTTCGCTGTCGCGCGCTGTTGTTCGAGTTCCGCGTCGCGGGCGCGTTGTTCACTCTCAATGCGTTCGTTGCGCGCCTCGAAGCGCGACCGGGCACGCTCGGCACGCGCCTTCTCGTCGGCCTGTTCCTGGATACGCGCTTTCGCAACGCGGAACTCGGCGGTCAACGGGATGTGACTGGGACATACAAGGTCGCAACAGCCACACTCGATGCAGTCCGTCAGTCCGTGCAGTCGCAACTTTTTCTCATCGTCGGCGCAGGAATACCAGTACAACTGTTGTGGCAACAGTTGCACCGGGCAGACGGCTGCGCAGTCGCCGCAACGAATGCATGGGGACTTCGCCCCAATCGACGGTGCTCGCGACAAGACCAGAATACAATTGCTGGCTTTGACCAGCGGCACCAGGTCCGTCGACATGGACTTGCCGGTCATCGGCCCGCCGATAATCAATTGTTGTGCGCTCTCGGTGTAGCCGCCAGCAAACCGAATGATGTCGCCAACCAGCGTACCGATGCGCGCTTCGACGTTCATGGGATTCACAACACCATCGCCGGTCACCGTGGTCACTCGGGACAACAATGGCTTGCCATGCACAATCCAGTCATAAATAGCGCTGGCCGTACCGACGTTCTGCACCAGGCAGCCGACATCGGTCGGCAGGCCGCCGGACGGAACTTCGAGATTTGTAACCAGCTGCACCAGCTGATCTTCGCCACCCGAGGGGTAGATAGTGGGCACCTGTTTGAGCACGATACGTTTGTCGCCGAGCTCGGCGAGTTGCTCACCGAGGCTCTGCAGCGCCAGTGGCTTGTCGCTCTCGACAACGATGTAGCAGACATCAAGCTGCAAGGCGTGCATCAGTATGCGGGCGCCGCCCAGGACTTCGCGGGCATACTCGCGCATCAGCATGTCGTCGCAGCTGATGTACGGCTCGCACTCAACGCCGTTCAGGAGCAGGTACTTGAGGTCGCAGGTCAGTGCCTGCATAAGCTTCTGTGCGGTTGGGAATACGGCGCCGCCGAGACCGACGATGCCACCTTGCAGGATGCGGGCCAGCAGCTCGTCCGCCGACAGCATGTCGTAAGCAGCCTGGGTCACGGCGGGCTCAATCGCGCGGTCCTCACCATCACACTCGATGACGATGCAGGGCGCGTTGGCACCGTAGCGCCGCGACACGGGCCAGGGTTCGATGGCCACGACTTTCCCTGATGATGAGGCATGTACCGGAGCGCTCAGGCTACCGCCGGGTTCGGCAATCAATTGGCCCTTCAAAACTCGTTCGCCGATCGTGACGATCGAGTGTGCCGGATCGCCAACATGTTGCGTGATCGGAATTATGAGTTGTGCCGGCAACGGCATCTTCTGTATCGAGTTGCGAGTGGCGGCCGATTTGCCTGACTCCAGGCGAATGCCGCCGTGCAACTTGCCAAGGTCATACGTTGGTGCACTCATGCGGCGCTCCGCATACTGATGCAATCAACCGGGCAGGGCGCCACGCACAACTCGCAGCCGGTGCATTCGGCTTCGAGGATCGAGTGCATGAATTGGTGGCTGCCGATGATCGCGTCGACGGGGCAGGCGCTGCGGCAATGCATACAGCCGATACAAAGATCTTCATCGATCTGCGCCACCATTCGCGTGTCCTGCGCCACGCTGGCCAGTGGCAGGGTCTCCCGCCCAAGCAGATCCGCGAGCTCGCGCATCGTATGCTCACCGCCCGGCGGGCACAGGTTGATCGCCGCATCCTCGTTGACGATGGCCGCTGCATAGGGACGACAACCGGGATAGCCGCATTGCGCGCACTGAGTTTGCGGCAGGAGGTCGTTGACCTGTTCGACCAGGCTGCCTGATTCCGCTGGCAACAAGCGGTACGCATAACTGAGCACCAGGCCGGCCAGCAGCGCAATCAGGGCAATGGTGAGCACAGCGCTCATGGCCGCGCCATGCCAACAAAGCCCATGAAGGCGAGTGACATGATGCCGGCTGTCATCAATGCGATAGCGGTGCCGCGAAACGGAGACGGCACGTCAGCTGCGTCAAGTCGTTCGCGAATCGAGGCAAACAGCACCAGTACCAACGCGAATCCGGCGGCGGCGCCAAATCCGAAGAACACGGATTGCACAAAGCCCTTGGACTGCTGCACGTTGAGCAGGGCGACGCCGAGCACCGCACAATTGGTCGCGATCAACGGGATATAGATGCCCAGAACCTGGTGCAGCAAGGGGCTCAGGCGACGGACCATGATCTCCGTGAATTGCACGCTGGCCGCAATAACGAGTATGAAGCCGATCGTCTGCAGGTACTCAAGATCGAGGGGGACGAGTACATAATGGTGTAACAGGTAGGCGGTCGCAGATGACAGGGTCAGTACGAACGCGGTCGCCAGTGACATGCCCGCCGCGGCTTCGATATTTTGCGAAACTCCGAGGAACGGGCACAGGCCGAGGAATCGCACCAACACAAAATTGTTGACGAGCACGGTTCCGACCAGAATGACGATTAGCTCTGACATGGCAGAGTCATATTGTAACTAGCTTTGTTTCGATTGCTTGACCATGTTGCTGATCTGTTCGGGCTCGACGCGGGTCAGCAATGGCTTGAACTGGCTTATGGTCGCGCCCAGCAGCGGCGTTTTTGCGTCATCCCAATGCCAGTGCTGTTCCTGCAGGAAGGCGCGCGCATCGTCAGCCACGCCGGGAATGACCGGTGTGAGATAAATCATGAGACTGCGGAACAGATTGATGCCTTGGGTGCAGACGGCCTGGACGGCGCCGAGCTGCGCCTCGTCCTTGGCCATGACCCAGGGTTTCTGCTCGTCAATATAGCGATTGGCTTCGTCGGCCAGCGCCATGATGACGCGCATCGCCTTGGAATATTCACGCCGTTCGTAATGCTCGGCGATCTCGTCGGCGGAGTCGGCAAAGGTTGCGTGCAGTTCGGGGGCATGCAGTTCGGTGGCGAGTTGGCCGTCGAAGCGCTTGTTGATGAAGCCGGCGCAACGGCTGGCGATATTGACGAGTTTGCCCACGAGGTCTGAGTTCACGCGCGCCGCGAAGTCATCGAGGTTCAGGTCGAGGTCTTCAATGGTTGGCCCGAGTTTGGCCGCGTAGTAGTAGCGCAAGTGTGCGGGGTGCAGGTGGTCGAGGTAGGTCCGGGCGTTGATAAACGTACCGCGAGACTTGGACATTTTTTGTCCATTGACCGTCAGAAAGCCGTGCGCGAACACGCTCGTCGGCGTTCTGAATCCTGCGCCCTGCAATACCGCTGGCCAGAACAGGGTATGGAAATACATAATGTCCTTGCCGATGAAAT
This sequence comes from Pseudomonadota bacterium, assembly GCA_027618995.1. Taxonomy (GTDB): domain Bacteria; phylum Pseudomonadota; class Gammaproteobacteria; order Steroidobacterales; family Woeseiaceae; genus UBA1847. The sequence goes on along the minus strand of JAQCGO010000006.1, from coordinate 32,583 downwards.
GGTACAGCTCCGTGTCATGACCGGGCCGCCAGTACTCATCGAAGTCGAGATCGTCACGTCGGTCGCAGAGATTCCTGAAACTCGCGGCGTAGCCGACCGGCGCATCAAGCCAGACGTAGAAATACTTGTCGTCGGTGCCCGGAATGCGAAAGCCGAAATACGGCGCATCACGCGAAATATCCCAGTCCTGCAAACCGGTCTCGAACCACTCCTCGAGCTTGGCTAACACGCTTTTCTCGAGTGCCGCGCTCTGCATCCAGTCGCGCAGTCGTTGTTCGTACTGGCTCAGGCGGAAGAAGTAATGTTCCGAGTCGCGTTTGATCGGCGTGCTTCCGGACAGCACCGAAATCGGGTCGATGAGATCGGCTGGCGTGTAGGTCGCGCCGCAATTCTCACAGGCGTCCCCGTACTGGTCGTCCGTACCACAGCGTGGGCAGGTACCGCGAACAAAGCGATCCGGCAGGAACATGCCTTCTTTTTCGTCGTAGGCCTGTTCGATGGTCTTGGTGTAAATATCGCCATTTGCCCGCAGCGTTTCGAACATCTCGCCGACGAGTGCCTCGTTCTCGGGGGAATGGGTCGTGTAGTAGTTGTCGAACTCGATGCCGAAGTCGGAGAAATCGCGCAGAAACTCGGCGCTGACCTGCTCAGTCAACTCCTCGGGTGAGATGCCCAGTTCGCGTGCCTTGAGCATGACAGGCGTGCCATGCACGTCACTGGCACATATATAAGTGCACTGATGGCCGCGCAGTTTCTGGAAACGGATCCAGATGTTGCCCTGCAGGTACTCCACCAGGTGGCCCATATGGATGGATCCGTTGGCGTAGGGCAGGGCATTGGAAACGAGAATTTTGCGTGGCTTTACGGGCATTTGCTGAGGCGGGCCGGTTCAAAGGCCGCGATTATGCCACGTTTCAGACTTCATCCTTGAAGCGATCGAACTTCGCTTTATGGTTCGCCTGCAGGTAGGCCTCCCTGCCCGAAACTATGGCGCCTTCAACCAGCACCATCAGGGCCGAGTCCATAGTCTGCATACCCATCGCACCGCCCGATTGCATGGCGGTCTCGAGCTGATCAAGCTTGCCCTGCCGGATCAGGTTGGCCACGGCCGAGGTATTAATCAATACCTCGAGGGCTGCGACCCGACCGGCCTGCTGCTTGGTCGGCAGCAACTGCTGCGACACAACGCCGCGCAGCGAGGTCGAGATCATGGTGCGAATCTGTGCCTGCTTGTCAGCCGGGAACGAGTTGATAATGCGGTCGACGGTCTGCGCGGCACCGTTGGTGTGCAGCGTGCCCATGACGAGAATGCCCATTTCAGCGGCCGTCACGGCAATGCTGATGGTCTCGAGGTCGCGCATTTCACCCACGAGTACGACGTCGGGATCCTCACGCAAGGCCGAATGCAGGGCATCCGCGAACGAATCGCTGTGCTCGCCGATTTCACGTTGGCTGATCAGGCAGTTCTTGGTCGTGTGTACAAACTCGATCGGATCCTCAATCGTGAGGATATGCCCCTTCATGCTCTTGTTGATGGAGTCGATCATTGCCGCCAGCGTCGTTGACTTGCCGGAACCGGTCTTGCCGGTCACCAGGATCATGCCTGACGTCTGCTTGCACAGGTCATACACGACCTTGGGCATCTTCAGCTGCTCGAGGGTCAGGGCGGTCGACGGGATGGCACGTAATACCGCGCCGATGCCGTTGATGTGGCGAAATATATTGACGCGAAAGCGTGAGACGTTCTCGATGTTGTAAGCAAAATCGGCAGATTCTTTGGCCTCGAACGTGCGTTGCGCGGTGACGTCCATGATTTCATACAGGCACTCCCGCACGAATTCGGTCGTGAGCCTTTCGTCCATCAAAACACGCAGATCGCCGTGCACACGCACACGCGCCGGGTCGCCGGATACGAAATGCAGGTCGGACGCCCTTTGCTTCAGCGCTTCTTGCAAATAGCGGTCGATCTTAGCCATTGAGCAATTTCTCGTTGCCGCCAACGTCAACCAATGGCACCAGGTCCTTGTTGGTTACGAAGCGATGGAAGCGCTTCTTTTCATTGGCGTAGCGGTACGCATCGTCGGGATCAACTTCCTTGGCATTGATGGCATCCATCAACGCCTGATCCATCATTTGCATGCCGAGGTCCCGGCCGGTTTGCAGCTGCGATGCGATCTGGTGCGTCTGATCGGTCGTTATCAGTTTCGAAATTGCGCGGTTATTGACCAGGATTTCGAATATCGCACGACGTCCGCGACCGTCCGGTGTCTTGATCAGGACCTGCGTTACGACGGCCTTGAGGCTCATGGACAAAAACCCTTTTGTTTGCTCGCGCAAATCGGCGGGCAGTGCGTCGATAATACGGTCGATAGTTTTGACGGCACCAGTCGTGTGCAGGGTGCCCAGCACGAGGTGGCCGGTTTCGGCGGCCGTCATGGCCATGGAGATGGTCTCGGGATCGCGCAACTCGCCCACAAGGATGACATCCGGGTCCTCGCGCATGGCGGCGCGAACGCCGTCGGCGAACGACGTCAAATGCGTACCCAGTTCACGTTGTATGACCTGGCACTTCTTGCTGGGGTGTACGAATTCAATCGGATCTTCGAGGCTGATGATATTGAGGTTACGGGTTTCGTTCAGATGATTAACCATCGCGGCCAGCGTCGTTGACTTGCCGGTTCCGGTCGAACCGGTTACCAGCACCATACCCTGAGGGTATTCGCAGAACTCGGTCAGGATAGCCGGTACCTTGAGTTGTTCCAGGGTTGGCACATTGCCCGGGATATGCCGAAAAACCGCCCCATAACCGGTGGATTTACGAAATACGTTGACGCGAAATCGGCCGCCATCTGCGCTGACGTAGGAAAAGTCGATGTCGTGGCCGGCGTGCAGTTTCTCCTGCTGATTCTTGGTCAGAACTTCGAGCACGTAACTTTCGAGCTCGGTGTCCGCCAACTCGCGAAATTTGATCGGCATCAGGTCGCCATTCATGCGCAACATCGGCGGCACGCCGACGGCCAGGTGCACGTCGGAACAGCCCTGTGCGAGGCCGAGTTTCAAGAACGCATCAATGCGAGCCATGATTGCCTATATCTGCAGCGCTTCCAGCGCTTCGGTGAGTTCGTCCATTGACTGAAAGCGTTTGGTCTTGTCGACCGACATTGCCTTGGCAATGATCGCTGCGTATTCGTCCGGTATTTCTGGATTGATTTCCTGACACAGTTTGGCCTTGCCCTGCACGTGCTGATACATGACTGACATGTGGTCACCGCGGCTGTAAGGCGGAACGCCTGTCGTCATCTCATACATGATAACGCCGATACTGTACACGTCTGCAGTTTCATCGACCTTCTTGCCGAGAATCTGCTCGGGTGCCATGTATTTCGGCGAGCCAATAACATAACCGGTTTTCGTCAGCTGGGTATCGCCGCTCGACGCCGCTGCCGCGACACCGAAATCCACGATCTTGAGCAGGCCTTCCTCGTTCACCAGGATGTTGGCCGGCTTCAGGTCCCGGTGTATGACACCGGCCTGGTGGGCAATCGTCATGCCGGTCACCATGTCGCGCGAATACTTCAGCGCCTTTTTTAACGCCATTGGTTTGCTGTTCGGTATTTCGCCGGACAGCGTATGCGACGGAAAGTATTCCATCGAAATGGCAAAACAGCCCTGCAGGTGCAGGAAGTCATAGATTCGTATGACGTTACGGTGCGTAATCTTGCGTGAATAACGCAATTCGTGCACGAAGCGCTTCATCATCTCTTCGTCAGACGACAAGTTGGGATTGAGGAATTTCAATATCAGTTGCTCGTCGACCACTTCGTCGTGCATCAGCAGTACGGTACCGAAGGCACCCTTGCCGATTTTCTCGATGTATTTGTAGCGACCATCGATGATGTCGCCCGGGTTGAGCTTCGATATGTCGAGGACCGGGGCAGCCATGGCAGGCGAGCTTGTCGCGCTTGTCGCGGCGCCGGCAGTTGCATCGGGTGTTGCGGGCGGTAGTTGCACGCCGAGCAGTTTTTCCAGGTCCTCGTTGTCGAGCAACAGCGTTTTCGTGTGTTCGCCAATTTTCTCGGCGCGCTTGTTCTCTGCGAGCACCGTCTCCGAGAAGCGTGCATCGAGCGCCTTGAGCGCCTTGTCAGCGCTGTTGACGATTGTTGGCTCATCGGATTGCTTGATTTTCCGCAGGACGTTGCGGACGGTGTCGGCATGCGACTCGTCCGCCAAAGCGGAAATCGCCTTGATGGCCTCGACCTGTACATCGCGCTCGGGTCGATTGAGCATCGGCACCAGTTTCGAGATGTGGTCCTGATTGCCGATCTTGCCGAGTGCCCGGATCACCACGGTGTCGGTCTTGGCATCCTTGCCGAGCATCTCGAGCAAGCGTGGCAGGGCTTTGGCACTGCCGATCTTCGATAATGCGTCAACGGAACGCTCGCGCACCCACCAGTCGGCATCGTTAGTCGCCTTGATCAGATGGTCGACCGCGGCCTCATCCTTGGTGGCATTCAGTATTTCAATGGCGGTACGACGAATTTCCTCGTCCTCGTCGCGGATCAGCGCAACTACCGCCTGGACGACTTTTGGCCCGCCAATTTCAGCGAGCGCATCGCCGGCACGCGAGCGCACCCACCAGTCGTTGTCCTTGAGCACGTTGAGCAGGTCCTTCACGGAGTCGCGATCGCCGAGTTCATTCAGCACTTCAACCGCGGCGCGGCGCGCATACTCCGATTCATCCTTGAGGGCGTCGGCCAGGTATTTGACGGTTTCCGGATGCTTCATCTGCACCAGCATGTCGACGGCCTTTCTCTGCACGTCGAGATCAGGGTCCTGCAACAGCTTGCTGACGGCGACAATATTGACGGAGCCGCCGCGGCTGGCAAGGGCGGACAGGGCGGCGCTACGCACGAGCTTGTTGGGATCCTTGAGCTGGAATTCCAGGGCCTGGTTGACTTCCGGCTTGTTGAACTTCCCGAGCAGGCTCATCAGCTGGATCTTGATGTGCGGATCCCTGCCGCCCATGCGCGCGATTAGATCGGGTATCATTTCGGGCCGAATCGTTTCCTCGATGATCCTGAACAGCGCGGCGGAGGCGTTCGGGTCCACGTTGTAGGCGCGTTGCAACAGTTCGTGGATGCTAAGGTCCTGCTTGTGCACCCGCAGGACTTCGATCAGCGCGGGCTTCGATACCTAGGCTTCGTCGAAAAATTCGAGCAGATTGTTGGCGTTGTAGCTGGTGCTGCTGGACAGGGCCCAGGCGGTGCCCGATACGACGCGTTCATTGCCGTCGGCAAGGCCCTCGCGGTAGGCAGCGAGCGTCTTGTCGTTCACCAGGCTGGCCAGAATGTCCACGAATACCATCGTATGGGTCTTGTCGGACAGGGCGAGCGCATCGATCGCCTTGGGAATTACCTTTGGGCCGAGACCCTTGAGCTTGTTGACGAGCCGCTGTGCGGCCGGCGAATCCGGTTTCGCTTCCGCAGCAAGCCGCGTGATCAGTTGGTCCGCCCGGAAGGAGCCCAGCAGACTCACAGGGCAGAAACCGGAAATTCGGCGCGAACAATGCTGCCGGACGCGCCGCCAAGCGGCATCCCGGTACACGGAATCACTATTTCTCGTGCATATGCTAGCAAACTGTTCGCTCTTGCCCAGGCGAAGTACAAGATTCGCAGAACCTGCTGACTCCGTACTGCCAACCAATTTTCCGAGGCGGCATTATGCCACATCGATCCCACGCACATTAATTTCAAGGCCATGTGAAATCAGGGCTTGGAACCGCCACAGGCTTCGTTACAATGTGCGCGCACAGGCCTCCGTCCAGGAGGTACATAGAGTCAGATTTTACCTAATACCAGCGTTCGAAATGTGACGCTGTCAGCAGAATCGAATGTGAAAAACTTCGTCAATTCCATTGAGTTACCGGGCATTGCCCGAAAAATTGCCGATGTCGGACGCGTTCTCGAGTGTAGCGACGCGGACGGTCGAATCATTGCGCATATCGAGCTCGGGTTTCCGGCCTCCGGTGCGCATGAGAGCTATCGACAGGCGGTGATCGCCGCAATTGCTGCAAACGGCGACGACCGGCCAACGGAGATCCGCTTCTCGACGCGGGTCGTTGCCCACGGCGTACAACGCAATCTCAAGCCGATGGCCGAGATTCGCAATGTGATCGCGGTAGCGTCGGGCAAAGGCGGGGTTGGCAAGTCGACGGTTGCTGTGAACCTGGCCCTGGCGCTGGCTGCTGACGGAGCCACCGTCGGATTGCTCGATGCCGATATTTATGGGCCGAGCCAGCCGCATATGCTGGGGCTTGCCGGCAAGCAGCCCACGAGCATCGATGGCAAGACCATGCAGCCCCTGCAGGCATACGGATTGCAGGTGATGTCGATCGGGTTCCTGGTCGATCAGGATCAACCGATGGTATGGCGCGGTCCGATGGTGACTTCGGCACTGAATCAGTTGTTGCTGCAGACCACCTGGCACGACCTCGATTACCTGATTGTGGATATGCCGCCCGGAACCGGCGACATTCAATTGACCCTGTCACAACAAGTGCCGGTCAGTGGTGCGGTCATTGTGACCACACCTCAGGACATCGCCTTGCTCGATGCGCGCAAGGGCCTGGCGATGTTTCGCAAAGTGTCGGTGCCGGTTCTTGGCGTGATCGAAAACATGAGTACCCACGTCTGTACTCAATGTGGTCACGAGGAGACTATCTTCGGTGCCGGTGGCGGGCAGCAAATGGCCGTAGATTTCGATGTGCCGTTGCTGGCGGCTCTGCCGCTCGACCTGCGCATTCGGGAACAGACGGATGGCGGTAACCCGACGGTCCATGCGGATCCCGCTTCGACGGCCGCACAGCAATATTTCCTGGCCGCACGGCGTATGACCGCGATTCTGGCGCTGCAGGGCAAGGATTACAGCAGCAAGTTTCCGAAAATCGTTATCGAGGCCGGCTGATGAGTATCAAAGCGGACCGCTGGATCCGGCGCATGGCCGAGCAGCACGGCATGATCGAACCGTTCGAGCCGGGGCAGGTTCGCACGCACAACGGACGGTCGATCGTTTCCTACGGAACCTCGAGCTATGGCTACGATGTTCGCTGTGCCGCCGAGTTCAAGATTTTCACCAACATCAATTCTGCCGTCGTTGACCCGAAGTCCTTCGACGCCAGCAGTTTCGTCGACATCAACAGTGATACCTGCGTTATTCCGCCGAACTCGTTCGCGCTCGCGCGTACGATCGAGTATTTTCGCATTCCACGCAACGTGCTGGCCATTTGCCTGGGAAAGTCGACCTACGCGCGTTGCGGCATCATCGTTAACGTGACACCGCTTGAACCCGAGTGGGAGGGGCACGTTACGCTCGAGTTCTCGAATACAACGCCGCTGCCGGCCCGAATTTACGCCAACGAGGGTGTCGCGCAGATGTTGTTCCTTGAGTCTGATAAGGAGTGCGAGACTTCGTACCGCGATAGGGGCGGCAAGTACCAGGGCCAGAAGGGCGTCACCCTGCCGAGAACCTGAAAAAGGGTCAGACCCTTTTCAGAAGTCGCGAACGACCGGCTGCTGCAGGCGTTCGCCGTCCAGCCAGGCGGCCCCAGCCCGATACTCGAGCCGGCCGCTCGCGAACATCGCCGCCGTTGCGGGATAGATCTGGTGTTCCACGGCCTGCACGCGACGCGCAAGATCGGCTGCAGCTTCATCGGCGGCAACAAGCAATCGCCCCTGTAGAACCCCTGGTCCACCGTCGAGTTGTTCGGTAACGAAATGCACCGTGCTGCCATGCCATTGTTCCCCGGCGTCCAGCACGCGCTGGTGTGTATTGAGCCCGGGGTAAGCCGGCAACAAGGCCGGATGTATGTTCAGAATCCGGCCGTTGTAATGCGCCACGAACCATGGGCTTAAAATTCGCATGAAGCCGGCCAGGATCAACAGGTCCGGTCGCGCGTCGTCCAGTTCCCGCGCCAGCGCCCGGTCAAACGATTCACGATCCGCAAACTGATCGTGTAGCAGGCAATGTGTCGCTATGCCGGCTTTGCTTGCTCGTGTCAGACCAAATGCATCGAGGCGATTGCTAATGACTTGCACGATGTCGAGTTCCAGCTGCTGGCCGGCGACCTGGTCGATAAATGCCTGCAGGTTGCTGCCCGAGCCGGAAATCAGTATCGCGGCACGACAGCGATTACTGTTCAAAGATATTGCACCGCAGCCTCGCCGGCGGCGATCCGGCCGAGTCGCCAGGTGCGTTCGCCGCTGGCACGCAATGCGGCCAAAGTCTGGTCAGCGTCGCTTGCTGCAACTACCGCAATCATGCCGATGCCGCAATTGAAGGTACGCCGCATTTCCTCGCTCGTGATGTTGCCGGTGGCGGCGAGCCAGTCGAAAACTGCGCCGGGCTGCCAACTCGAGGTATCGATCTCGGCATGCAAGTTTGCCGGAATAACGCGCGGCAGATTCTCGCTGATGCCGCCGCCGGTGATATGCGCCAGCCCCTTGACCGTGACCGCCTGCATCAGCGCGAGAATCGCACGAACATAAATACGTGTCGGTTCGAGCAACACTTCGCCGGCGCTGCGGCCGTCAATTTTCGCCTGCGGGTCGCGATCAAGCACTTTGCGGATTAGTGAATAGCCATTCGAATGGGGTCCGCTGGACGCCAGGCCGATCAGTACGTCACCGTCTACAATCGTGCTGCCATCAATCATTGCAGCGCGCTCGACGACGCCAACGCAGAATCCGGCGAGATCGTAGCTGCCTTGCGGATACATACCGGGCATTTCGGCCGTCTCACCACCGATGAGTGCAGCGCCGGCTAGCACACAGCCCTCGGCGATACCACCGACGACGCTGGCCGCGACATCGACGTCGAGTTGCCCGCAGGCAAAATAATCGAGAAAGAACAGCGGCTCGGCCCCTTGCACAAGCACATCATTGACACACATGGCGACCAGGTCGATACCGATCGTGTCATGTCGATTCAGCTGGTGCGCCAACATCAGCTTGGTGCCAACACCGTCCGTGCCCGATACCAGTACAGGCTCGCGATAGCGGTTCGGCGGCAACGCGAACAGGCCACCAAAACCACCCAGGCCGGACAATACTTCAGGTCGCATTGTTCGTCGCGCCATCGGTTTGATGCGTTCGACCAGATCGTCGCCGGCATCGATATCGACGCCGGCATCTTTGTACGTCATTGGCTTGTTGCTCATTTCAATCCGGAAAGAGTTTCGGGCGGCGCCCGAATTCGGCGATATAATAGTGCTTGGGCACAGACGGGGAAACCACCCTTGCTGAAATCGCGGTTTTTTACAGGTACTGATGTTGCGAAATATCAGGCGGCGGCGCTTATGTGCCTGCTGCTGTCCGGCGCCCTGTTGGCTGCATTTGCGGCGCAAGCCGTTGAAGTGGCCGCGCTGTACACGGCGCAGGTTGCACTGGATGCCGAAGCGGAAGATCCGCGTGAACAGGCCTACGAAACCGCGCTGCTCGAAGTGCTGTTGCGCGTGGCGGGCTCGGAATTAAGCGCAGATAGGGAAAAGGTAGCACTGCTTTTCCCGAACCCGGCGGCCTACGTGGTGCAATTTCGACCCGGAGATGACGATACGCTGTGGGTGTCTTTTGATGGCGAGGCCATCGAATCAATGCTGCGGCAAACCGGCCAGACCGTCTGGGGCGATGATCGTCCGGTCACCCTGGTCTGGCTCGCCGTCGACTGGGGGCAGGGCGACCGCGAAATAATCACGGCCGACGACCCGGAGCGTACTCCCGACGAGGCACGCTCAATCGATCGCAATCGCCTGTTGCGACAGCGCGTTCTCGATATGGCTGAGCAACGTGGATTACCCGTGCTGTTTCCGCTTCTGGACACCGAAGACCTGCAAAACGTCGGTTTCAGTGACATCTGGGGCGGTTTCGATGATCCATTGCTGGCGGCTTCGGCGCGTTACGACGTGGACTCGATATTGGTTGGCCGAATTCGGCCGGCGACCGGCCAGCGCAATCGCTGGAACTACTATTTCGGCGGTGAGGAGCGTTCCTGGGAAGGTGAGCCCGAGGCGGTCATCGGCCAGGTGGCGGATCTTCTGGCCAGCGAATTTGCCGTCAGCGGCAGCGCGCCGCTGCAAACTGTGCAGCTCAGTGTTTCCGGGATCGACTCGGTGGACGCCTATGCCGCGATCCAGCACATGTTGGCTGCGACCAGCGTAATCGAGAGTTTTTCGGTCAAAGAGGTCTTCGGCGATCGAGTCCGATATGGGGTCGAAGCGCGCGGCGGCGCAGAGAGATTGCGTCGAGCATTGCGATTCAATGGCCTGATCGAGCAGAATGGCATGGACGATGAGGCGTTGGAATTTTTTTACAGCCCCTGACATTTTTTCACTAATAAGCTAAAAAAATACTAATGCCCCTACGCTGGTTACCCAACGCTATATCGATTATGCGGATTGCTCTGATCCTGCCGATATTGTGGATGTTCGTGCAGGGGGAGTTCGCTTGGGCACTGGGCCTGTTCCTGATCGCTGGCCTTTCGGACGGCGTTGATGGCTACCTCGCAAAGACCTATCACTGGGACACTCGCCTCGGCGCTTTTCTCGATCCGGCCGGCGACAAATTGCTGGTCGCATGGTCGTACGGAACGCTGGCGTACCTGGGTCATATCCCGATATGGCTGGCGGCCATCGTCATTTTCCGCGACGTCATCATTGTGGCCGGTTCGTTTATTTATCACTACCTCGTCCGCCGGCTTGAGGGTGAACCAACGCGCATCAGCAAGCTGAATACCGTGCTGGAATTCGTGTTCCTGGTATTCGTGATGTCCGAAGCAGGCTATGGATGGCCGGACAACATCACCATAACCGTGCTTGGCGCTGCGGTCCTCGTTACCGTCGTCATCAGCGGTTGTGACTATGTGTGGAACTGGATTCGCAGCGCACGCACCGGAGCCTGAAGCATGAGTACTGCAGATCGACGGACTAACTGGCTGATCGCTGTTGCGTTGTTGGGCTGGCTGCTGTACCTGCTGGCGCCGGTGCTGACACCCTTTGTAGCCTCTGCGCTGCTCGCGTATATGGGTGATCCGCTGGCCGACCGGCTGCAAAAATACCGCTTGCCGCGTTGGCTGGCCGTCGTCGCCGTTTTCCTGTTGACCTTTCTCGTGCTCGGTTTGCTCGTGTTGCTCGTCGGGCCACTGATTCGCACCCAGGTGTCGGCGTTGATGTCTGCCTTGCCCGATCTCGTGCTGCGCGTCGAGCAGGTCTGGTTGCCGGCCCTCATGGACCTGATCGGCGTCGAGCCCGGTGAGGATGTAGGCATCGGCGCGTTCCTTGCACGCTACAGCGATATGGCCGGCAGCTGGGGCAGCAAAGTCCTGTTGTCGGTGACGCGATCGGGTGGCGCATTGGCAGCGGCGGTCCTGAGCCTTTTTCTCGTCCCCATCATCACGTTTTATCTGTTGCGTGACTGGGACAAGATCATGGCCCATATCGGCGCTTTGATACCGGCGCAACAGCGTGCCACGGTGTTGCAGCTGGCACGGGAAACCGATGAGGTGCTGGGCGCTTTCCTGCGTGGTCAGCTACTCGTCATGCTGGCGCTGTCCTGCATCTATTCGCTGGGCCTGAGCTTCGTCGGCTTGAAATTCGCGATAGCGATCGGCGTCGTCTCCGGCCTGGTCAGCTTTGTTCCTTATCTTGGATTTGTGTTCGGTATCGTGCTTGCGGCGCTCACGGTTGCACTGGAACCGAATCCGTTCTGGCTCATGATGGGGGTGATCGCGACGTTCAGCATCGCACAGTTGCTCGAAGGCTCGTTGCTGACACCAAAACTCGTTGGCGATCGTATCGGCTTGCATCCGGTCATTGTCATTTTTGCGGTGGCGGCGGGTGGTCAGTTGTTTGGGTTCTTTGGCGTCCTGCTCGCGCTACCGGCAGCCGCCGTACTCTCGGTCATTGTCCGATTTGCCCATAACCGCTATCTACGTGACCACCCCGAAATCCTTGTATGAGCCAGTTGGCCTTGCCTTTGCAGCTCGCGGATCATGCGGTATTCGCGAGTTTTCTCCCGACCGGTAATGAAACCGCGGTCGCCGTGCTGCGTGAGCTCGCAGCCGGTGGTGGCGACAGCGGATGCTGGCTTTGGGGCAGCCCGTCGACCGGTAAGACGCATCTGTTGCAGGCGGTCTGCGAGCAGGCGGGAGACCAGTCTGCGTTCGTTCCGCTGGGGCTGTTCCGCGATGCCAATCCCGCAATCCTCGAGGGTCTCGCGAGCCGCCGCCTGGTTTGCCTCGACGACATCGACGCGGTGGCGGGCGAGGCTGCCTGGGAGCACGCCCTGTTTGTGTTGTACAACCAGGTGGTCGAGGCGCGCGGCCGGATAATCGCTGCGGCACAGGTTGCACCGCGTTCCAGCGGCTTCAATCTGGCCGATCTCAAGAGCCGCATGACAGCCTTGCCGGCGTTCCAGTTACGGTCGCTCGATGACGATGCCACGCGGCGGGCGCTGCAATTGCGTGCCGGGCACCGCGGCCTGGATCTGCCCGACGAAACAGCACAGTTCCTGCTCAGTCGCAGTCGTCGCGACATGGCGAGTCTCTATGGATTGCTTGACAGGCTCGATGACGAGGCCTTGCGTGCGCAGCGACGATTGACGATTCCCTTCGTCAAGGGCGTCCTCGACATTACGAGCTGAGTTTTTGCGCCAGCAGGGCGACGCGGTGCCCCAGCGCGCGTGCGAGGATGCGTTCATGCTCGGTCAGTGAATCTGCTTTGCGATTCCATGTGACGTGACTGGCACCGTAGGGAGAGCCCCCGGATGTTGTGCTGCTCAGGGCTTCCTCGGTGTATGGAATACCGGTAATGAGCATGCCATGGTGCAGCAGCGGTATTGCCATTGTGAGCAGCGTTGTTTCCTGGCCGCCATGCAGCGTCGATGTCGATGTGAACACGCCGGCCGGCTTTCCGGCCGCGCCACCGGACAACCATTCCGTCGCCGTGCCATCGAGGAAATATTTGAGTGCAGCGGCCATGTTGCCAAACCGGGTCGGGCTGCCCATGACCAGGCCACTGCATTCGGTCAGGTCGGCGGAGGTCGCGTAGGGCGGTCCCGCATCCGGTACGGCCGGTGCAACAAGTTCCGCGACGGACGACACCGGTGGTACTGTGCGCAACCGTGCTGCCATGCCGCGTACTGAATCGACGCCGGCCGACACCTCGCGCGCCAGCGCCTCCGTCGCACCATGCACGGAGTAATACAAGACGAGCACCTCGTTGTATTGTATGGTCAGCATTCTCAGGTTCCCTTGACGACGTGGTTGCGCTGTTGCTAGCGTTCGCCCGTTGCAGCTCAGCAGAATAACAATGCTCGCCATCCATATCCCACATTTTCTGCGCGCGACTGAATCCAGTATCGAAAGTCAGGCGCATTGATTGCGACATGCCAGCGGCGCTGGACCAATTGGCCGACTGGCTGCGGCACGGCCCGCCGCTGGCCGAGGTCACTCAGCTTATCGCCGCTTCGGCGGAATGGCAGGACGTGCGCGGTTTTTCGATCAGCTGAACCCGCGCGGCTTCAGATCTGGTACCACTTCTCGCTCAGTCTCTTCTGGACCTTGCTGGGGTATTCGCGCCTGCCGACGCTGCCGTTGTAGCGAGCGAGCGCCTTGCGCAGGTCGCCCTTTTCCTTGTCGAGGTAAAACTTGAGGATCGTGCAGCCGTAACGCAGGTTGGTTTCCAGATGGATCAGGTTGTCATCAGGGCGGCCAATTTCGTTGCGCCAGAACGGTATGACCTGCATCAGGCCCAGCGCGCCGGCCACAGACACGGCATAAGAATCAAAATTGCTTTCGACGTCGATGACCGCGAGCACGAGCTCCGGCTCCAGACCGGCCAGCAATGCCTCATAGTGCACCCGGGTAAGGATGCGCATGCGTTCATCCGTATCTTTGACCTGGCGCTCCAGCCGCCGCGACATGTCGGTCAACCAGACTTCCGCGTGGAACCGGTCGGCGAAACTGTCGGCGGCGCTGGCGGCGGCGCGCAGTGTTTCGCGTAGCTCGGGATCGGGTTGCTGCTGCGATGACGCGGCCAGCGGCAGCCACAGGGCCAGCAGCAGACCAAGACTGGAAAGGTGATGTCCGTTCAGTTTCATGGACATATATTATAAGGGAATTATGGTCTTACGAGTCACTTCAGAAGTAATTCGAGAACTGCGGCACGCTTCATGTCGCGCGATTCCGCGTCGCGACGGTGACGATATTCGAGTTCGCCGCCGGTGAGACCACGTTCGGACAGAACCACTCTGTGTGGAATGCCGATAAGTTCGGCATCGGCGAATTTGACCCCGGGCCGGACGTCCCGGTCATCCAGCAGCACATCGACGCCAAGGGCCTGCATCTCGGCATAAAGCGCCTCGGCTGCCTCCTGCACGATGGCCGAGCGTTGCAGATTGATCGGTACGAGCACGACATCGAACGGCGCCAGCGGCTCGGGCCAGATGATGCCGTTGGCGTCGTGGTTCTGCTCAATCGCCGCGCCCACTATGCGGGTGATGCCGATGCCGTAACAACCCATGTGCATAGCGCGTTCTTTGCCGTCCTGGTCATGAATTGTGGCTCGCATCGATTCGCTGTACTTGGTGCCGAGCTGAAAGATGTGTCCAACTTCAATGCCACGCGCAATTTTCAGTGTGCCGTTACCACCTGGCACAGGATCACCGGCAATCACGTTGCGCAGGTCCACCGTTGCGGGCAGGGGCAGGTCTCGCTCAAAGTTGACGCCGGTGAAATGTTGCTCCACTTCATTGGCGCCACAACTGAAATTGGCCATGGCGGTGACGGCGTGATCGTAATAAACGGGCAGCTTGCTGCCGAGCGGGCCCAGCGAACCGGCTTCGCTGCCGGTTGCCTTTCGAATAGTGTCGCCGTCCGCCATGGTCAACGGAGATGCGACGCCGGCGAGTTTCTGCGCCTTCACGGCATTCAGTTCGTGGTCACCGCGCAGCACCAGTGCGACCGGGCCGTCGTCACCGTGCACGATCAGGGTCTTGATCGTCTGCGCGGCCTCGATTTTGAGCAATTTGCACAGGTCATCGATGCTGCGCACGCCCGGTGTCGGAATCTTCTGCAATGCGGCCGATGCCGCAGGGCGGGTCGTTGCGGCCGGCGACGTCGCCGCTGTCTCGATATTGGAGGCGTAATCGTCCTCGTCACTGTAGGCGATGGCGTCTTCGCCGGAATCCGCAATGACGTGAAACTCCTGCGACTTGCTGCCGCCGATTTCACCGCTGTCGGCCCAAACGACACGAAACGTCAGGCCCAGCCGCGTAAAAATGGCGGTGTAGGCGTCATGCATTTTTTGATACGAGGCATCGAGGCCGGCCTGGTCGACGTCAAAGGAATAGGCGTCCTTCATGATGAACTCGCGCGAGCGCATGACGCCGAAGCGGGGCCGAATTTCGTCGCGGAACTTGGTCTGTATCTGGTAGTAGTTGATCGGCAGTTGCTTGTAACTGCGCAGTTCGCGGCGAGCGATATCGGTAATTACCTCTTCGTGGGTCGGCCCGAAACAGAATTCACGCTGGTGGCGGTCGAAAATGCGCAGCAGCAAAGGGCCGTATTGATCCCAGCGGCCGGTTTCCTGCCAGAGCTCGGCCGGATGAACGGCCGGCATCAGCAGTTCCAGTGCTCCGGCGCGATTCATCTCCTCCCGAACAATAGCCTCGACCTTGCGTAGTACGCGGACGCCGATCGGCATCCAGGTGAACAAGCCGGATGCCAGGCGCCGGATCAGACCCGCTCGCAACATCAACTGATGACTGACGATCTCCGCCTCGGCGGGAACTTCCTTGAGCGTCGTCAGACCAAATTCCGAAAAGCGCATGAACCGTCCCTTGCGATGTTGCAAATAGTGTAAGGCGCGAATTCTAGAGCATTAATCGCCGAATTTGTGGCTAATGTGCGCTACCCATATTGACAGCCGCGGCAAAGCAAGGGATCGTCGCGGCACTTTAAAGCCGGGGCCAAAAGTTGAGAGTAAGACGAAATTCATTTGTCGCGCAGGAGGGGATTCCATTCCTGCTCGCAGCCGTCATTGCGATCGCTGTCGCCGTGCGCTTTTTCAATCCATGGTTTACGGTTGCAGCGGGTTGCCTGTTGTTACTTCTCTATCTGTTGTTTCGGGATCCGGATCGGGCGATTCCTGGGGTAGCTCTCGGCGTGGTCAGCCCCGTGGACGGGAGAATCCTGTCGGTCGATCAGGTCGAGCACGGTTTGCCGCAGGGTAAGGCGCACCGGATTCGCATCCGGATCGACAGCTTTGGCGCCTATACGGCTCGCGCTCCGGTCGAAGGCAGGGTCCGGGATCTGAGCTCAATGACGGTGGATGGTACGACGGCCTTCAAGAGCAACGCGCTCTGGGTGCAGACCGACGAGGGTGATGACGTGATCCTGCAGTTCAATGGTCATCGTTTTGGCCTGGTACCGCGGTCGCAGCGGGTTTACGGCGAGCGTGTCGGCCAAGGCGAGCGTTGCGCGTACCTGCGGTTGACGCGAATCGCCGAAGTGCATTTGCCGATCGCCGGCCAGGTATTGGTGCAGCCGGGCCAGATCGTCGTTGCCGGCACCGATTTGATCGGTAAAGTACCGCACCTTGAGTGTAATGCGCTACCTGCCGTGGCAGACTAATGGCCTGTGACGACAACCGGATGAGAACGTGATTCAGACTGAACATCAACGCCGAGCCTATCTGAAGGCGCTTGGAATTGATGTCTGGGTGCCCAATGCCGACGCGGCAGCGGACGCCGATGCTGACGTTGCAGTCGTCGCTGCGCCTGGCGGCTCAGTCGCTGACGAAGGTGACCTCGACTGGTCGCAACTTCGTGCGGCCGTTTCCGCGTGCACGCGGTGCGCATTGCACAAGAGCCGGACACAAACCGTATTCGGCGTTGGCAATCAGCAGGCCGACTGGTTGATCATCGGTGAGGCACCGGGCGCCGAAGAAGATCGACGCGGCGAGCCGTTCGTCGGCCGGGCCGGGCAATTGCTCGACGAAATGCTGCGCGCCGCCGGCCAGGCCCGTGAGCAGGTGTACATCGCCAATGTCCTGAAATGCCGGCCACCGAACAATCGCGATCCGGAAGCCGGCGAAGCCAGCGCCTGTCGCAGCTATCTCGAGCGGCAAATCGCGCTGCTCAAGCCAAAAATTATTCTAGCGGTCGGCAGGATTGCGGCACAGACATTGCTGCAGACCGATACCCCGGTCGGCAAGTTGCGTGGCAAATTGCACCATCTCGGCGATATTCCGCTGGTGGTGACCTTCCATCTGGCGTATCTGTTGCGCAGCCCCAGGCAAAAGAGCAAGTCGTGGCAGGACTTGTGCCTGGCGATGGATGTCGTTGCGGGACGCGCAGCATGAGTACCAATATTTTCGAGAACATGGTGTCGATGCGCAGCATGACGCATGAGGATCTGGCGACGGTGTCGGATATCGAGCGCCGCAGCTATGAGTTTCCCTGGAGTCACGGCGTGTTTCGCGACTGCCTGCTGGCTGGCTATCAATGCATTGTCATCGCGCATAACCGCAAGGTTGTCGGTTACAGCATCCTGTCGGTTGCGGCGGGTGAGGCGCACATTCTGAATATCTGCATCGACGCCGCCTGGCGCTCCGTAGGCTTTGGTGAGCGGCTACTGGACGAGGTGTTGCTGCGCGCCCGGTCGTCGGCGGTACGCGAAATTTTCCTCGAAGTGCGGCCATCGAACATGCACGCCTTGGCGTTGTACAAGAAGAAAGATTTTCACAAAGTGGCGAAACGACCCGCGTACTATCAGGCATCGCACGGCCGCGAAGATGCTGAAGTACTGGTTAAGAAGCTGACCTCCGACCGTTAATACGACGCACACTAAAGTCCTATGTCCAAATTAACCGATCAGGTAAGCAAGCGGCGTACGTTTGCGATTATTTCGCACCCGGACGCCGGCAAGACGACGTTGACGGAAAAATTGCTGTTGTTCGGCGGCGCCATTTCCCTGGCCGGCACGGTGAAAGGGCGCAAGGCAAGTCGTCATGCGACGTCCGACTGGATGGCGCTGGAACAGCAGCGCGGAATCTCGATCACCTCGTCAGTCATGCAGTTTCCGTATCAGGACTATGTGGTCAATTTGCTCGACACACCGGGCCATGAAGATTTTTCGGAAGACACCTACCGAACTCTGACCGCGGTTGACTCCGCACTCATGGTTATCGATGGCGCCAAGGGTGTCGAACAACGCACGATCAAGTTGATGGAAGTGTGTCGCCTGCGCGATACGCCCATCATGACTTTTATCAACAAGCTCGATCGTGACGGCCGTGAGCCGATCAAGCTGCTGGACGAGATCGAGTCGGTCCTCAATATTCAGTGTTCGCCGATCACCTGGCCCATTGGCATGGGTCGCGAGCTCAAGGGTGTGTATCACCTGCTGCAGGACCGGATTTATCTGTATGAAAACGTCGGCCGGCAAAAAAAATCCGGCCAGACCATTATCGATGGTCTGCACTCTGCGGCGGCCGCGGACGTTCTGGGAACGGATGTCGATGCGTTCCGGGACGAGATCGAACTGGTCAAGGGCGCCTGCCCGAAACTGAATATTGAAGATTACCTGGGTGGCCGCCAGTCGCCGGTATTTTTCGGCTCGGCGCTGGGCAATTTCGGGGTCAAGGAATTACTGGATGAGTTCGTGCAACACGCACCGACCCCGCTATCGCGTCAGACCGAACAGCGCGTGGTGCATCCGGAGGAGGAGCAACTGACCGGTTTCGTCTTCAAGATTCAGGCGAATATGGATCCGGGCCATCGCGATCGCATCGCGTTCATGCGCATTTGTTCCGGTGCGTATCAGCCAGGCCAACGCGTGTTGCACGTGCGTTCGGGCAAGGAAATGAAAATCGCGGATGCTATAACGTTCATGGCGGCGGATCGCCAGCACGCTGATTCCGCTTATGCCGGTGACATCATCGGGCTGCACAATCACGGCACCATTAATATCGGCGACAGTTTCAGCGAAGGTGAGGTGCTGCGGTTTACCGGAATTCCGAATTTTGCTCCGGAGATTTTTCGCCGCGCCGTGCTTAAGGACCCGTTGCGCCTGAAGGCGCTGCACAAGGGCCTGGCGCAATTGTGCGAGGAGGGTGCCACACAACTTTTCAAGCCGATGCGCAACAACGACCTGATTCTCGGTGCGGTCGGGCCGTTGCAGTTTGAGGTAGTTGCGCATCGCCTGCTCGATGAATACAAGGTTGAGTGCCAGTTTGAGGCCATCAACGTGGCGACGGCGCGCTGGGTGATTTGCGACGACCCGAAGATGTTGGCCGAATTCGAACGCAAAGCACATGACAACCTCGCGGTCGATCACGGCGATAGCCTGGTCTACGTTGCGCCGACCCGCGTCAACCTCAGCCTGACCGAGGAGCGCTGGCCGGACATTAAGTTCATTCAGACGCGTGACCATTGATGCTTACACGCAACGTCATAGCATGGGCATTGTATGACTGGGCGAATTCGGCTTTTGCCCTGAGCGTTTTGGCCGTGCTGTTCCCGATTTTCCTCGGCAGCTATTGGAGCGCTGGCGATGACGGTGCAGCGGTGACTGCCCGACTCGGACTCATTACCGCGGGCGCCGCACTGCTGGTCAGCGTGATCGCACCGATTCTTGGCGCCATTGCCGATAGCGGTGGTTATCGCAAACGATTCCTGCTGACGTTCGCGATATTGGGTTCAGCGATGACGGCGCTGCTGGCGATGCCAGGTGAAGGCAACTGGCCCTGGGCGTTGGCACTGTACCTTTGCGCATCCGTCGGGTTTTATGGTTCCACGGTTTTTTACGACTCGATGCTGGTTGATGTCGCGCCACCGAACAAGTTGCATGTTGTGTCCACACTGGGATTCTCGCTCGGCTATCTCGGCGGCGCGCTGTTGCTGGGCCTGCATGTCTGGATGCTGTACAGGCCGGAGATATTCGGTATGCAGGGGTCGGTGAGCGTGATCAAGTTCGCGTTCGTGTCGGTGGGCGCCTGGTGGGCTGTGTTCCTGATTCCGTTGATCGTGTTCGTGCCCGAGACGAAACGTGCAATTCCTGTCGCGCGCGGCATCGTGAAGGCGGCATTTGTAGAGCTGCGCCAGACTATTTCGCACGTCTGCCGTTATCGCAACATTGTGCGGTTTCTGTTTGCCTACTGGATCTACCTGGCGGGCGTATTTACCGTAATTTCAATGGCCGCGAACTATGGACAACGCCTGGGATTTGGCGATACCGATCTCGTGACGGCGTTCATGATCACCAATCTGGCTGGTTTCCCGGCGACGCTGTTGTACGGATTTCTCGGCCAGCGTTATGGTGCGAGGAAAGGCATCTACCTGGCGCTGTTCGTCTATGTCGCCGTATCAAGCTGGGCAGTATTCATGACGGATATTCGCCAGTTCTACGTGATGGCCATTATCGTCGGTTGCATCCAGGGCGGTGTACAGGGTCTGAGCCGTTCGCTGTATGCGTCGCTGATACCGCAGGATCGTCCCGGCGAGTTCTTTGGTTTCTACAACATGGTGACCAAATTTTCGCATGTCGTCGGCCCGGCATTAATTGGCCTGGCCGCATTACTCTCGGATGACCCCGGCGTGATACTGGTGGCGTTGCTGCCACTGTTCATTGTTGGTGGTTTGTTATTGTCGCGGGTCAAGTTGCCGGACCCGCTGCTTAAGCCGCAGTAACGAGGTCGGATCGGGGCTGCCATAGCGCGCCACCAGGTAGGCCGTCGTAATATCATCGATGTCGCTTGCATCAATGCGTGATGCCGCACGCGCCCGCGTGGCAAAGGCTTCCGGCGGCTCACCGGTATGCAGCGGCAGCCCGGATTTCCTGACAAACGATCGATACAGGATCGTCGCGCGATCAGGCCGCGGCGCCCGGTAGCGTCGCGCGAGCAGCAGGCTGATCAGAATGATCAAGCCAAGCACGAGATCCAGCAGTGTGAAAATCATTTTTTGCCAGTTCGGTTTCTGCATGCCCAGCCATTGCATGAACCGGTCCTGATTTTCAGGTCCGTAGCCAAGCACCCATTCGTTCCAGTTCGCGTTGAGCGCGTCCCAGGACAAACTCAGATTGTGTAAAAATGCGGAGGGCGCAGACAGGCCCCAGGCCGCGCCAGCGCCTTGCGAGCTCGATCCAGAGCGCCGCGATCGGCGTCCTTGTTCAGGGGTAATGTTTCGATCGTGTTGCCACCCGGCATCTGAGTCTCCTGGGGATGGTTGTCGGGTTATGCTCGCGAATCGGCGCTACGAATGCACTACAGGCGCGCCGGTTTGTGATGCAGTCCTCAGAAAAAGTATCGGCTCAAGCGAGCTCCGCCAGCTTTTCCAGTTGCTCGCGGAGTTGCTCGATGGTGCGTGTGAAGTCCGCGGCGCGTTGTTGTTCCTGTGTGACCACGTCGGCCGGCGCATTGTTCACAAAATTTTCGTTACCGAGTTTTGCCCGTGTGCGCCCGAGGTCAGCCTCCGCGCGCTGCATTTGCTTCTCGAGTCGGCTACGTTCGGCCGCGACGTCGATCAAGCCCTGCACCGGTACGAGCAAGCGCATTGCCCCGAGCAACGCCGTCGCCGCCGCAGGCGGCGCTTCGCTATCCCGCAATATGTCGATCGATGCGACCCGGCCAACGCGCTGCAACAAGTGCAGGTACTGGTTCACACGTCGACGATCGTCAACATCTGCGCCCTGCAAGATTACCGGCAGTGGTCTGCCCGGCGATATATCCATTTCACCGCGAATTTGCCGAATTCCGAGAATGAACTGGCGTACCCATTCGATATCGGCCACGGATTCGTGCACAGCGACGTCGTCCGGTGCAACCGGGTACGGTTGCAGCATGATCGTGTCACCATGAATACCGGCGCGCGGCGCGACCTGCTGCCAGATTTCCTCGGTGACGAACGGCATCAGCGGATGAATAAGCCGCAGCAATGACTCGAGCACCGTGATCAGGGTACGACGCGTGCCGCGTTGCAGGGCGGCAGAAGATTCTTCCGATTGCAGCACGGGTTTCGACAATTCGAGATACCAGTCGCAGAATTCATGCCAGGTGAACTCGTAGACGGCATGTGCAGCAAGGTCGAGGCGATAGGTCGCCATATGTGTGTGCACTTCGCCGATCGTATGCCCGAGCCGGGCGTAGATCCATTGATCCGCGGCGCTCAGTTCGGCGGCGCCATTGTCGAGTGTCTCGGTATTCATGAGAACGTAACGCGCCGCGTTCCATAACTTGTTGCAGAAATTCTTGTAGCCGTCGATACGTCCGAGGTCGAAGCGAATGTCGCGGCCCGTTGTCGCCAGTGCCGCAAACGTAAAGCGCAACGCGTCGCAGCCGTATGCGTCAATACCCTTGGGGAATTGTTTACGTGTAGCGCGCTCGATCGTCGGTTTGAGGTGATCCTGCATCAGGTCGGAGGTGCGCTTGTCCAGCAGGGCCTGCAATCCGATGCCATCGACGAGGTCCAGCGGGTCCAGTGTGTTGCCCTTGGACTTCGACATCTTCTGGCCTTCCTGATCGCGGATCAGGCCATGGATATAGACTTCGCGAAACGGCACATCGCCCATGAACTTGATACCCATCATGATCATGCGGGCGACCCAGAAGAAAATGATGTCGAAGCCGGTGATCAGCACGCTGCCGGGGTAATATTTTTCGAGCGCCGGAGTTTTCTCGGGCCAGCCCAGCGTACTGAACGGCCAGAGTGCCGACGAGAACCAGGTATCGAGCACATCTTCGTCCTGACGCAGAGAAACGTCGGCGGCAAGGCCGTGCTTTTTTCGTAGTTCTGCTTCGTTACGGCCGACATAGATGTTGTCATCCTCGTCATACCAGGCCGGAATGCGATGGCCCCACCAAAGCTGGCGACTGATGCACCAGTCCTGGATGTTGTACATCCAGTCGAAGTAGGTCTTCGACCAGTTGTCCGGGACGAACCTGATCCTCCCTGATGCCACGGCTTCGATGGCGGGCTTCGCCAGTGGCTCGATTTTCACGTACCACTGGTCGGTCAGGTAGGGCTCCAGGACGGCACCGCTGCGATCGCCGCGCGGAGTTTTCACTGTGTAGTCCTCGATCTTGTCGAGGAGCTTCAGCCGTTTGAATTCGGCGACGATCTGTTTGCGTGCGACGAAACGATCGAGGCCGCGATACGCCTCGGGAACGTCGTCGTTCATCGCCGCGTCGTCGGTCAATACGTTGTACAGCGGCAGGTCGTGTCGTTTGCCGACCTCATAGTCATTGAAGTCATGCGCAGGCGTGATTTTTACGCACCCCGTACCGAATTCTGCTTCAACGTAATCGTCGGCAATCACCGGAATCCGACGACCAACGATCGGCAGGATGATTTCTTCACCGATCAGGTGCTTGTAGCGCGCATCGTCGGGATGTACCGCCACGGCGCTGTCGCCGAGCATGGTTTCCGGGCGCGTCGTCGCGACCACCAGGTAGCCCTTGCCGGAGGCGAGTGGATACTTGAAGTGCCACAGGTGACCGTCTTCGTCTTGTGCAAGTACCTCGAGATCGGAAAGGGCCGTATGCAGGACGGGATCCCAGTTGACGAGGCGCTTGCCGCGATAGATGAGGCCTTCGTTGAACAGCGTAATAAACACTTCCGCAACGGCCTCGGAACAACCCTCATCCATCGTGAAACGTTCGCGGCTCCAGTCGACGGAGGCGCCGAGGCGGCGCAGTTGATGGCTGATCTTGCCGCCAGATTCTTCTTTCCATCGCCAGACGCGTTCGACGAACTGCTCGCGGCCGATGTCGCGCCGGTTGCTTCCCTCACTATTCAGCAGACGCTCGACGACCATCTGCGTCGCGATGCCCGCATGATCGGTGCCGGGTTGCCACAGTGTGCTGAAGCCCTGCATGCGCTTGTAGCGTGTTAACGCGTCCATGATCGTGTCCTGGAACGCGTGCCCCATGTGCAAGGTGCCGGTCACGTTGGGCGGCGGAATCATGATGCAATAGGGCGCGCCGTCGCCTTGCGGGGCGAAGTAGCCGTTTTTTTCCCAGCGCGCGTAGACGCGCTGTTCAATTTCCGTCGGGTTGTAGGACTTGTTCATGCGTGCTGCGGGTTATACATCGTGCGTTTCCAATGTATGGCCCTTGTCTCGGTAGGCGGCAAATCGCTTGCGGCTCTCTTGCTTGCTCGGTTCGTCGGAGCTTACAAGTTCCGCAACCCGTGGGAAAGTTTCCGCACACGCGGGAATCGCATCGCACAGGTTGATCAGCAGGTCGCGCGGCTCGACCGGATCGTCGCCACTGCCAATCGTGATGGGGGCGGTGCGGCTGCTACTGCCGGAGCCGAGCAGCTCGTGCGGGACGAAGCTGCCATCACGAAATGTCCACAACAGGTCATTGATACGTTCAGCATCTTCCCGATTTACAGTGTGGATATGTACGGTTTTGTCGAGTCGATAGGCTTTTTCAGCAAGCCGGCAGGCGAAGGTGTTGCGAGATTGAGAGCCTTCCTGCTTGAGGATATAGAAATCAACGCGAGCCATTAAGGCAGGGCGCCACTTCGCGCCAGCAGGAACTCGGTGAGCAACGGGACCGGTCGACCCGATGCACCTTTTTGTTTGCCACTGGCCCAGGCCGTTCCCGCAATATCGAGATGCGCCCAGTTCAGGCCGTCGGTAAATTTGGCGAGGAAGCAACCGGCCGTGATGGCACCACCGTCGCGGCCGCCAATATTGGCCATGTCCGCAAAATTGCTCTGCAGCAGTTCGGCATATTCATCGTCGAGCGGTAGCTGCCAGGCGTAATCGCCCGCGACCTCACCGGCTGCGACGATGCTGGCAGCAAGCTGGTTATTCTTGCTCATCACGCCGGTACGATGGTGGCCAAGTGCGACGACGCAAGCGCCGGTCAGCGTGGCGACGTCAATGACCGTATCCGGCTTGAAGCGGCGCGAATAGGTGAGTGCGTCACAGAGAATCAGGCGACCCTCGGCATCCGTATTCAAAACTTCAATCGTCTGGCCGGACATGCTCTGCACAATATCACCGGGTCTGGTCGCGGTCCCGCTCGGCATGTTCTCGACCGTCGGTACGATGACGTTCAGATTGATGCGAAGTTTTAGCCTGACGACGGTGGCCATCGTGCCGATGACGCTCGCAGCGCCGCACATGTCGAATTTCATTTCGTCCATGGCAGGTCCCGGCTTCAGTGAGATGCCGCCGGTATCGAAGGTGACGCCCTTGCCGACGAGCACAACGGGTTTCTGCTTGCCGCCGCCCTTGTACTGCATGACGATTAACTTGCCAGGTTCATTGCTGCCGGCGCTGACCGATAGTAATGAGTGCATGCCGAGGCGCTTCATTTCCGTCTCGCCGAGCACGCGCGTATGCAACAGCTTGTTGTCGCGCGCGAGTTTCTGCGCGCTGCGGGCCAAATAGCCTGGCGTGCAGATATTGGCAGGCAAATTGCCCAGGTCACGCGTCAGCGACATGCCGAATCCGATGGCGTCGCCATGTTCAAGGCCCAGCATGGCTTTTGCAGCGCCGCTTCGGTTTGCAAGCGAGAGCTCGATGCGTCGCAGTGAACTCGTGGCCGGCTGTTTGCCGCTTTTCATTTGTGTGAATCGATACAGTACCGATGCGACTGCCTGCGCCGTGTAGCGCGCGAGGTAATAGCCGCTGGCATTCTCGACCGGCTCGAGCGTCAGGCAATTGAGAACGGATTTGCACTTGCTGCCCGAAATGGCACGCAACGCGGCCGTTACCGCGGTCTGAAACTGCTTTGCACTGAAGGCTTGTTGCTTGCCGAGGCCGACCACGGCAACGCGCGGCGCCCGCACACCATCGATGTCGTTCAGGACCGTGCAATGCCCAAGTTTGGATGACAGGTCACCGCTCTTGATGAGTCGCTTGATCTTGCCGCGACTGGACTGGTCAACGTCACCCGCACCGTTGCCGAGCGTGTCGCCCGCGTATATGCCGACGATGAGGCAGTCGACATGCCGATTCGACGGCTTGGCTGTCGTTGTGGAATATTGCATAGAGGCTCGTGGTTGAGGGACTGTCGCGCGCGAAACAAAAACGGTAGTCTACCCGATTCGACCAGTCTTGGTTAAGCAAATCGCCGTTCCGATGCCGCGCATACTCGATCGCTACATATTTCGCGAGATAGCCACGACGTGGCTCGGGGTAACTGCCGTATTGTTGTTGATTCTGCTGACGAATCAGTTTGCGCGTGTACTCGGCGATGTGGCCAAAGGCAAACTACCCAAAGACGCGGCCTTCGATGTCATTGGATTGTCGGCGGTGCAATTCCTGACGATTCTCGTACCGATAGGACTTTTCCTCGCAGTGATGCTGGCGCTGGGGCGCCTTTATCGCGACAGCGAATTGCCAGCGATGATGGCCTGTAGCGTGGGCCCCGTGGACATCTACCGTCCGCTGCTCTGGCTGCTGCTGCCGCTCGTGGCCGGCGTCGCCTGGTTGTCCATCGATCTCGGGCCGCGCGCGTTGCTGTCGATTGAGCGTGTGGGCGCAGAGGCTCGGCGTGCGGCGGATTTGACGAGTATCGAGCCTGGGCGATTCGTCTCGGTCGGGTCTAGCGGCGCGGTCGTGTACGGCGAGAGAATTCGCGACGACGGATTGATGGAAAATGTTTTTTTGCAGCGTCGTCTTGAGGACGGCTCGCTTGAGGTTGTGGTGGCACGGTTTGGTGAGCAGGTCGAGTCCGATGATCCGGACGTACGATTCCTGGTGTTGCACGATGGGCGTCGTTACGAAGGCATTCCCGGCACGACGGAGTTTCGCGTCGTTGAATTTCTTGAACATGGCATTCCTTATCGTTTGCCCAGTCTCGACCCGCCGGATCCGCGGCCGCGTGCGATGTCGTTCGGCATGCTGCTGCAGTCCGATGAGCTGGCGCATATTACCGAGTTGCAATGGCGCATCGGCATACCGCTCGCGACGATCATCCTGAGTATTCTCGCAGTGCCGCTTAGTCGAACGCAGCCCAGGGCGGGTCGCTACGGCCGTATCGCAATCGGTTTGTTGGTCTTCATTATTTATCTGAACATGCTGAGCGCCGCTAAAGCGTGGATTGAGCAGGGGACGCTCGCGCCAAGTCTTGGGCTGTGGTGGGTGCACGCTGCTGCACTGTTATTAGGGCTTGCTCTGCTGGCGCAGCAGAACATGATGTTTCGCAGGCTGCGATTGTGAACGGCATCCTGACGCAATACCTGATGCGCGCAATCCTGACGGTGACGGCGCTCGTGTTGCTGGTGCTGCTCGCGTTGGCCGGCCTGTTTGAATTCATCGCCGAAATTGACGACACGAAAGGCGACTACCAGACGCCTCAGGCTGTTCTGTACACCTTGTTACGTCTGCCACAACTCGCGTTCGAGATGCTGCCAATCGCCGCGTTGATTGGATCCTTGCTCGCACTCGGTGCGCTGGCCTCCAACAGCGAAATCATCGCCATGCGCTCGGCCGGACTATCAGTAATGCGCCTGGCGGGTATGGTGGGTATTACCGGCTTGGCCATGTTGATGCTGACGGGTTTGCTGGGTGAGTTCATCGGACCGCCGTTGGACTATTTTGCGCGCAACATGCGTATTCAGGCACGTTCGGAACAGGCGGATGACCGGCTGGGCCAGGATGCCTGGGCACGAGACGGCAATACGTTTCTGCACTTTGAAGGTGTCAGCTCGGAGTATGACTTCGGCAGCATTTATGTGTTTCGTTTTGACGGGTCCAACAGACTCCAGTCGATTGCGCGCGCCGAAAATTTCGATGTCGACGACGCCGGCAACTGGGTATTGCAGAATTTTCAAGAAACACGCTTCGTCGATGATGGCGTGCAGGTCGTGGAGTCATCCAGGGCGATTGAGGACTTTGATATCGACGCCGATGTGCTGGGAATTTCGCAGGTTAAACCGCAAAGCCTGTCCGGTCGTGGCTTGCTGAGTTACATCAGCTACCTTAAGCGCAACAGCCTCGACGCGGGCGGTTACGAAACGGAGTTCTGGAATCGGGTCGCACGAACTATCACTGTGATGGTGATGCCGTTGCTGGCGCTGGCTTTCGTATTTGGATCCTTGCGTACCGGCGGTGCCGGCGCACGGTTGATGATCGGTGTGGTCATCGGCCTTGCCTACCATCTTTCCGCCGAGATGCTGGCGAACTCGGGTCAGGTATTCAATTTGAATCCGGCACTCATAGCCTGGGCGCCGTCCGTCATGCTTGTGATCGTGACGGTCTTTGCGCTGAACCGGGTGCGCTAACTCCTATTTCTTTTGCTTGGGGTAGTGCACGAGCCGCGTATTGCTCAGGCGGTCGTGCCAGGTGCGCCGGTCCTTATCCCAAATTTGCCAGAAGAACCCCAGGCCGAGCGCTGACCAGGACAGCAGCGCGGCAAAGAATCGAATTGACGCCTGTGACAACGATGCGAGCTTACGGTCGGCAGCTTCTACGCGCAGTCCCCAGGCGAGCATGCCGAGCGTGCTACCCCGCCGCGTCCAGAATCCGACAAAGAAACCGAAAACAACCACCAGCAGAGTTAGCTGATGCGGCAGAGTGTTCGGCTCGACGGCGTCGCCCGCACGGATTACGAATGGCACGCTCGCCAGCATGAGCAGGGCGAACAGCAGAATCGAGTCGTAAAGGATCGCGCCGAAGCGGCGCCCCAGGCCTGCATTCATCGTGCAGGCTCAGCCGTGGGTTCGAGCCTGTCGCGTCGCGCGTAGTCCTTGCCCAGCCAGAGCGCCAGCAGCACCCAGATTACGCCGAAGGGCAACAGCACGATCGAGATGCCGGAAATGCCGATCGCCCATATGAACTTCACAATCCAGGAACCGATCAGGTCGCCGCTTCGATACACCGCAGTGTCGATGAAATTCTTGGCCTTGTATTTTTCAGTCGGCGTGACGACGGAATAGAGCATGTCATGCGTTGGTTTCGCAAAGCCGAAGCCGATGCCGCGGCGCACCGCCGTCAGGACCGCGACGACGATGAACGCCGGGTTAATGGCCAGCAACATGAAGCCCAGCAGCGAAACAACAGGCAGGATGGCCAGCGTTTTGCCAACCCCCATATACCGCACAGATCGATTGACGAGGAACAGCTGCCCGATCAGCGACAGCACATTGGTGGTGCCGTCGACGAGGCTGAACGTTTCCACACGTTCGTTCGTCGTCATTTCGGCGTTACCGACATAGTCGGCCATGAACATATACAGCGCTGTGCCCAGCAGGCTGGCGATAATCGACACGATGACCATGGAGGACAGGTATCGGGACTTAAGCACCTGCCCGATACCGTCGAGCGGGCTGCCGCCCAGCGGCTTGCTGCTCGCCACCGACGCCTCGAGATCGCCGCTATGCTCGGCGACCACCCAAGCGCCCAATTGCGAAATGCAGAACACGCCAAACAACAGCAACGCGGCCGAAATCAGCAGGATGTTCTGGAAGCCAATGTGTGAGACCAGAAGTTTGGTCGCAAACGGTCCGGCCAGCGCACCGGTGCTGCCGCCGGCCGAGATCAGGCCAAACAGGCGGCGCCCCTGTTCACGGGTATAGATGTCGGCCATGAAACTCCAGAAGACTGATACGATGAACAGATTGAAGATGCTGAGCCAGACGAAAAATGCGCGGCCGAGCCAGACGTAGTCGACTTCATTTTCGATCGCATACGCGAAGCCGGCCCAGAACAACAGCAGATTGGCGGAAAAAAACAAATACACCCAGGGCAGAAACTGCTTGCGCGGGTAGCGCGACGACACCCAGCCGAAGACCGGCACCACGAGCAACATGACGAAGAACGTGCTGGAAAAAAGAATTGGCACATTAAGCGCGCCGTTCTCGGCCGACATCGTTTCACGCACCGGGCGGAGCATGTAGTACGACGACAGGATGCAGAAGAAGTAAACGAACGACCAGCCGACTGCCAGGTATTCGTGCTTTTCGAGTCCGAACAATCGATCGAAGCCGTTCCGAGGGTGCGCGTCGCTGATTTTTGTATTCATTGTCCCCGCCATCTTAATGACCGCTAGCGAAATGTCATGCGATTTTTGTACTTCTCATTATTATTATATTTCAATGAGTTAGCGTTGTGGCTGAACGTAATTTCCGAATTTGCGGCGAGCTCGACAGGCGCCCGGTGTGATGCCGGCTTTCGGCAAGGCTGCACTTGCTGCATCCGCATCTGGGTGAAACTACTTAAGCTTGCTTTTCGATCGCACGTAAACTTCTTTTTTCACGTGCGCGACGACCACACCCACTTCGTCGACAAGATCCGCCTCGGCGGAGAAACGACAAAAAGGCTGGTCATAGGCCACTTAGAAAGGGTATCCGGTGATGTACTTGATCAGTACCCGTCAGTAATTAAAGACCTGATAAAAGGCAAATCAGGAGTCTATGCACTCTATTGCAACGACTCTCTCTACTATGTAGGGCTTGCGAAAAACTTGATCGGACGGCTAAAGGCCCACACGAAAGACCGACATCAACGATTCATTCTTCAGCTGAGCTCGGGCCGGACGCTGTTGGTCGCACACAATATCGATCTGGCTCCTCGCATATCATCGTTAAGGGAGGGCGACACAGTGTCCTTTTACGGCGAGTACGAACCCAACGATCGCGGCGGTGTAATTCACTGGACTCACCACGATCCCCGCGGCAGTCATCCTGGCGGCTGGATCGAACACAAAGGCCGGCGATACGAGTAATCCCATTCCTCACACCCGACCCCCGATATATGCGAGGGTCCGGAAACAAAAATAACAACAACAACGACCAAACTAAGCCGTTCGTGGTAACGGGGTAAAACCCGTCGCGAGCCTGGAGTACCTCGACAACCAAGCTGAAACATCTTGTTACAGATGCATACAGAATCGACACCATTGCGCGCTGGCTTATCCGTAGGATCGCGACGTACTCCTAAACCACTGAATCAAAAGGATAAGCAAATGACATTCACACTCTCCAACCGCGCCTCATTCTGGGCCGTATTATCGTTGTGCCTGTTCGCTGTTGTCGCGAACGCCGAGCACCACAAAACAGCTGATACCGAGCACCACAAAACAGCTGATACAAAGACACTCGATATCGTTGATACGGCTATCGGCGCAGGGCAGTTCAATACCCTGGCCGCTGCACTGACCGCTGCCGACCTCGTTGCTACGCTGAAGGGCGAAGGTCCTTTTACCGTTTTTGCCCCGACGGATGCGGCGTTCGCCAAGCTGCCTGAAGGTACGGTCGAGAACCTGCTGAAGCCCGAAAATCGCGATCAGCTGATCGCAGTTCTGACCTACCACGTCGTACCTGGAAAAGTGTACGCCGCGGATGTCGTCAAGCTGACCCGTGCTACAACCGTAAACGGCTCTGATGTAACGATTGCAGTCGTAGACGGCGGCGTACGAATCGACAATGCCAATGTTGTAACAACGGACATAGCAGCGAGCAACGGTGTCATCCACGTAATCGATGCCGTTATTCTTCCCAACTAGTAGCTGTCCCCCGTGCTGGCACACGGACGTGCCTCGCTCCTGACTATGAACACACTTGAGTCATTTACACCCAGTATTCGCATCGCTGTAGTGGGCGCAAGCGGCGGCATTGGGACGGCCTTGGTCCAACTCTTTTCGCAGCATCCCAGGGTCGCCATGGTCTATGCGTTATCGCGAACGCCTTGTTCTGTAGTGTCACCCAAGGTCACGCACGGCAAACTGGACATGACCGACGAAGAATCGATAGCGAGCTGCGCGGCGATGGCCTCATCTGAGTCGCCGCTTGATATCGTCGTTATCGCGACCGGAATACTCTGGTCGGGCGAGACGCTAAAGCCGGAGAAGAGCATGCGCGAATTTGACGCTGAAAAGCTTTCCCAGGTTCTTGCCATCAATGCAGTAGGGCCCGCAATGGTCGCAAAACACTTCCTGCCGAAGCTGCGCAAAAACTCGAAAACGGTACTTGCCGCTTTATCCGCTCGTGTTGGAAGCATAGGCGACAACCGGCTCGGTGGCTGGTATTCGTATCGGGCGTCAAAGGCGGCGCTAAACATGCTGCTAAAAACGCTTGCTATTGAACAGGCACGCTTGTGGCCGCAATCCATTGTTGTCGGCCTGCATCCGGGAACCGTAGACACCGGGCTTTCGCGGCCTTACTCGAAAAGTACACCGGCGGAAAAACTCTTCTCTCCCGAAACATCCGCCGGCCATCTTGTTACAGTGCTCGACAACGTCTGTCAGGAGGACAGCGGTGGAGTCTTCGCCTGGGACGGTAAACGAATTGAAAACTAGAATCCTGCTATCCGCGTTTTTTCTGCTAACCCTGGGACCATTAGCCATGGCGATTGAAGAGCCGGAGTTCGATGTTCTGGCCGAATACGATGCGTACGAAGTTCGCCGCTATGCGCCTTACCTCGTCGCGGAAGTAGATGTGGCAGGTGAGGGGTCGGACGGTCAAGCATTCCGCATACTCGCTGGCTATATCTTCGGTGATAATCAGGAAAGCGAAAAGATGCAGATGACGGCGCCTGTAGAAGCTCGAGCAAATCCACCCAGCGAAAAGATGGCGA
>JAQCGO010000005.1 GCA_027618995.1 Pseudomonadota bacterium | reverse complement strand
GGGCCGTCGTTGCCCGCCGCAACCACCGTCAATACGCCCGCCTTGGTGGTCACCATGAGGGCGATATCGTCCGGCGCGGTGATCCGCGTCAGCGAGCTGCCTACTGAATAATTAATGATATCGACGCCGTCGGCCACAGCCGCGTCTATGGCATTGGCAAGCAAGGTCGGACGTATTGCAGCTGGCGCGAGTCTCGTCAGGCCGCAACCAGCAGGCCTTGTAGACGGCGATGCGCGCGCGGGGCCACGCCCTCGACGCGGCCGATGAAGGTATCGAAAATCGACGCGCTTACACGGTTGCCCGCGGCCGTCGTCGCCGTATGTGTGCCGTGACCGTCGACGTCGCGTGCCGACATGACCTCGCCATCATCGATCGGGCCCGTCGCTTCGGCACCGCTGACAAACCAGCGCGCGCCAATAAGTTTGTTATTGCAGTCATCAATCGCGAAATTCTCGCCGCTCTGGCATTCGCCGTTCCAGTCTTCAGGTGCTTCAAATAGCAGCTGGTCGTCGCGTTTCTCAAAGCGCCGACACAACCACCTGCCGAGGAACGTGTTCTCGGCCCAATCGCCCGTACAGAGGCTCGGGCGGCTGGCTTTGCGCGTGTCCTATACGGCCGGATGCTCGGGCGCTATGCCGCTATCGATGACGCCGATAATGATTCCGTCGCCACTGAGGCCGGGTTTGCCACGCAATCCCTTCTCGTCGTCAAACAGCCCAAGGAACTCGAGACTTTGATTGGTCGTCAGCGGCCGGACTTCGTCTTCCCAGACCTGCAGAACGTCTGGCAGGTTCTGAATCTTATGTGCCTGCGAGGGATGCATGCTGGCGGCGAAACCATTGAGGCCATACTGGTAACGATAGACAAGCTCCGCTCCGGCGCCGGCACGGGCGAGGATACTATCCTGTTGCAGCGCGAGCTGTGCCGCGTACTCCTGAATCATCGGGTTGGTTTTGTCGAAACGGGTGTGCGCAACACCAAGCTTGTTAGCCAGCGGCCGCAGGCTGGCATCGAAGGCAGCCGCGGGCGGGGCCTTCAGCTGCACGATATACACCTTGCGGATGCCGGCTTCTTCACTGTTCGCCAGCCGAATGCCACCGAGGCTGCCCGCGTCACGCAGGCGCGACTCGTCCGCGCCATTGGCGACAGCGGCAAGCAACAACAGGCATAAAGTTGTGAATCGCGCGCAGCTCATTAATCGTCCTTGTAGCCGCTCAGCTCATCGTCGCTGAAGGCGACGCCGAGGCCCAGAGCGATGCGGTTGACGAAATTGAAATAGGCCACGATCAATGTCAGGTCGAGAATGTCCTTCTCGGACAAGCCAACGGCGCGCAATTCGCCGAGATCCGTATCGGTCATCGCTGCCGGAGCCGACGTCAGCTTTTCGGCATGCCGCACAATATTGCTCAGTCGTGGTTCGAAGGTTTCGAGGCCGTCCGCCTCCATCAGCATGGTGAGGGTTTCCTCGTCCTTGATGTAGCGACGCAGCGCCTCGGCATGATGATTCACGCAATACGTGCAGTCGTTGCTCGCTGATACCACGACCGCAACTGCTTCACGCTCGGCACGACTCAGTCCCGACGCGCCGAACATCAGGGTCATATACAGGTCGAGATGGTCGCTCATCGCGTCCGGGTTCAGGCTGTGGACTTTAAGGATGTTGGCTACTTTGCCGCGCTTCGCAACCAGCTCGGGATAGATCTCGGCCAGCCGGCCCTCGGCTGCACTGATCTCGATTTCATCTATCCAGGACATGGCCTTATGCTACTTGCAATGCTGTTATCCGCCAACTTTCTCGGCCAGCCAGTCGCGTGGTCGCAGGTAGTCCGTATAAAGTTTTTCCTCCGGCGAACCCGCCGCGGGCTGCCAGTTGTATTCCCAGCGAACGCGCGGTGGCAGCGACATCAGGATTGACTCGGTGCGGCCGCCTGACTGCAGCCCGAAAAGAGTGCCGCGATCGTAGAGCAGGTTGAACTCGACGTAACGACCGCGACGGTACAGCTGGAACTCACGTTGTCGCTCGCCAAAGGGATGACCCTTGCGCTTTTTCACAATAGGCCGGTAGGCAGGCAGAAAACTGTCGCCAACCGAACGCAGGAACGCGAAGCTCTTTTCGAAGCCGGCTTCGTTAACGTCGTCGAAAAATAAACCGCCGACACCGCGCGTTTCGTCTCTGTGCGTAAGGAAAAAATATTCGTCACACCACTTCTTGTAGCGCGCATACAAGTCATCGCCGAACGGCTCGCAGGCCTGCCTGGCGACTTCGTGCCAGTGCACAACATCCTCGGAGAATGCGTAGTACGGCGTCAGATCGTAGCCACCGCCAAACCACCACACGGCTGCCTCGTCGCTGGCATCGCCGGCGCAGAAAAATCGGAAGTTCGCGTGCGTCGTTGGCACATAGGGGTTCTGCGGATGAATCACTAGCGACATTCCTACCGCCTGAAAGCTTCGGCCAGCGAGCTCGGGACGGGCCTTGCTGGCTGATGGCGGTAACTCATCGCCGAAGACGTGTGAAAAGCCGACGCCTGCCTGCTCGAAAACCGCGCCGTTACTCAGGATGCAACTGAGGCCACCACCGCCACCTGGCCGCGCCCAGGAATCGCGTTGAAATGTCTGTTTGCCGTCGAGTTGCTCGAGTTCGGCAATCGTGCGGCTCTGCAGTGACTGCAGATAGTCCTTTACCTGGTTGAGTTCATTCATGTCGTCATCGCAATTGCAGGCCAGACTTCAAAACACGGATCTCTGAGGGCCCGGATGCCGGTCCGCACTCGCCCGGCACGATGTAGTCTACACTCCCCGCAAACCTGCGGCGAAGGACGATCTGGTTGGCGGCCACCGGCGCGCCACCAAGATTGGCACTGGTCGAGACGAGTGGCGAATTTACGGCAGCGCACAAGGCCCTGGCCGTCGGATTGCTGGTGACGCGTACTGCGAGCCCGGCATGCTCGCCGCGGATGAGCGTTGGGACGCCGGCGGCCGCCGGAACAATCCACGTGATGGGCCGGGTGGGCTCGGGGTCGGGAATCTGCTCGGGCGGAATCGCAATCCAGTCCCGCAATTGCTCTTTCGACGCGGCAATCAGGATCAGGCCCTTGGCGGGGTCTCGTTGCTTGATGGCGAGGAGTCGCATGACGGCCAGTGCATTATCGGGCATGCAGCTGAGCCCAAACACGCCCTCGGTCGGGCAGGTAACCACACCGCCGTCGCGCAGCACCCTGGCAGCCCTGGTGATGGAAAGATTCATGCGCGGGAGTTTACCCGGTGACAGTTACCCAGGCACAGCTACCTGCAGTCACCGCCCTGGTTTCAGAATCCCGGGCTCAGGTTTTCTTCTTTGCTGCCTTCTTCTTTGCGACCTTCTTCTTCGCAGCCTTCTTCTTGGTTGCTTTCTTTTTCGCTACTTTTTTCTCCGGCTGCGGGGCGTCTGCAGCCTTCTTGCCGGTTTTCTTGCCGCGGCGACCACGCACAGGAGCGGCTGCAAGCAGCTCGATACATTCCTCGAGGCTTAGCGACTTGGGCTCGCGATCCTTGGGTACGCGCGCATTCTTTTCCTTGTTCGTGATGTACGGTCCGTAGCGGCCATTCAGAACCTGAATGCCCTGTTGCTCAAAGTCGAGAATGATACGGTTCGCATCTTCGAGTTTTTTCGCCTCTATGACTTCGAGGGCGCGCGGCAACTCGATGGTGTAAGGATCGTCTTCCTTGATCGACACGTATTTGTCGCCATAGCGAACGTAGGGGCCGAATCGACCGACGCTGGCTGATACCTCGAGTCCGTCCGCAGTAGTACCGAGGTTTCGCGGCAACTTGAACAACTCGAGCGCCTGCTCCATTGTGATGTCGTTCATCTTCTGCCCGGGGCGCAATCCGGCAAATTTCGGTTTCTCCTCGTCATCCTTGGTGCCGATCTGCACGAATGGCCCGTAGCGACCTATGCGTACGGTCATAGGCTTGCCGCTCTTTGGATGCAATCCGAGCTCACGCGCCTGCGCGACCTGCTCGCGACTGACAGACTCTTCCTTGTGATCGCAAAGTTCTTTGAACGGCCCCCAGAATTCGGTAAGCAGCGGCACCCAGTCTTTCTGCCCCAGCGATACGGCGTCGAGATCGTCCTCGAGGTTGGCCGTGAAATCGTAGTCAACGTAGCGAGCGAAATGTTCGGTGAGAAAACCATTGACGATGCGGGCGATGTCGGTCGGATAGAACCGCTTGCTCTCGATCTCGACGTACTCGCGATTCTTCAACGTCGCAATGATGCTCGCGTAAGTCGATGGTCGCCCGATGCCGTACTCTTCCAGCGTCTTTACGAGGCTGGCTTCGGTGAAACGTGGCGGCGGGTCCGTAAAGTGTTGCTCGGCACGCAGCTCATCGAGCTTGATAATATCGCCTTCGATGACCTCGGGTAACAGACTGTCGCCATCATCATCTATGGCTTCGTCATCACTGCTCTCTTTGTACACGGCCATGAAACCGGGTTCGACCATAACTGAGCCGTTCGCGCGCAGGCGGTGGCCGGCATCGGGATCGCCGGCCGCCAGATCGATGGCAACAGTGTCAAACACGGCCGGTACCATCTGGCAGGCGACCGTGCGTTTCCAGATCAGGGAGTACAGGCGGAACTGGTCTTCATTGAGCGAGTCCTTGAGTGCTTCAGGTGTGAGCCGCACTGAAGTCGGGCGGATGGCCTCGTGTGCCTCTTGTGCGTTCTTTGCTTTGGTCTTGAATACGCGAGCCTCGGCCGGAACATTCTCGGCTCCGAATCTTTCTACAATGAACTCGCGAATTTCCGCCAGTGCCACTTCGGCAAGCGTCACGGAGTCGGTGCGCATGTAAGTGATCAGACCGACGTTACCCTCGCCCGGCAGTTCAATACCTTCATACAGTTTCTGTGCGACCCGCATCGTCCACTGCGTGTTGAAGCCGAGCTTGCGCGATGATTCCTGTTGTAACGTCGAGGTCGTGAACGGCGCCGTGGGATTGCGGCGACGCTGCTTCTTGCTTACCTCTACGGCCGTTAACTTGCCGTCAGCGGCATCCAGAATCGTCCTCTCTACTTCGCGCGCAGCGGTCTCATTCTCAAAGCTGAACTGCTCTACCTTGCTACCCGAGTAGGAAACCAGCCGCGACAGGAATGGCTGCCCCTGTTTGCTGACGCTGGCCTCGATCGACCAGTACTCACGCGCCGTGAACGCCTCAATCTCGAGTTCGCGTTCGACGATCATGCGCAATGCAGGGCTTTGTACCCGGCCAGCCGACAAGCCACGCTGCACTTTCTTCCATAGCAGCGGCGACAGGTTGAAACCCACCAGGTAGTCGAGTGCGCGGCGCGCCTGCTGCGCACCGACGAGATCGCCGGATATGGCGCGTGGGTGCGCGATCGCGTCATGCACAGCAGCCTTAGTTATTTCGTGAAAGACAACCCGATGCACGGCCTTGTCCTTCAATGCTCCTTTTTCTTTAAGGAGCTCAACCAGGTGCCAGGAGATGGCCTCGCCTTCACGGTCCGGGTCAGTCGCCAGAAACAGTGCCTCTGCACCCTTCAGTGCACGAATGATGGCCTTAACGTGTTTTTCGTTACGCTCAATCACCTGATACTTCATGTTGAAGCCGTTCTCGGTGTCGACTGCGCCTTCTTTCGGCACCAGATCGCGCACATGACCATACGAGGCCAGGACTTCAAAGTCCTTGCCTAAATACTTTTCGATGGTCTTCGCCTTGGCGGGCGATTCAACGATAACCAGATTCTTCGACATTAAGTGCAGTACTCAAAAATGCAAAACCGCGGACAATGCCGCGGTTTAATTACGTGCTTCACAGCAGCGTGTCAAGTTGTCAGTGAACTAAGCCGTTGCATTCTTCAAAGACCAGGTCTTCCATTCGGGCATAGGCGATCTCTTGTCCGGGCTGACTAAACAGCACCATCAGAACTACCCACTTGATCTGTTCAACGTCGATATCAGCGGATTCCAGCGCCAATAGCCGATCGACAAGAATCTCGCGCTGCGGTGGCGAAAGGATGCCGATTTGTTCGAGATACGTAATATATCCGCGACACGGCGAATCCAGCCGCTCGTGCTCAAAGTCGCTGAAGATGCGAGTGCTGTGCGCTGTTTGTGAGTGGTACACGAGGTTGTCCTGGTGTTCGGTCAGTCCATCCAGCCACTCGAGTGCCCGGTTGATCTCCGGGTCGCTAAAACCGGCACGCACGAGTTCGTCGCGCAGTTCCTGATGATCGGCTTCGGGTTCTTCTTCGGTGTCGACGTAGGTCTCGAATAGATACATCAAAACGTCGAGTACATTCTCTTTCATGCCTCGAGCTGCTCCTTCAATAACTGGTTCCGTGAGGTGCCTAACTCAATAGCGAGTACCGTCCGCCGGACAGCGCTTCGATCTCTCCATGGAGCTCCAGGATCAGGAGCATGGAGGAAACCTGATCGATCGTCAATCCGGACTGCAGAGCGAGTTCGTCGGCACTAACAGGGTCGTGACCGATGAATTTGCGC
The DNA here is from genome assembly GCA_027618995.1 of Pseudomonadota bacterium. Classification (GTDB taxonomy): domain Bacteria; phylum Pseudomonadota; class Gammaproteobacteria; order Steroidobacterales; family Woeseiaceae; genus UBA1847. The sequence goes on along the minus strand of JAQCGO010000005.1, from coordinate 78,265 downwards.
AGTTCAACATATTCTCCGTCAGGAGCTCGTGCTGACTTTTCCGTTGCTGTTGATTGCATTGAGTTTTGCAGCAAGTGACCAACCAGTGGCGCAAGTTCGGACACAATGTCATCCGCTGTTTCGACAAGTTTGGCCCCCTGACGGATGAGTTGATGACAGCCGCGTGCGAGCGGATTATGGATAGAGCCTGGTAGCGCAAAAACCTCGCGGCCCTGTTCTGCGGCAAGCCGTGCGGTGATCAGTGAGCCGCTGCGTTGTGCCGCCTCGACGACCAGCGTGCCGAGACTGATCCCGCTGATTAACCGATTGCGTTGCGGAAATAATTCCTTGCCCGGGTGCATGCCGAGCGGGAACTCGCTGATCAACGCGCCGCGTGCAGCAATCTCGTGAGCAAGCGCCTTGTTGCTCGCCGGGTAAACACGATCGATACCATGGTCAAGAAAGGCGATCGTGTTACCACCAGCAGCGAGCGCGCCGCGTTGCGCAGCCGTGTCAATGCCCTGGGCCAGCCCACTGACGATCGTAAAACCCAGAGTCGCCAGGTGCCGGGCGAACTCGAATGCGTTGCGCTCTCCGCCCGCGGTCGGATTGCGACTGCCCACGATAGCGAGTGCAGGCAGCTGCAGCAGGTTCGCGTCACCATGCACATATAATAAGAGTGGCGGATCCGGAATCTGCCGCAGCAAATCAGGAAATTCGTCATTGTCATGGCGGACGATCTGATGTCTGTCGCCCTTGAGCCACTCGGCATCGTTTGTTTTGTCCATCTGGGTCACGCAATAGCCGGCAAAGCCTGAGCTGAAATCATACCCCGATAGGGCAGAAGGTCGTTGTTGTGTATTTCGGTCAGGCAAACAAAAACGGCGCCCGAGGGCGCCGTTTCCGGTGAGTCATCAAATGCGCTGTCAGATCGGGTTACGCACGTGGTCGAATTTATGGATTGCAGTTGTCGCTTCCATGACCAGGCCGTAGCTGATGCTATCGAAAGTCTTGAAAATCATGATAGTGCCCGCGGCCTCGTCCGGCAGTTTTACCGTGCCGCCTTTAACGTGGTCGACCACCTCCGGACCGTCCTGGAACACGGTCAGCACGTCGCCAACGGCGAGGCCCGCTGCCGTGCCGCGGTTCATGACCACCACCATGTACTGGCCGATCTGGGATACGCCGCCGACCACGGAAATAATGCGGCCGTCGATCTCGCCGGACGGTGCTTTCGGGTAGAAATTCAGTGGCAGGTCGACGACGGCTGGAATCAGTACGTCGCCTTGCTTGGCTTCCATGCTGGATTCGGTGATCGCCAGCGTTGCGGGATCACCGCCCCGGCGCAGTGTTCCCGAGCCGACCATGATGCCCTGGAAACCAATCACCTTGTCATTGTCTGGGTCAACGAGCTCGTCGCCGACATGCACAATGTTGAAGCGCTGCCCCAGCGTGTCATCGGTGTTGTTGCGGATATAAACGGTGTTGCCGGCCGCCGCGAGGAGATGATCGCCGCGTGTTGCGAGGAGGTAGGGCAAATGATCGACCTCGTCCCTGGCAAGTACGGCGCCCGTCGACAGGAACGCGGCAATCGAGTCATAGGACACGCTTGTGATCGCCTCGGTAAGCGGCGTGACACGAGCGTCCGGCGACAAGCGATAGGATGACGCGCGTATCGGCGTGACCATCTGCCGACCCTCGATATAAACGAGTCCAAGCACGTCACCCAGGTAAATCAGGTGCGGATTCACAATCTCGGGGTTGATGTATCAGATTTCAGGCCAATACCAGGGGTCCTTGAGAAACTTCGCTGCGATATCCCACAGGGTATCGCCCACCTGAACCGTGTACTCGTTCGGATGATTGTCAGCCAGGGGTGAGTTGCTTTGTGAAAACGCGTTCAGGGAGCCGAGTACCAGCGTCGCAACTACAGCGACGGAGGCAATCCGGAGGCGATAATTCGGGTTTATTTTGCGGCGGGACATGTTCCTCAATACTCCATACAAGGTGTTGAGACCTTTAGCTTTTTGGCGTTGCTATAATATGTCGTTCCGGTGCCGCCGAAGCTGCCAATCACGTCACATTTCCGGTCGTAAACGAGCAGCGGATGGTGGCCATCTGGGCGTGATTGTCCGACGTTTTATCAAGTAAAGTCAATAAGTTAGGCTCGCTTGGTCGCAATTTACACGAATAATAAAGAAATTTGGCTGCACATAATTATGGCAAAACTCACAATTCTGGAATTTCCCGATCCGCGACTCAGAAAGTTGGCTTTGCCGGTTTTGGACGTCGATGCGGGCGTCAGGCAGCTGATCGACGACCTCTTCGAAACCATGTATGCAGCCCCTGGCATCGGGCTGGCCGCGACCCAGGTCGATGTTCACCGCCGCCTGCTGGTCGTGGACGTTTCGGACGACGGCAACGACCCGTATGCGTTGATAAATCCGGTGATCATCGAAAAAGACGGCGTCGCCGTGTCGGAAGAAGGCTGTCTGTCGGTCCCGGGGTACTACGAAGAAGTCGAGCGGGCACAACACGTTCGCGTGCGCTACCAGGATCGCACGGGTGCCCATATCGAGAAGGATTTCTACGGCCAGCTCGCAATCTGCGTGCAGCATGAGATCGATCATCTCGATGGCAAGTTGTTTGTCGACTATCTGTCTGAAGCGAAGCGGTCACGTATTCGCAAACGATTGTTACGCGATCAACGGCATTCCACGACGGCCGCTGACTGACACAGCATGTCGAGATCGCGCATCATTTTTGCTGGTACGCCGGAGTTTGCGGCCGTTTCGTTGCGGACGCTCGTCGACGCCGGTCATAAGCCGATTGCGGTTCTGACGCAGCCGGATCGGCCCGCCGGCCGCGGCAAAAAGATAACGGTGAGCTCGGTCAAGGAATATGTGCTGCAACAAGGCATCGATGTTTTGCAGCCTGTGACGTTGCGTGACGCGAGCGTCGTTGCCGAGCTCGCCGCATTGGAACCGGATCTCCTGATCGTCGTTGCTTACGGCCTGCTGTTGCCGCAATCGGTGCTCGACCTTCCCAGGGTCGCCTGCGTCAATGTGCATGCATCGTTGCTGCCACGCTGGCGTGGTGCGGCGCCGATACAGGCGGCAATACTGGCCGGCGACACGCACACCGGTGTCTCGCTGATGGCAATGACGGCCGGGCTGGATTGCGGCCCGGTCTACGCCATTCGACAACTCGCTATCGGTGCCGAGGAAACAGCCGGGGCCTTGCATGATCGTCTCGCGATGGCGGGCGGCGAACTATTAAACCAGCATCTGGCCGGCTTGCTTGCCGGCGAACTTCGGGCCGGGCAGCAGGATGATGCCCAGGCGATGCATGCACCGAAAATCAGGACCGCTGACGCTCTGCTCGATTGGCAGCGGCCAGCCGACGAGCTCGCGCGCAGCGTGCGTGCCTATAACCCGGTACCGGGCGCGTACTTCACGCTAGATGATGAGCGTATTAAATGCTGGGTGGCGCGCAGCGTCGCTGTTGCTGACGTCGCCCCCGGAACCATTGTTGCTGCCGGGTCAGACGGCATTGTCGTCGCCTGCGGTTCGGGCGGACTATGCATGCAGTCGCTGCAGCGCCCCGGCAGGCGCCCGGTCTCGGCCGCGGAGTTCAACGCGCAGATCACGCTGCTCGGCCGGCGACTATGACGGACAGCAAAGCAGGAGCAGAGCTGCGGGCGACGGCAGCGCTCGTTGTTGATGCCGTGGTTTCGTCGGGGCGCTCGCTGGATCGTGCGCTGGAGGAGCATGAGTCGCGATTGTCAGAACGCGACCGGTCGCTGTTGCGCCTGCTGAGTTACGGCACGCTGCGCCACTACTGGCATTTGCAGGCCTGGATCAATGCCCAGCTGTCGCGACCACTCAGAGCACGCGACAGTGTCATCAACGCGTTGCTCGCCGTCGGCCTCTACCAGATCAGCGATACCCGCATTCCCGATCACGCCGTGGTGTCGGAAACGGTCGCGGCGACCCGCGTGCTGCGAAAACCGAAACTGGCGGGACTCGTCAACGCGATCTTGCGCGGTTTCCTGCGCGACCGGCTATCGGCAGAAATCCCGTCTGATGAACAGGCTTTGTTCGATCACCCGCAATGGCTTATCGATACAATCCGCAATGACTGGCCCGACGACTGGCAGGCCTTGCTCGCGGCCAACAACGATCGGGCGCCAATGTGGCTGCGCACGAATCCGCGCCATGGCAGTGCGGCGGACTATGTGGAGCGACTCGCGGAACTGGGTATACAGGCCGAGCTGCTGCCGGGGGCCCCACAGGCCGTGCGTCTGTCCGAACCGAAGCCCGTAGATGTTCTGCCCGGCTTTGCGACCGGACATGTGTCGGTCCAAGATGCGGCGGCGCAACTTGCCGCGCCGTGGCTGCTGCAGGATCTGGATGGCCGCATCCTCGATGCCTGCGCCGCCCCGGGTGGCAAGAGCGGACATCTGAAGGAGATCGGAGGCGAGCGAATTGACCTGACCTGTGTGGACATCGACGCCGCGCGGCTGGCCGGGATTGGCGACAACTTCGAAAGACTCGGCCTCGCTGCAACGTTATTGTGCGGTGATGCATCGAAACCTGACACGTGGTGGGACGGGCAGCCTTACGACGGCATTTTGCTCGATGCGCCTTGCTCGGCGAGCGGTGTAATCCGGCGCCATCCGGACATCAAGCACCTGCGTCGGCCGGATGACGTTGTATCGCTTTGCGAGCTGCAGCTCGCGATGTTGCAGGCATTGTGGCCAATGTTGCGCGCCGGAGGTCGCTTGCTGTACGTCACGTGCTCGGTACTTGCGGCCGAAAATGACCTCGTGGTGAGCCGCTTTCTCAACGGTCGCGGCGATGTCGAGGAGTTTGATTTGTTGCACAATAACAACATCCGCGATCTAATGCGCGACAAGGTCCCTGGTCTGCAGCTACTCCCCGGAGCAGCCGGACTCGATGGCTTTTATTTCGCCTGTCTGGGCAAGGTCTCCTGATACTAACGATGTCACGCACACGCATAATCCGACCTGCCACCTGGCTCGCGACCCTGCTGTTACTACTCGGGCTTGCTGCCGGTAACAGCCTGGCTCAGGACGAGGCCGATCGCGCCGGTTACTTCGAAGTGCGTGCCGCAGAAAGCCGGCTTATCGAGGGTGTGCATACGCTCGATGCCCGGTTGCAGCTGGTCCTGAGTACCGAGGCGCTGCGTGCACTGTCGAGCGGCATTACGCTGACCATTGAATTGCAGGTCGAGGTCATTCGCGTGCGGCGCTGGTACGTGGATAACCTCGAAGCCGAATTAGCGGTTCGCTTCGAACTCGAGTATCGACCACTCGCGCAACGTTACATCGTACGCAATCTCAATAGTGGTGATCAGGATTCCTTCGCGACCCTGTATTCGGCCCTGAACAATCTCGGTCGTGTACAAAACATGCCCATCATCGACGGCGCGGTTCTCGAGGCAGACAGCGACTACCGAGTTCGACTGCGCTCAATGTTGCAGACACGACAGTACTCGGCACCCCTGCGGATGTTGTTCTTCTGGCGGGATCAGTGGCACCTTGAAAGTGAATGGTCCGAATGGACACTCGAGCGATAAAGCGCGTATTTTATACTTTACTGGCCGCCATCGGCGTCGGCCTCGTGCTCGTTGCGGTTTTCCTGTTGAGTCGCACGGCACAAAACTCCGGCGAGTTCGATCGGCTGCATAACGTCATCCTGGCGATCAACATCGCCGGTGTTTTCCTGCTCTTTATCCTGCTGGTTGGCAACCTTGCGCGCTTGTGGCGCGACAACCGTACGCACGTACCCGGTGCGCGGCTCAAAGCGCGCATGGTCGGCATGTTCGTCGGCCTTGCGGTCGTGCCGTTGCTGATTGTGTTCTATTTTTCCTTGCAGTTTATCAATCGCGGTATCGACTCCTGGTTCAACGTGGAAGTTGCCACGGGCATGGAGAACGCGCTCCAGTTAAGCCAGGCGGCGCTTTCGATGCAGGTTCGCGGACATCTGAATGCGACCGAGCAAATCGCCCAACGGCTGAGCCAGAGCACTGAACGGGATCTGATATTCGAGCTCAGCATGCTGCGGCGCGAGAGTGGCGCGAGCGAGATCACGATTTACGGCAGCAATAACCGCATTATCGCAACGAGTTCGGACAGCGTGCACGCGGAACTGCCGAAATCACTCAAGGACGAGGTGTTGCTGCAATTGCAACAGAACCGACCGTACGTATCGCTCGATCCTGAAGACTATGTCGTGCGAACGGCGGTGCTGTTTCGGACCAGCGGTCGAGCAGAGCCGATCGGTGTGCTGCAGGCGCACTTCCCGGTGGCAGATCGACTCGCGCGAATGGCAGAAAGCGTTGACGCTGCATACCTTGGCTACCAGCGCATGCAGTACCTTCGGCAACCGCTGAAGGATACGTTGTCACTCACATTGACCGTCGTTTTCATGCTCAGCCTGCTTGCGGCCGTTTACGGCGCGTTTGTATTGTCCCGACGGCTCGTCGCTCCGATCCAGGACCTCATGGCCGGTACGCGGGCGGTGGCCGAAGGCGATTTCGATACCCGGCTGCCGACGCCGACACGCGACGAAATCGGTTTCCTGATCAATTCATTCAACGACATGACGAAACGGCTGGCGAGTGCCCGCCGCGAGGCAAGGTTGTCGCAGGCGATGGTGGAAGCGGAGCGCACCAATCTCGAAGTCATCCTGGCTCGATTGTCGACCGGCGTGGTCGCGCTTGAGGCTGACATGCGTATCCGTACGGCTAACCAGGCGTCCGGCGGCATTCTGGATGTTGATCTTGAAAGCCGCGTTGGTGAGAACCTGCTCGATGTTGCCAAAGGTGAGCCGTTGCTGCAGCAGTTCGTCGATGTCGCGCGCGTGCATCTGGACGCGGGTGAGACGGAGTGGCGCGAACAATTGGTGTTGCGCGGCGAAATGGGCCGGCGCATTTTGACCTGCGCGTGCACGACCTTGCCGGGCGACGAAGATCATGCCACGGGCTACGTCATCGTTTTTGACGACATAACCGCGTTGCTACAGGCGCAGCGTGATGCAGCCTGGGGTGAAGTCGCGCGGCGCCTCGCCCATGAAATCAAGAATCCATTGACACCGATACAGTTGTCGGCCGAGCGCATGCGACGCAAGTACCTCGGCACCATGGATGCGGAAGAAGCACAGATTCTCGATCGTGCAACACATACGATCGTGCAACAGGTCGAGGCAATGAAGGAAATGGTCAATGCCTTCAGCGACTACGCACGCGCGCCCGACATGGATATCGGACTGTTCAGCATTGACAAGCTCGTGCACGAGGTTGTCGACCTGTATCGCGCCCAGGAAAGCGATATCAATATCATCCTGACCTCGGATCCAGGCATGCCGATGATCGAAGCCGATATGGGCAGGGTGCGGCAGATCCTGCACAACCTGCTGCGCAATGCGACCGAGGCACTCGAAAACCAGAGCGATGGCCAGATCGATGTTCACGTCAGTGCAGCCGAGATCAACAATGTTGACGTTGTGCATATCGAAGTGCAGGACAACGGTCCGGGGTTTTGCGAGGGCTCGCTGGCACAGGTGTTCGACCCATACGTGACCACGAAGCCGAAAGGCACGGGACTCGGCCTCGCAATTGTAAAAAAACTTGTAGAAGAACACGTCGGCACCATTCGCGCTTACAACGGTACGAATGGTGGCGCCGTAATCAGTATCCGGCTGCCACTTAATGAGGCAGCTCGTGAGGCAATGATTGCCAGGGCGCCGGCGCGCGCCGACCAAAGGAGGGAGAAAGCATGAGTACTTCTCATGTTCTGGTTGTTGACGACGAGGCGGACATCCGCGCCCTGATCCAGGAGATTCTTTCTGACGAAGGCTATACCGTGACCGTTGCGGCTGACGCTGCCGAGGCGCGCGAGGCACGGGACGGCAACGACTTCGATCTTATTCTCCTTGACATCTGGATGCCTGACACCGATGGCATCACCCTGTTGCGCGAATGGTCAGATGATGGTGATCTGAGTTGCCCGGTCGTCATCATGTCCGGTCACGGCACCGTTGATGCGGCCGTCGAGGCAACTCGCCTGGGCGCATTTGATTTCGTGGAAAAGCCGCTGTCACTTGCGAAGCTGCTGCGGACGGTCGTTTCCGCCCTTGAGTCTACGGACAAGCAGTCGCGATCAGTCTACTCCTCGTTGCCCTCTCTGCTGGCGCCCGTCGGCCGCAGCAAGCTGATGCAGGGTTTGCGGCAAAGAGTGCAGCAGTATGCGCAGCATGACGCGCCCGTATTGATCACGGGTGAACCGGGCACTGGACGCAGCGCGTTCGCGCGTTACCTGCATGCGCTGAGCAACCGTGCTGACGGACCATTGATCAGCGTTACCGCCGCATCTTTGATCGAGAGTAATGTTGTGGAGCAACTTCTTGGCAGCGAAGCTGATGGAGAAATACATGCCGGCGCATTTGAGCGTGCGGCTGGCGGTACCCTGATCATTGATGAACTGGTGGATCTGAGTCCGGAAGCACAAAGGACTTTGTTGGCGGTCATCGATGAGCATAGTTTCCGGCGCGCCGGTGGCAGAAAGAGCCACCGCCTCGATGCACGCATCGTCGCCACGGCCCCGGCCAATTTTGAAGTCAATATCGAGCGCGGCGAACTGCGCCGCGATCTGGTCGTGCACCTGAGTACATTGACGGTGCGAGTGCCGCCGCTGCGCGAGTATTCGGAAGATGTTCCGGAATTGCTGGCACACCATGTGGAAAAACTCGTAGACGCGGAGGGCCTTTCGTTCCGCCGCTTCAGTGTTGCGGCGCAAAACAGGCTGCGCAACTACCCATGGCCCGATAACGTGCGGGAGCTGAAGAACCTGGTGCGGCGATTGTTGCTGCTCGAGGAGTCCGGCGACATCACTCTCGCTGAGGTCGAGAGCGATCTTCGTGCGACGGAGCCGGTGAACGAACCGCTCGTAAAACAGGATCTGTTGTCACTGCCGTTACGTGAGGCGCGGGAACAATTCGAACGCGCCTATCTGCAACAACAGCTGGTGCTCTGCGACGGCAAGGTTGGTCAGCTGGCGAAACGAGTCGGCATGGAACGCACGCATCTGTATCGCAAGCTGCGCTCACTGGGCGTCGACTTCAAATCGCTCGCGGCAGACGACTCATAAGGAAAAGGGTCTGACCCTTTTCTAGTGTGCGGGCAGCAGGCGTCCGTCGGGTATGAATACTATGCCCGGGTCGTCGAAGTCTTCGATGCTCAAGCCACGAACGAGATTAAACGCACGATTTTGCTCATCGATGCTGGGACCGTCCGGCCGTAATTGCACCGTGGATACAATCTCACCGTCAACGAATCGACCAGTGCCATCGAGTGTTGTCAGCAGTATCGGCGCGAGTCCTTTGGCGCCGTCCACGCTGATGCCATAGTAAGTCGCGAAGTTACCGAGGCTGTAAGCGATCAGTCGTTCCCTGTAGAGCTCAAGGCCGCGCACGACGTGTGGCCCGTGGCCGAGCACGAGATCGGCGCCTGCATCGACCATGCGTCGGGCGAACAGAGCGACATCGCCGCGCGGCTCGCCAAAGTACTCCTCCTCGGCAAACGGCACGTGCATCATCGATGCACCCTCGGCGCCGCCATGAAAGGTGACGATGACGATGTCGTGAACGTTCGCATGCTCCTGCACCGTCTGCTCGGCGAGCTCGTAATCGAGCAGCATGTTCGAGTCCTTGGTGACGGCGTAGGCGAGCAACGCGATCTTCAGCTCCCCGACTTCGAAGCTCGCGAATTCACCCTCGCGTCCTGAGTGATGAATGCCGACGGCGTCCAACGCCTGCATGGTGGCTGTGCGACCCTCCTCACCGAAGTCGCGCGCATGATTGTTGGCGAGGCTGAGTACGTCGAAGCCGGCGGCGCGATAATGTTCTGCGTATCGCGTTGGTGAGCGAAACAGATAACAGGCGCTCGGGTTAGTGCATTTTTTGCCGGGCTCACCGCCGTCCGCAAGCACGCCCTCGAGATTGCCGAATGCGATATCGGCCGCCGACAGGATCGGCTCTACGGCTTGCAGAAAACTCACACCGTCATCGTCGGGCAAATGATTCTGTGGATAGTCGGTGCCGAGCATCATATCGCCGACCGCCGCGATGCTGATGCGCAGCTCGCTGTTGCTGGCTAGGGCTGTTGCCTCATTGTTCGCCGGCATGGCCGCCTCTTCATTCGCCGGCATGGCCGCCTCCCACGGAGCGGCCTCCCTCGAAGAAGTGGAGGTGCAACCGGCGCAGATCAACAGCACCAGGCCGGGCAACAGCAGGCGGCGACTAGTCACTGAGGCGAATACGCAGCACGTCGATTTTCGCGGCTCGCAGGCGACTCCGCAGCATATTGAGTTCGTCCAGATCCTCGACGGGCCCGATGTAGACGCGATGATAATTGCGATCGTTCACCTGCACGCGCTGGATATGCGACTCGATGCCCTGTAGCCCGATTTCAGCGCGCCGCCGTTCGGCGTCGGCATGGGTTGAAAACGAACCGGCCTGGAGGACGTAGATACCGGGTTCGACAATCGCCTGCGGCTGTTCGTCGGCCTCGGTGGCCGGCCCCTTGCCCGGCACGATCACCTCCATGTCGGGTAGTAAGGTATAAAACGTAAAACGCGGTTCCTTGGCGGGTGCGGCGGCGGCCTCATCGGCGCTTTGTTCCCCGTTGCGATCAAGTGCGGGTTTGGCCGCAGCGGTTGGCGGCGCAGGCTCTGGCGCAGTGGGTCCACGGTCTTTCACGTAGACCGCGAATGCCACTGACAGGCCGATCGCCAGACCGAACAGCATCCACATCCAGCCGGGGTAGCTTCGCGCCTGGCTGCTATGGCTGCGTGCCGAGCGCCGCTGTCTGCTCTTCGCCACTACATTTTTTCCGGGGCGCTGACACCGAGAATGCTGAGCCCGTTACTGATGACGATACGAGTCGCCGTAATCAGTGTCAGTCGTGCATCGCGCAGCGCCACGTCATCGACGATGAAGGCGTGCGCGTTGTAGTAACTGTGAAACTCGTTCGCGAGCTCGCGCAGATAATGCACGAGATGTTGCGGTGCGCGATTGGTTGCCGCCAGCAATATGACCTCCGGGTAACGACTGAGCGCGGCGAACAGCGCTTTCTCCTGCGCTTCCACCAACAACGCCAGTCCGCGGCAACCATTGGCGCCATCATGGCTCAGCTTTTTCTCCGCGAGCTGCCGGAATACACTCGCGATACGCGCGTGGGCATACTGGATGTAATAGACCGGGTTGTCGTTGGAGCGACTCTTGGCGAGCTCGAGGTCAAAGTCGAGGTGCTGATCGTTCGAGCGCATGACATAGAAAAAGCGTGCTGCATCGTTACCGACTTCGTTGCGCAGTTCGCGCAAGGTGACGAACTCGCCCGAGCGCGTTGACATCGACAGTTTCTCGCCGTCGCGGTACAGGGTCACGAACTGCATCAGCTCAACTTCGAGACTGCCGGCGTCGTAGCCCATTGCGGCTAGCCCGGCGCTGACGCGTGGCGCATAGCCGTGGTGATCGGAACCAAGGATATCGATCAGGTAATCGTAGCCGCGCTCGCGTTTGTCGAAGTGATAAGCGATATCCGAGGCGAAATAGGTTTTGACGCCATTTTCGCGAATGACCACGCGATCCTTTTCGTCACCGAATTGCTCGGCACGAAACCAGGTCGCTCCGTCTTTTTCGTACAACATGTCGCGATCCCTGAGGATCGCCAGCGCGGCGTCGATGCGATTCGTCGACTCCAGGCTTTGCTCCGAGTACCAGTAGTCAAACACGACTCCAAACTCCGCCAGGTCCTGCTCAATGTCCTGCCGGATGGACTCCAGTGATTGTTGCCGAATGTGGTTGAAACCGTCTTTGCCGAGCAGATCTTTCGCGCGCTCGATCAGTGCACCAATGTGCGCTTCCTTGTCACCCTCGGGCGCGTCGGCAGGAATGCCGTTGAGCAGTACGCCGCGGTCCACCACAGCAATGCCCTTTGTATCCACGGCTGCCGCGATGTCGCGAATATATTCGCCGCGATAACCTGCCGCCGGAAAATCAAGCTTCATGCTGTGTGCTTCAAGCCAGCGCAACCAGACACTGAGCCCGAGGATGTCCATCTGCCGTCCGGCATCATTGACGTAGTACTCGCGATCGACGTCATAGCCCGCCGCTTCCAGCAGGTTGCCAACGGTCGCGCCGTATGCGCCATGCCGGCCATGCCCGACGTGCAACGGGCCGGTCGGGTTTGCAGAGACAAATTCGAGCAGTATGCGCGGCGTCAGTTTTTGCGGTTGCCGCCCGTAGCAAACATCTCGTTCAAGGATCAATGCGACCTCGGCATGAAACGCCGCGGCTCCCAGATAAATGTTGATGAAGCCCGGGCCGGCGATCTCCACCTTGTCGACGTCGTTGCTGGCCGGGATCGCAGCGACAATCTTTGCGGCCAGCGCGCGCGGGTTCATGCCTGCGGGTTTCGCGAGGCGCATGGCGACATTGGTCGCGAAGTCACCGTGATCGGGGTCGCGCGTTCGCTCCACCGTCGTCTCGAGCGCGAGATCGGCGGCGGCATCGGCCAGTTCCGGCAATGCCGCGAGGGCATCCCGAACGAGTTTTGTGACTACGGATTTCATGGCGAGGCGGGATTCTACATTAAAACAACTCGATCGGATCGACGTCGATGGACCAGCGAACCTTGCGCGCGGCGGGCTCCGCTTCGAGTGCCGGACGCAATGTTGCGAGCAACGTGTGCAGCGTCCGCCGGTCGCTGCTCTGCAGCAGCAACTGGGCCCGGTAGCGACCTGCCTTCCTCGCCATGGGCGCATTCACCGGGCCGAGCAGGCGCAACGTCGCCGAATGTTCAGCGCCAATCAGCTCGACGGCGCGCTGTAGAAATGCAAGCGCATCGCTCTGCCGGTGTGCGTTGGAGCGTAGTAGCGCCAGTCGCGTAAACGGCGGCCAGCGCGACTGTTCGCGTTCGGCGAGAGCCGCGGCCGCAACCACGGGGTAGCCGCCACCAAGCAGCAGCGGCCAGAACGGATGCTCGGGAAACGCCGTCTGGATCAATACCTCGCCCTGCTGGGTCTCGCGCCCGGCCCGTCCGGCGACCTGGATAATTGACTGCGCGAGCCTCTCGGCGGCGCGAAAATCCGTGCCGAACAATCCCTGGTCCGCGTTGACAACACCGACCAACGTCAGCTTTGGAAAGTGATGGCCCTTCGACAGCATCTGTGTGCCGACGAGAATATCGGCATCACCTTGTTCCGCGGCGCTGAGCGCGGCTTCGATAGCGCCACGTTGTTGCGTGCTGTCGCTGTCGATCCGGCGCACAACATATCCGGGGAAGCGTTGCAGCAAGGCGTCCTCAAGACGCTCGGTACCCGCGCCGAGCGGCTTCACCGACGCACCGCATTGCGCGCAGCTTTCGGGCAATCGTGCTTGTGCACCGCAATGATGACAGCGCAAGGCGTGATCGCGCGCATGTACTGTCATGCGTGAGTCGCAACGCTCGCATTCGGCAAGGTGACCGCAGCCGGTGCAAATCAGTGTCGGTGCGAAGCCGCGGCGGTTGAGGAACAACAGTATCTGACCGTCGTCATTCAGTTGCCGCTCGATCGCCGCGGCCAGCGTCGTGCTCAGGCCGTCACTCTGCGCGGCGTCGTCAAGGCTGACGAGGCGCAGCAGCGGTGGACGCGCGCCACCGGCGCGTTGCGGCAGGCTAAGGTGCGTGAAATTTCCCGCGTGACAATGCTGCAGGCTTTCGAGTGTTGGCGTTGCCGATCCGAGAATGACACGCACGTCGCCGTTACGCGCACGCATGATGGCGAGGTCCCGCGCTGAGTAGCGCAGTCCCTCCTGTTGCTTGAGCGAATGATCATGCTCTTCGTCGACAACGATCAGGCCGAGCTTTGGCATTGGCGTGAATATTGCGGATCGCGTCCCGACTACGAGTTGTGCATGGCCCTGCTGTGCATTGCGCCAGGCGGCCAGTCGTTCGATATCGCTGAGCCCGGAATGCAACACGGCGGGCTCAATGCCCAGTCTTTGTCGCAGGCGCGTTACCAGTTGCGGTGTAAGTCCAATCTCGGGAACGAGTATCAGTACTTGCCGGGCCTGCGCGAGGACGTCACGCATGAGCTGCAAATAGACTTCGGTCTTGCCGCTGCCGGTGACGCCGTCGAGCAGGAAGGCCGAGTAGCCAGCCGCCGCACGCAGTGTTTCGAGCACTCGCTGCTGGTCGTTATTGAGGTCGGGGCCGGGTGTGGCAACGACGTCGCACTCGGGCGGACTCGCAGGCGCGGTGCTGGTAAACCACACCAGCAGCTCCTTGTTGAACAACGGTTTCGCCGCTCGCCGCCAGTCGGGCAGCCGGTCATTAAGCGCATCGACGTCCATGCCGCTGCCGCCCGCATCAATCAGCACCTGCAGAAGTTCCGCCTGGCGCGGTGCACGCCGGGCAAGCACCTCGATGTCGACGCGCGCACCCGCGTCATTGATAGCAACTGACTGCACGCTTGGCAGCAACGGCTTGCCAACGCGCAGCAGGGCCGGCAACGCGGCCGCGACCACTTCACCGATCGGATGATGATAATAGTCGCTGGCAAACGAGATCAGGCGCAGGTCGGACGTGGCCAGAAGCGGCACTTCGTCAAGTAGCGCATGGCAGCGGCGCAGCTTGCTCTGAGGCACGTCGCTGCCTTCTGCCAACGCCATCACTACGCCGGTCTGTTTCTGTCGGCCAAACGGCACGATCACCCGGGAACCGGGCTGTACCGCCGTACTGCCGGCGGGCGGCAGATAGTCAAACAGGCGTGACAACGGCACGTTGACGGCGACCTTGAGTATCGTCGGAGAACTCACTTTAGTTCTTTAAAATCAATTACTTGCTCTTGTGAATTTTACATATTGTGCGGCCCGGCTTTTCGCCTGGCGCTGTCAACCGGGCGCGTGAGCCTGAGTTATATAAGAGTGACACGTTTTTGACTCCCTGTTGGAGTCGAGAGGACAACAGAGATGGATCTTGCCGTGGCTGAAGTCAGGAGTTTGCCGGGCGCCGGACCGGGCGTTTTTGCGGTATCGTGCATCCGCGAACCATCAACCGGGGCGAGTACACTGCAGCGCGAAAGGCAACTCAATCAGTTTCTTGCCGGCATCGAGCGTCGGGCATTGCGTATCGCAGAGATAGCGATCCGCGATCGTGACGAAGCACTCGACCTGGTGCAGGAAGCGATGATCAAGTTGGTGAACAACTATGCGAGCAGAGCGGAAACCGAATGGATGCCGCTGTTTTACCGCAGATTGCAGAACGGAATCCGCGATTGGCACCGACGCGCGAAGGTACGCAATCGTGTCATGACGTGGTTCGGGCGTGGCGGTACCGACGATGACTATGATCCGATTGCCGAGGCGCCCGATCCCGCCGGCAGGACGCCGGACGAGCAACTGCAAAGTAGTGAGACAATGCAGAGACTCGAGCGCGCGGTGCGGGAACTGCCCGGGCGACAGCGCGAGGCGTTCATGCTGCGTACGTTCGAGGGACTCGATGTTGCAGCGACCGCGGTTGCGATGGGTTGCTCAGACGGCAGCGTCAAGACGCATTATTCCCGCGCTGTACATACGCTGCGGGAGAATTTGGGAGACTACCGGTAATGAATGAGACTAGCGACAAAAGATCAGGCGACAAAATGTCCGACGAGCAATTTGCCGAGCAGGCGAAGCAGCTTTTCGATAACAGCGTTGAGCAGCTCGATACCGCAACTCTGTCGCGGCTGAATCAGGGTCGGCATGCCGCACTCGAAGTGCTGCAAGGCAACCGGGTGACGGCTACCTAGGGTCGCTGGTTGCCCGTCACGAGCGCGGCCGGGGTAGCCGCGGCCGTGCTGGTGACCGTGATGCTTGCGCAGGGCCCGGACGCTGTCACGCTGCCCGCCGATTCTGTGGTGGATTTCGAGATCCTGCTCGAGGGCGAAAACCTGGAAATGATTGAGAACCTGGAGTTCTACAGCTGGCTGGATTCGACGGATATGGATTCGCAGGGCAATGCCGGTTAATTGGATCTGCATTGGCGCTCTGTTACTGGCCTGCAGCCAGGCGCTTGTCGCCGAAGACGAAATTCCGGATATGGAGTTTCTCGAGTACCTGGGGAGTTGGGAAGGATCGGATGAAGACTGGACGATGTTCGCCGGACTGGTAAGGGCCACGAACGAGACTGACAAGCGGAGCGATCCCGCACCGGAAGGTGAAGAATCGACGGAGACATATGATGAAGAGTAGACATTTGCTTGCGGTCGCCGCGTTGCTCGCGAGTGCAGCAGCGATGGCCGGAGACGGGGTCACCTGGGAGAGCCTCAATGAAGAGCAGAGGCAGGTCCTCAGCATATTCGCTGACGGCTGGGAGCAGCTTGAGCCCGAACGGCAGAAACAGTTGTCGATGGGCGCTGAACGCTGGTCACGGATGTCTCCTGCAGAGCGTCAGCAGGCAAAACAGCGCTTCGGCAACTGGCGCAAACTGAACGATCAACAGCGCGACATGATCCGTGAGCGCTACCGGGAATTTAACGACCTGCCGGCCGACGATCAACGTCGTATCCGGGAGAATTTCCGGCGTTTTCAGGAAATTCCGCCCGAGCGTCGACAGATGTTGCGAGATCGCTTTCGCGACCTCACTCCCGAACAGCGTCAGCGCCTGCGCGAGCGCATGAGCGATCGCACTGTGCGCCCGCCGCCGACGCGTGACTAAGTCGATCCGCCGGAGTTTTGGTAAAAAGGACGCCAGCAGGCGTCTTTTTTTTTGCTAGAGTACGCCGACTCGAACTGGAGGGACTTGCATGAAAATCGGCGTGCCGAGAGAAATACATGCGGGCGAGCGCCGCGCGGCGACCACGCCGGAGGTTGCATCGCAACTGATTAAACTGGGCTTCAGCGTCGCTGTTGAGAAAGACGCGGGCATTCTCGCGAGCTATTCGAATGAAGCGTACAAAGCGGCCGGCTGCGAAATCGTCACCAGCGCCGCAGAGCTCTGGGCGCGATCGGACATCGTCCTGAAAGTGCGGGCACCCTCGGCCGAGGAAGCTCTGTTGCTCGACAAGAACAAGACGTCGATCAGTTTCTTCTGGCCGGCACAAAACCCGGAATTGCTGAAACAACTGACGGCCAGCGGCGCAACCGTCATGGCCATGGACAGCGTGCCACGCATCTCGCGCGCGCAGAAAATGGATGCGCTCAGCTCGATGGCCAATATCGGCGGCTATCGCGCCGTGGTCGAAGCGGCGCAGCATTTCGGACGTTTCTTCACCGGCCAGATCACGGCCGCGGGCAAGGTGCCACCAGCCAAGGTGTTGGTCATCGGCGCCGGTGTTGCCGGCCTTGCCGCCATCGGTGCAGCGAAAAGCATGGGCGCGATCGTGCGTTCCTTCGATACGCGGCCGGAGGTCAAAGAGCAGGTCGAGAGCATGGACGCCGAGTTCCTCATGCTCGAATTTTCGGATGAAGATGGTTCGGGTGAGGGTGGTTATGCCAAGACCATGAGTGCTGAGTTCATCGCCGCGGAAATGGCGCTGTTCGCGGAGCAGGCCAAAGATGTGGACATCATCATCACGACCGCGCTGATACCGGGCAAACCCGCGCCGCGCCTGATCACGGCGGAGATGGTTGCGTCGATGAAGGATGGCAGTGTTGTCGTCGACCTGGCGGCCGAGCAGGGCGGCAACTGCGAACTGACGGAAAAAGATCAGGTCGTCGTACGCCACGGCGTTTCGATCATCGGTTATACCGATCTGCCCAGCCGTCTCGCAGCACAGGCGAGCCAGTTATACGGTACGAATCTGCGGCACCTGTTGACCGAGCTTTGCCCCGAGAAAAACGGCACGATCAACGTCAACATGGAAGACGAAGTCATTCGCGGGGTAACCGTTTGCACGGGCGGCGTAAAAACCTGGCCACCCCCCGCAGCAAAACTGTCGGCGGCGCCAACGAAGGCCGCAGCGGCACCGGTACCGGTCAAAGTCGAAAAGAAACCATCATTGTTTGGTCCGATCGCGGCAGCCGTTATTGGTGGACTTGCCTTGCTTGGACTCGGCGCCGTTGCACCGGAGTCATTCATGGCGCACTTCACGGTGTTCGTACTCGCCTGTTTCATCGGCTACATGGTGATCTGGAATGTGTCGCCAGCGCTGCATACGCCGCTCATGAGTGTCACGAATGCGATTTCGAGCATCATCATCATCGGCGCGCTGCTGCAAATCAGTTCCACCGACGAGATCATCAAGTGGATCGCTGCATTCACTATTCTGTTAACCAGCATCAACATTGCGGGCGGCTTCGCCGTTACGCGACGTATGCTCGAAATGTTCCGTAGGTGAGGTCGAGATGATCAGTGCAGGCATAGTAACCGTGTCGTACATTGCTGCGACCGTGCTCTTCATTCTCGCGCTCGGCGGTCTCTCGAACCAGGAAACCGCACGGCGCGGTAACTGGTATGGCATCGCCGGCATGACCATCGCGCTGCTCGCAACCGTGTTCGGCGTTGTGACGCAACATTACGAGCTGCTGCTGGGAGCGCTGTTGATCGGTGGCAGCATCGGCATCGTGCTCGCGCGGCGTGTGCAGATGACGCAAATGCCCGAGCTGGTCGCGAGTCTGCACAGCCTGGTTGGCCTGGCCGCGGTGGCCGTGGGCTTCGCGAACTTCATGGACCCGTCTGTGCATCATACGGGCATCGAACTGACGATTCATGACATCGAAACCTACCTCGGCATACTGATTGGCGCGGTCACGTTCTCCGGGTCGGTAATTGCGTTCGGCAAACTCAGCGGGCGGATCGGTGGCAAGCCATTGACGTTGCCGGGCCGCCACCTGTTCAACCTGGGCCTGTTGCTGGCGGCGATCTGGTTCGGACGCGAGTTCGTGATCCAATCGGCAGCAGATGGTGGCCTGGAGCCGTTGATCATCATGACGATCATCGCGCTCGTATTCGGCATTCACATGGTGATGGCCATCGGCGGTGCCGATATGCCGGTCGTCGTCTCGATGCTGAACAGCTACTCAGGCTGGGCCGCGGCGGCCACCGGCTTCATGCTGGAGAATGATTTGCTGATCGTGACCGGCGCGCTGGTGGGTTCCAGCGGCGCCATTCTGAGCTACATCATGTGTCGCGCGATGAATCGCAAGTTTCTTGCAGTCATTGCGGGCGGCTTCGGCACGGCTGGTGGCACGACGGTCTCGAGCGATGCCGAGCAGCAGGGCGAGATTGTGCCGATCGAGGCGCACGAGACCGCAGCGCTGCTGTTGGCAGCGAAGGAAGTCATGATTATCCCGGGCTACGGCATGGCTGTGGCCCAGGCGCAGCATACGGTTTTCGAGATTACGAAGGCGTTGCGGGCGAAGAGAATCAACGTGCGTTTTGGTATTCACCCGGTGGCCGGACGGATGCCCGGGCACATGAACGTGCTGCTTGCCGAGGCCAAAGTGCCGTACGACATCGTGTTCGAGATGGATGAAATAAATGACGATTTCCCCGATATCGACGTCTCGGTTGTCATCGGCGCGAACGACATCGTCAATCCGTCCGCACTGGAGGAGCCAAACAGCCCGATCGCGGGCATGCCGGTGCTCGAGTGCTGGAAGGGCGAAACCACCATCGTTCTGAAGCGCAGCATGGCGACCGGTTATGCCGGTGTGCAAAACCCGCTGTTCTATAAAGAGAACACGCGCATGTTGTTCGGTGATGCCAAGGACACCCTCGACGTCGTACTTAAAGCCCTTTAGACTCCATGCCCTTGGATCGCGCGTTGCGCGATGGGGTTAGCCGGATGCTCGCAGGAATCGTCACCGATATCGCGCAGCAGGTGTTGCGTACCGATGTGGCTGGAATGCCACTCGAATGGATCGACTATAGAGAGGCGGTCCGGCTGTACCATGCCGATCAGGTGGCCTACGACTGCGGCACGCACCTGTACACGGTCTTCGGTGGATATAGCAGCTACGATGGTGAGCGCAGCAGGATCGCAGTCAACTCGATCATCGCAACCCATGGCACCAGCCAGGGCCTGGTCCGCAATCGCGATCGCTACGTTCCGCCACTGAATAATCGCACGCTGTTCAAGCGTGACGGAAATATCTGCCTGTACTGTGCGATGCGTTACCCGACCCGCGACCTGACGCGTGATCACATTACGCCGCTCTCGCGCGGTGGTCGCGATGCCTGGAACAATGTTGCAACGGCGTGTCGTCGCTGTAACAACTTCAAGGGTGGCCGCAAGCCGGAGCAGGCCTGCATGCAATTGATCGCGGTGCCGTTCACCCCGACGTATGCGGAGTATATTTATCTGAAAGGTCGGCGCGTGCTTGCCGACCAGATGCAGTATCTGCTGGCGCACATCCCGCGCTCGAGTCCATTGCATGCGCGTTTGATGGATCACCTCGCCGATGGCCAGGAGATCATTGACGTGCATTTCCATGAATGACGATACGGGTCAGAGCCCAAAAAGGCTCTGACCCTGTCTGGCATGCAGTACTTAATTGATGCCAGCGTCTATGTCTTTCGGGCCTATTATTCGATGCCTGATGACATCATCGATAAGCAAGGCAATCCGGTCAACGCGCTGTATGGTTTCTGCCGCTTTCTTGGCGACTTCATGGAGCAGGTCAATCCCGAGTACATTGCCGTGTTGTTTGACGAAAGCCTCTCATCATCTTTTCGCACCGACATATACCCTGCCTACAAAGCCAATCGCGACCCCGCCCCGGAAGAACTGAAGCGTCAGTTCGGTCAGTGCCGCCGCTTCACGCGGGCACTGGGCCTCATGGAGCACGGCAGCCCGCACTATGAGGCCGACGACCTGATTGGTACGCTCGTGGCACACGGTCGCTCGGTAAACCGACCGTCAACGATTGTGACTCGCGACAAGGATTTGGCGCAGTTGGTGTCAAAACAGGATGTGTTCTGGGACTTTGCCGGCAAGGGCAAGATTCGCTATGACGAAGTGCGCGGAGTTTTCGGTGTTCACCCGGAACAGATCGCCGACTTCCTCGCGCTTGCGGGCGATGCGGTCGACAATATCAAGGGCGTTCCCGGCATCGGCAAAAAAACGGCGACCGTACTGCTCGAGAACTTTGGCAGCCTCGATGGGATTTACGCAAACCTCGACAAGGTGCATGAGATAAACGTGCGCGGCGCGAAAACACTGCGCGAAAAACTCACGACCTACAAGGGCGATGCCGAGCTGGCACGAAGACTCACGGGCATTGCCTGTGATGCTCCGTTCGATGATCCGGAAGTAACGCTGCGCCGGTCGCGACCGAAACTGGGCGAAATCAATGCACTGTACGACGAGGCGGACATTGGCACTGCATTGCGCCGACAGGCGGAGCGCATTTCAGATCTTGCTCGCGATTAATCGGGGTAGGTTGCGTTGTCCGACTCGGCGACCTCGTAGGCCTCACCGAGGAAGTCTTCGTCAAAGGCGAACAGCGTTGTCCCCTCCGGTGCTTTGATAGCGACAAACGCACCTTCGTATCCTGGAAATTTCTGATGCCTGAGTCCGTGCTTCTCGATGAGATCGAACAACGCATCGCGGTCATGGCAGCGGAAACACAGTGATGGTGCGGTGAGTGCTATGCTTTCGGATAGACCCAGCGGAACACCACCGGCGTCGAAACGCATATGCGTTGTCGGTTCCTCGCGAACGCGTAAGACGACCGGCGCGACGGTCGCCCAAAATAGCGCGGAATGCACAACATCGCGGGCTGGCAATGAAAGCTCGAACCAGTTGCCGCACGCAGAATCGTTACCAAACTCGTCACCGGCCATAAATGTGCGCGCCTCAAGCAGCCGAATGTTGTGGCCGTCGCGATCGGGCAGCCCGAGTTCGTTGAGCGCATCCTCGTCCAATTGCAGAAAACTGAACTCAAAACCGTGGTCGGTCATGGAGCGCGCATGTTTGGCCAGATCCTGTTGCACGTAGCTAACAGCCGGCGCATCGAATTCGCGATCGTGCAGGCCGATACACAGGGCGCCATCGGTAATCACGGCGTACTTGTGCGAGTAGACATCGCCGATCCCGAGTTCCGCAAAGCCGAGGCTCTTGTAAAAGCCCAGTGAACTCAGAATATCCGGCGTACGCACGCTGAATTCCAGGTAACGGCCGAGATTACTCATGGCGCAACGTTCGGCCATCCGGCAGCATGTTTCTCGATCAGGCCGGCGAGCAACGCGGCGTGCGCAGCTTGAGCATTTAGCGCCGGGATGTAATGCAACGCATCGCCACCGGCGGCTACAAACAGTTTCGAATAACGCAGCGCAATTTCTTCCAGCGTCTCCAGGCAATCGACGGAGAAGCCCGGGCAAACGACGTCAACGCGCGACATCCTTCCGGCACCCAGTTTGCTTAAGACTTCTTCTGTATACGGTTGCAACCATTCTTCACGACCAACGCGTGACTGGAACGCGACCGACCAGCTAGTCTCATCCAGCGTGAGCGCCTCCGCTATCAGCCGCGCAGTTTTCAGGCATTGGCAATGGTATGGGTCACCGTTCAAAAGCGTGCTCTTGGGCACGCCGTGAAACGAGAACAACAAGTGCGCACCACGACCATGCTGCCGCCACTCCCGACGAATATTCTCGGCCTGCGCAACGATGAAGTCCGCGTTGTCATGGTATTGATTGATGAAGCGCAACTCAGGGAGCCAGCGACGCTGGCCCAGCGCTTTCGCCACAGCATCGAAAACGGCTGCCGTCGTTGTTCCGGAGTACTGCGGATAGAGCGGCAGGACGATGATTTTGCGCGCTCCCGCTACATGCAGAGTATCGAGGCCGGATGCAACGGATGGCGAGCCGTAGGTCATGGCGAGCTGCACGCGTACCGGCCTGGACATGCGGCCCGATAACTCAACCTGGATGGCGTCCGCAAGATCCTGCGAGTGAAACAACAACGGCGAGCCGCGTTCTGTCCAGACCTGCTTATAAGCGTGGGCTGACCGTGCCGGACGTAGGAACAGGATGATGCCGTGCAGGATCAACCACCAAAGTGCGCGCGGATACTCAACGACGCGTGGATCCCAAAGAAATTGCCGCAGAAAGCGCCTTACAGCGGCCGTAGTCGGGTTGTCCGGAGTACCCAGATTCACGAGCAAGACACCCAGAACCTCGGGCGATCCGTGCTCGTATTCAGGCATGATTTTGAATTTAGGCATGGAGTTCAGGGACACCGACGTCAGTCGGGATAACAGTAAACGAAAGGCCCACCGGGCGCCAGCTACGGGCATTATAATCCATTGTCTTGATTGGGATTTATGGATGCAGACTCCGATGCAAACTGCGCAAAAACAAGCTGAGCCGCAACTCACGAGGTGGTCGCTTATTCGTGATCTGGCCGTGCTGCAGGTAAAGATTATTCTGGATGGATTACGCGATCTCGTTCTGTTGCCGGCGTCGCTCGTCGCTGCGGTCCTGAGCCTGGCGCGCAGTAAGGATGGTGTGCCGGGCCCACAGTTCTACCGCCTGCTGGTAACCGCCAAGCAAAGCGAGAGATGGATCGATTTGTTCGGCGCTTTGCGCAACTTTCCTGCCGGCGTGGACCCTTCGCAGACGTTAGATGTCGTCAACCTGGACGACATCGTTGGCACCGTCGAAAAATTCGTCGTCGATGAATACCAGCGTGGCGGTGTTACGGCCCAGGCAAAATCGCGCATCGATGCCGCATTAAAAGCCATGCGGCGCTGACTTCAGCTGCGCGGTGCCGCCTCCATGATCGCCGTTACACCCATGCCGCCTGCGGTGCATACGGAGATCAGGCCGCGGCCGGATCCCTTTTCGCTGAGGAGCTTCGCCATGTTGCCCACAATACGCGCGCCAGTGGCGGCGAACGGGTGGCCGATCGCGAGGCTGCCGCCCTTGACGTTCAGCTTGGTCAGGTCGATGGGGCCAAGTGGTTGATTACGGCCGAGCTTCTCACGACAGAATTTCTCCGATTGCCAGGCCTTGAGAGTAGCGATCGTCTGCGCAGCGAACGCTTCGTGAATCTCATAGAAGTCGAAGTCCTGCAAACGCAGATTGGCGTCCTTGAGCATGTCCGAAACCGCATAAGCGGGCGCCATCAACAGACCTTCCTCGTTGATGAAGTTGACCGCTGCAGCCTTGACGAACGTCAGGTAGGCCGCAATCGGCAGGTTTTTCATGGTCGCCCAGGACTCGGATGCGAGTAACACGGCTGCCGCACCATCGGTCAACGGCGTGCTGTTGCCAGCCGTCAACGTCGCTTCCCCATCTTTCGCAAACACCGGTTTCAACGCTTGCAATTTCTCAAACGTGGAGTCGCGACGGATATTGTTGTCTTCCTCGCAGTCCATGAAAGGAACGACGAGATCCTCATACCAGCCGGAATCGTAGGCATGCGCGGCCTTGATATGACTCGCCAGTGCGAGCTGGTCCTGATGTTCGCGCTGTACGTCCCATTCACGCGCAATCTCTTCGGTGCTCTCGCCCATCGACATCCCGGTGCGCGGCTCAATGACTCCCGGCAACTCGGGCTTGAAATGTTTTGGACGCAGGCGGAACCACGGCAATATTCGTTGCGGCAGGGATCGCGCGCGGACCACATCGAGCAAAATACGCCGATAGCTGTCGGGATAGACGATCGGCGCGTCGCTGATAGAGTCGACCCCGCCCGCGATGCCGGAGTCGATCTGTCCCAACGCGATCTTGTTGGCGATCAGGACGCAGGCTTCGAGACTGGTGCCACAGGCGCGTTGCAGATCGAAGGCGGGCGTCTTTGGTGACAAGCCGCATTCAATGACGGATTCGCGCGCGAGATTCCAGTCACGCGAATGTTTGATCACGGCACCCAGCGCAACCTCGCCGAGTTTTTGGCCCTTGAGGTCGTATTTAGTGACGAGCCCGGAAAGAGCAGCTGCCATCAAGTCCTGGTTTGATACTTCGCGATAGATCGAATACGAGCGGCAGAATGGAATCCTTGAACCGCCTACAACAACAACCCTGTTAGATCGACCGCCATGCAGCATGCTTGTCTCCGTGCCTCATCGCGTCTGGATGCGCAGGCAACTTTACACTATTCGGGTAAGAAACCTGAACACGCAACCGTCAATAATGCGGTATCGTGCCGCGATGTTTTCGAGTGGTAACTGGCGACACGAATTGCGGGCCCTGTTGGGGCTCGCCGGGCCGCTGATCGTCAACAATTTGTCCATGGCCGGCATACATTTTGCGGATGCGGTTATGGCCGGACGGCTGGGTGCAGAATCGCTGGCAGCGGTTGCTGTCGGCGGCAGTGTCTGGTTCTTCGGTTTCGCGTTCTGTCTCGGCACCATGATGGCAATCTCGCCGATTGCCGCAAGGCATTATGGGGCCGGCAACCCGGAGATTATTGGCCGTTATACCCGCCAGGGAATCCTTCTCGGCATCATCATGGCCATCGCGCTGATTGCGATCTTCTACCTGTTTGCAGGTTCGGCCCTTGACCTGGTTGGCATTGATCCGCAATTTCGCGAGCTGACCGAGGGTTACGTACTGGCTATCGTGCTCGGCGCCCCGGGAATCTTCATATTCCTCGCGCTTCGGTTCACGACCGAGGGCATCGGCGAGACCCGGCCAATCATGTACGTATCAGTGGCATCGCTGTTCGTGAACGTGTTCCTTAACTGGGTGCTGATGTACGGCAAACTCGGCGCGCCAGCGCTCGGCGCCGTCGGCTGCGGGCTCGCCAGCGCGATCACGATGTGGATGATGATGATCAGCCTGGCGATCTACATGTGGCGTAGCAAGATCTACGCGAGCATGCAGATTTTCTCGCGTGCCGGGCGTTTGCGCGCCGCTGCGTTGAAGGAAATCCTGGTGCTGGGCCTGCCGATCGCGATCACGATTACCGCCGAGGCGGGCCTGTTCAATGCGGCGTCGGTACTGATGGGGACGCGTAGCGCGTCGATTGCGGCGGCTCACCAGGTCGCAATCAACTTCGCGAGCTTGATGTTCATGATCCCGTTGGCGCTCAGCGCTGCAATAACCGTGCGTGTCGGTCATGCGCTGGGTTCCGGCAATGCGCAGGCAGCGCGGTTCAGCGGCGGCTTCGGTATCGCGGCGTGTGCGATATTCATGACCTGCTCAGCCGTGTTCATGCTGCTGTTTCGCGACATGGTCGTTTCCATGTACACCGATGATCCATCAGTGACCAGTATCGCGATCAACCTGTTGCTGGCGGCTGCGATCTTTCAGGTTGCGGACGGTGTACAAATCGGTGCCGCGGGTGCGTTGCGTGGTTACAAGGACACGCATTTCCCGATGGCCATCAACACCTTCGCCTACTGGGTACTGGCATTTCCGCTTGCTTACATGGCCGCCGTGACCTACAAGGCGGCGCCCGTTTACACCTGGGTCGCGTTCATTGTCGGTTTGTCGGTCGCCGCGACTCTGTTGACGTGGCGGTTCGCACGCCTGTCGCATGCGAGCCTGGACATCGATCCTGCCCCGCCGGGCTAGCCGCCCTGCCCGAAGTCGGGGCTGTCACCCGACAGGTATTCGTCTTCTTCCGGGGTGTTGGGCCGATTCAGGAGGATGTTGCGGTGCGGAAATCGGCCGAACCGTTCGACGATATCGCGATGCAGTTCCGCAAACTGGGCGATGGTCTCGAACGTTTCCCGATACGTCCGCGATACGGACTCCGCCAGTTTGCTAAAAAGCCCCACCGATTTCGCCTGCACCTTGGCGGACTCGGAATGCTGCAGTGGCATGTAAAAAAACGCGCGTTGAATCGGCGCCAGCCCCTGGTCCTTCTTCTCCATCGCACCCTCAACACACAGTTTCAGTGCCTGCTTGTCCCTGGAAAACGCTTCGGCGGTGTTGCGGTAGATGTTGCGTCGAAACTGGTCGAGCAGAAGTATCAGTGCGAGACGGCCACGCGGTTCATGCGCCCAGTGATCGAGCTTGCCATCAGATGCAAGTCCGACATCGGCTTCAAATTCCTTTTTGCATTCATGGTCGAAGACCTCGTCCTCGCCAAACCAGACGTCCATCCGTCGATCTATTTGCGGCGCCGTCAACGCCTGTTCGCGAAACCAGAAGTCGAGTATGGCTTCGATACGGAGCTGATCCTCATCGGTGATCGACCTGTCGCCACTCTCGCTCAGTAGTTTTACCGACATCGCCTTACTCAACGCTTAGAATTCCCGGTAAACTCTAGCAGATCATGGTCAGTGCTACCGGAAAACAACTGCGGCTGTTGCTCGTCGGGCTATTGGCCAGCAGCATGCTCGCGTGCGGCAATCCGCCCACGCCGCCCGAGGCGGCGCTGCGAGCCTGGGTTGTCGAGGGGCAACTGCGCGCGGAAGCGAAAGATCGCAGCGGCCTGATGGACATGATTTCTGACGACTACGCTGACGCGCGCGGAAACGATTGCGACGACATCGAGAAAATGTTTCTTGTATATTTCCTGCGCGCCAACAACCTCAAACTGCTGACCAGCGTCGAGGGTGTGCGCGTGTTCGGTGACACGGCCGGCGAAATCGACCTGAAGGTGGGAATGGCCGTTACACATGACGGGGTGTTGGGTTTCAGCGCGGATGCCTACAATTTTGAACTGGAGCTCGTGCGCGATGGTGACGACTGGCTCCTGATCGCGGGTCGCTGGGGAGAGACCGGCGAGGAAATCCACTGACACTTGGTTACGCGCGAAACCAAACGCCGCGCCGGCCGAAAAGCACTGCAAACCCCTAAAAACCAGGCTTTTTTGGGCCTCAAAGCCCCGATTCTGAGCCGTCTGTTTGCCGTTCAAAAAGGCATGGCATACTGATCGCCTTCCGGACCACCATCGGTTATGGGGCGCGTGCTGCGCGTATTCCCCAAGGCGTTTATGACGGAGCGAATCGCACAAGGTCTTTATGACCCGGCATTCGAGCGCGACAGTTGCGGCTTTGGACTGATCGCTAATCTCGATGACATGCCGAGTCACTGGGTCGTCAAAACGGCGATCTCCGCGCTCGCCCGTCTGACGCATCGCGGTGCCGTTGCGGCCGATGGCAAGACCGGCGACGGCTGTGGCCTGCTGCTCAAGTTTCCGTTTGAGTTCCTGCGTGCGGTCGGCGAAGACCTTGGTTTCACGCTGGGTGAACGATTTGCGGTCGGCATGGTATTCCTGCATCAGGACCCAAAGCTCGCCGCGGCAGCGCGTGAAGCAATCGATACGGCGCTGGTTGAGATCGGCCTCGAAGTTGCCGGCTGGCGTGAAGTGCCGACCGATCCCTCTGTCTGTGGTGAGCAGGCACTGCAAACCCTGCCGCGTATCGAGCAGGTTTTCGTTAACGCTCCTGCCGGCATGCAGCGCGGCCGCTTCAATAGACGCCTGTTTCTCGCTCGCCGCCGCGCGGAAAAGCGGCTTGCTGATGGCGACGCCTATATTGCGAGCCTGTCGTCGGTCACCTTGAGTTACAAAGGCATGGTCATGCCTGGCTCGCTGGCCAGTTTCTATCCGGACCTGCTTGACGAACGACTCGAATCATCGGTCTGCCTGTTTCATCAGCGTTTTTCGACCAACACGCTACCGCAGTGGCGACTGGCGCAACCGTTCCGTTTTCTCGCCCATAACGGCGAGATCAACACGATTCAGGGCAACCGCAACTGGGCGATAGCGCGGACGAAGAATTTCGTCTCTGACAAACTCGATGATATTTCCGACCTGGACCCTATCATCTCGCTGGTCGGCTCTGACTCATCGAGTCTCGACAACATGCTCGAAATCCTGCGCGCGGGTGGCATGGACATCTTGCAGGGCATGCGCATCCTGATGCCGCCGGCGTGGCAGGCGATCGACGATCTGGACCCCGACGTTCGTGCTTTCTACGAGTTTTTTGATTACCAGCTCGAACCCTGGGACGGCCCTGCTGGCATCGTGCTGACCGACGGTCGCTATGCCGCCTGTTGCCTGGATCGCAACGGACTACGGCCGGCACGCTACGTCATCACGGCGGATCGGCACATCACGATCGCCTCGGAAGTCGGCGTCTACGACTACGATGAAAAGGATGTCGTGAGCAAGGGCCGGCTGGGGCCGGGCGAGATGATTGCGGTCGATCTCGTGAACGGCACGCTGCTCGAAAACGATGACATTCACGATATTCTGAAAATGCGTGCGCCGTACAAGAAGTGGTTAAAGAAGGGCGTTCGCTACCTCGATTCGGAGCTCGTCGATACCCACATCGCCGCCGAGCCCATGGATGCAGCAACACTCGCCTCTTATCAGAAGATGTTCAACCTGTCGCGCGAAGAACTGAACGACATCGTCGCGGTACTGGCGCAGGCAGAGCAGGAGGCAGTCGGGTCGATGGGCGACGACACGCCCATGGCAGTGTTATCCAGCCAGGTACGTTCACTGTTCGACTATTTCCGACAGCAGTTTGCCCAGGTAACGAACCCGCCGATCGATTCGCTGCGCGAGCGCATCGTGATGTCGTTGCAGACCAATATTGGCCGGGAATCCAGTTTGTTTGACGTCGGTTCCGAGCACGCAGAGCAGGTCGTGATGAATTCACCGGTGCTGTCGCAGAGAAAACTGCGCCAGTTGCTCAGTGACGAGATGTATGGCGACAGCAACGCGTTTATCGATCTCAACGTCGATGCGACGTTGTCGCTCAACGAGGCGCTCGACCAGATTTGTGCTGAAGCGGAATCTGCATTGCGCCAGGGCAAATTGATCCTGATGCTGAGCGATCGCTACCTGAAACGGGACAAGCTGCCCGTGCACGCACTACTGGCGACCGGCGCTGTACACCATCACCTGGTCAGGATTGGTTTGCGTTGCGATGCCAATATCCTCGTTGAAACCGGCGTCGCACGTGATCCGCATCATTTCGCCTGCCTTATTGGCTACGGGGCAACCGCGGTTTACCCATATCTCGTCTACCAGTCACTGCACAGCATTGCGCAACGCGGCGACCTGGAAAAGCAGCAGCAACTGGGTCGTGGTTATCGACGCGGCATTCGCAAGGGCCTGTTCAAGATCATGTCCAAGATGGGCATATCGTCGATCTCCAGTTATCGCGGTGCGCAGCTGTTTGAGATCATCGGCCTGCATGAGGAGATCGTCGCACGATGCTTCCGCGGAACAGCGTCGCGTATTCAGGGCGCGAACTTCGCGGATCTGCTTTCTGACCAGCAGAAGCTGGCAGCTTCCGCCTGGGAGCCGCGC
Organism: Pseudomonadota bacterium; assembly: GCA_027618995.1. Lineage (GTDB taxonomy): Bacteria > Pseudomonadota > Gammaproteobacteria > Steroidobacterales > Woeseiaceae > UBA1847. The sequence goes on along the minus strand of JAQCGO010000005.1, from coordinate 48,075 downwards.
GAACCCATCAAACAGGGCGGCCTGTTGAAGTATGTGCACGGCGGCGAGTATCACTGCTTCAATCCGGATGTTGTCACGACGCTGCAAGCGGCCGTTCGCAGTGGTGACTACGAGCGCTACAAGGAATATGCGACGCTCGTCAACGACCGACCGATCGCCACCCTGCGCGACCTGATGAAACCTCGCGCCGCTGGCCCTGCTGTGCCGCTGGCCGAAGTTGAGCCGGTCGAAGCCATCATGCCGCGTTTTGACAGCGCCGGGATGTCACTGGGGGCGCTGTCCCCCGAGGCGCACGAGGCGCTGGCGATCGCAATGAATCGTATCGGAGCGCGCTCCAACTCCGGCGAGGGCGGCGAGGATCCGGCACGCTATCGCACGGAGCGCGTATCGAAGATCAAACAGGTCGCGTCCGGTCGTTTCGGCGTCACCGCCGAGTACCTGGTCAACGCCGAAGTGATCCAGATAAAAATGGCGCAGGGAGCGAAGCCCGGCGAGGGTGGTCAGTTGCCGGGGCACAAGGTCAACGAGATGATCGCGAAGCTGCGCTTCGCAAAACCGGGCGTTGGTCTGATCTCACCGCCGCCACACCACGATATCTACTCGATCGAAGATCTCGCGCAGCTGATTTTCGATCTCAAGCAGGTCAACCCGCAGGCGCTCGTGTCGGTCAAGCTGGTCGCGGAGCCCGGCGTCGGTACGATCGCGGCGGGGGTCGTCAAGGCCTATGCCGACCTGATTACGATTTCGGGCTATGACGGCGGCACAGGCGCGAGTCCGCTGACCTCGGTCAAATATGCCGGCAGCCCATGGGAACTCGGCTTGTCGGAAACGCACCAGGTGCTGCGTGGCAACGGCCTGCGCCACAAGGTCCGCCTGCAGACCGATGGCGGCCTCAAGACCGGCGTGGATGTGATCAAAGCCGCGATGCTTGGGGCTGAGAGTTTCGGCTTTGGCACGGCGCCACTGATTGCACTCGGCTGCAAGTATCTGCGCATCTGCCACCTGAATAACTGCGCGACCGGTGTCGCGACGCAGAACAAGACTTTGCGCAGCGAGTATTTCATCGGCCTGCCGGAAATGGCGATCAACTTCTTCCGCTTCGTTGCCGAGGAAACGCGGCAAATGATGGCTGAGCTCGGTGTGCGAAAACTTGAAGAGCTGATCGGCAGAGTCGATCTGCTGGAGCTGCTGCCTGGCATAACCGACCGCCAGGCACGACTTGACCTGTCGCCAATCGTGTCGGCCGACGGGCTGGCCAAAAATGCACCGCAGTTTTGTACCGACCCGCGCAACAACCCCTTCGACAAGGGCGAGCTGGCGGAAGAGATGCTGCGCACGGTTTTGCCGGCGATCGAATCGAAGGCGGGTGGGAAGTTTGGCTTTGAGGTGCGAAATTTCAATCGCTCCATCGGCGCACGACTCGCAGGAGAGATCGCACGCCGCTACGGCAACCATGGCATGAAGGACGCGCCACTGGAGATTTTCCTGCGCGGTACGGCCGGACAGAGTTTCGGCGCCTGGAACGTCAGCGGCCTCAACATGACGCTGATCGGTGACGCGAACGACTACGTCGGCAAGGGCATGGCCGGCGGTCGCATCGTGATTCGTCCACCCGAAGGCGTGTCATATGAAGCACGGGAAACAGCGATTGTCGGCAACACCTGCCTGTATGGCGCGACCGGCGGTACGCTGTTTGCAGCGGGTACGGCCGGTGAGCGTTTCGCGGTACGCAATTCAGGCGCGTCGGTCGTGATTGAAGGCACTGGGGATCATTGCTGCGAGTACATGACCGATGGTGTTGTCGTCGTGCTGGGACGCACGGGCGTCAATTTCGGCGCGGGAATGACGGGCGGTTTTGCCTATGTGCTCGACCTCGAGCGTAATTTCATGGACCGTTACAACCATGAACTGATCGACATCCACCGGATTTCGCCGGAAAGCATGGAAGCGCACGCGCACCATTTGCGGGCGTTGCTGACCCAGCATGTCGCGCTCACCGGCAGCGAGTGGGGCGAGATGATACTCGAGGATTACCGCACCTTCCTGCCGAAGTTCTGGATCGTCAAACCCAAGGCGGCGGAGCTCGGCACGCTGATCGAGACCCTGCGGCGGGCGGCATAACACATGTCCAGGCATCCGCTGCAATTTCTCGAGGTTCCACGTAAGGATCCGGACAAGCAAACTCCGGAAGAACGCGTCAGGCATTTCGATGAGATCTATGGCCAGTACGACGGCGCGAGTGCCGCGGCGCAGGCCGGACGCTGTATCGATTGCGGCAATCCCTACTGCGAGTGGCAGTGCCCGGTGCATAACTATATTCCCAACTGGCTGAAGCTGATCGAAGACGGCAAGATGTTTGAGGCGGCGGAGCTTTCGCACCAGACCAATTCCCTGCCCGAGATTTGCGGCCGCATTTGCCCGCAGGATCGGCTGTGTGAGGGCGCGTGCACGTTGAATGGCGAGCTCGGTGCCGTATCCATCGGCAATATCGAAAAATATATTACCGACGAGGCGATCAAGCTGGGCTGGCGTCCGGACATGTCGCACGTTGTCGCTACCGGCAAACGCGTTGGCATCGTCGGCGCGGGTCCGGCGGGTCTCGCTGCGGCAGACGTGCTCGCACGCTCGGGCATTCGCTCGGTCGTGTTTGACAGCTACCCGCAGATCGGCGGTTTGCTGACTTACGGCATACCGCCATTCAAGCTCGAGAAGCAGGTTGTTGAACAACGCCGCAGGATTCTCGAAGGCATGGGCGTGCAGTTCGTACTGAACACGAAGATCGGCGAGGACAAGCCGTTCGCAGAACTGATTGCCGAGTTTGACGCCGTGTTCCTCGGCATGGGTACCTACACCTACGTGCGCGGCGAGTTCGCGGGCGAAGAACTGCCCGGCGTGTACGAGGCTTTGCCGTATCTGGTCTCCAACGTCTATCACACTCTGCGCTACGAGAAGCCGCCACTACCGTGGGTCAATCTCGACGGCAAAAACGTTGTGGTTCTGGGTGGCGGCGATACCGGCATGGACTGTGTGCGTACGGCAATTCGCCAGGGCGCAACGAGCGTGACCTGCGCCTACCGGCGTGATGAAGAGAACATGCCCGGCTCTCGCAAGGAAGTGCAGAACTGCAAGGAAGAGGGTATCCGGTTCCTGTTCAATCGTCAGCCGTTGGAAATCATTGGCGATAAAAACGGTGTGACCGGAGTCAGGGTCATTGAAACGCGAATGGGTAGCGCTGGCACCGATGGACGACGTCGCCCGGAGCCGGTGCCGGGCACTGAGAATATTTTGCCTGCCGATGCGGTCATCATTGCTTTCGGTTTTCGCCCGAGCCCGCCGGCGTGGTTCGACGACAGCGCCATCGAAACCCTGCCGAGTGGCAAGGTGCGTGTGGCCTCGCACGGTGCACACCCGTTTCAGACGACCAACCCGAAAGTCTTTGCCGGCGGCGACATGGTGCGCGGCTCGGACCTGGTGGTTACCGCTGTGTTCGAAGGCCGCGAGGCCGCGAAGGGAATAGCAAACTACCTCGGCGTCTGATCACGTTACTTGCGGTTGCCATCGGTCGCGATGACCAGCAGCGCGACGCCGAGCAGCGCCGCGCTGAGCCATAACCATTGGCTCGGCTGCTCGTCAAAAATAATCATTGCCCAGACCACGCCGCTGACGACGGTGACGAAATTGGTTTGCGAGGTGAATATAGGCCCGGCGATGCGCAGGATTTCGAAGTACAGGAAGATCTCGACCAGCGCGAATCCAGCCATCACCATCATTGCGATATGGCCGGGGCCGAACGGCACTTCGAGGTCGGCAGCGACGCCCTGCCACAGGTACGCCGGGGTGAGCATGGCCAGCGCCAGCAACGCTTCGCCGCAACCAAGCTGATAGGAGTCCGAGCCCTGTGGCCAGGCCTTCGCAATATAGATATGGTCGGCGGAATAGGACAGCGGCACCACGAAAGCGACCAGCACCCAGAACACGGGAATGTCCGTGATCCCGAGTGCTGCCGGGACCAGGATCAGCGCCGTCGAGAGGGTGCCGATACCAATGACCAGTAGGCGGCGCGCGGAAATCGTATCGCTGCGAAACGCGATCGCCAGCGCGACCGTGAACAGCGGCGTGCTGCTGACAACGAGCGTCAGCACGCTGGCCGGCAAATGCGCCGCACTGGCCAGTTCGAGCAGAAATGGCACTACATAGGCGAGCAGCGCGCAGATGAAATAGAACCTGAAATGCGCCCGATCGAACACTGGCAGCCGTCGCCGCAGCAATGACATCAGGACGAGCAGGGTAGTGACACCGGCGGTAGCAACGGTCGCGATACCGAGATACGACAAACCGGATTCGGCGGCGAGCTTGATAAACGAAAAATGCAGTCCCCAGCTCGCGCCGAGAATCACAAGGTAAGTCAAAGGCCGCCAGCGAGGGACACGGCGCGATGACGCCGCGGCGTCACTCATTTTTGAATTCTTCGCCGAGCTCATCCGACAGATCGGAGAATGCGTCAAACAGGTCCGCGAACGGCGCCTCGTCGCCAGCGAAGTATCCAGTCTGTTCCACGGCCACTTCGCCGTCCTGCTCGACAACCCTGCGTGTCACCCACGCCGGGTGAGCGGGATTCGCGGGTATCGTAAAGGCGTAATACGTTGCTGTTGATTCATCGTGGAACAGGACCAGGTTAACCTCGGGTTCTTCCTGCATCGTTTCCCCAAATTCGAGCCGCACGGCATCAAAATACGTCTGCCATTGTTCGATCGAAATCGCGGCTTCCGGATATGGCCTGAATTCGGCAGCCGGCAGCGGGGCGCTTAGCAAGAGCAGGATGAGAAGAATTTTTCGCAATGTCAGCGGCCGGCGACTGCCGGGTGAAACCAGAATTCGATCTCGGAGGTTGCCACGTCGAAACGTGCAGCATGCGCTGCGTTGGCCGGGATGTGATACCAGTCGCCCGGGCCGTAGCGTTTTTCTTTCCCGGTGACGGTCAGGATGAGTTCACCCTGAGTAATCACGCCCAGGTTATCCGTATCGTGATCGTGCTCGGGAATGGTCGTTCCCGCGGGGTACGAGGCAAATAGCACATCGCACTTCTCGGCCGCAAGTTTGTAAGCGGCGAAAGCACCGTCGAATTTGGGCAGCTGGCTGATCTGTTTAGGAAAATGATTCATCGAGAGTCCTTATGGCCGATAAGTTAGTCTTCCGCGACATTGTCCTCCGGGTCTCCGAGCAACTGTCGTCTATATTCGTCGTTGTCGAAATGACCCAGCGATTCGAGTATCAAGCCCTCGTCATCGAGTGTCCACTGTTCGAATCCGCGCAGGTCCACGGCGTTCCCGGTGCCCCCGGGGCCAGTATTTGTTCCCGTCCAGTGCCAGTGAAATTTCACGTAGTCGCCGCGAAGGCGCAGCTCGTCCAGCCGAACGAGCATATCGGGAAATGCGTCCATAAAGCCTTGTGCCATCTGTGTGATCGCATCGCGACCGACAGCCGGTTCGCCGTCATTGACGCGCAACGAGCCGGTCTGCGCATAGAACGACGCAAACGCGACCGGGTCTTGCGAGCTCCATGCCGCGGCGTAGCGTCTGGCAAAGTCCTTCAAACCCGTGACATCTGTCTGGACATTCCTTGATTCGCAGGCAGTAAGCAATGCCGTGCACGCAAGAATAGCGATGAGAGCGTTGCTGTTCATACGGAATCCCCTGATTTCAGCGAGCTTTGCGTAGCCGTGCCCCAATCCGCACTGTTCGCGTAGCGAGATGAACTTCGCGGAGGAAATAGGCGAGCCCCACGACGAGTGCCAGTGTTGAGGCGGTGAAAACGATCCCGACGAGCCATCTCAGCTTGAGTGGCAGCAGCACCTCGAGGAACAGTGCCGCGATGACCGTGCACACGAGCAACGCCGCGCTTGCAAGGTAGCGACGGTGTTCGAGGGATTTCAGCTGGCGCTGCACTTCCTCGGCCTGCTGCTCCCCTTGCAGTGTCGCGGTCTCGGTAATCTGTCTGCCACGATCGATGATGCGAGACAAACGTCCGGTCATCACGTTGAGCATGCCGGCAATAGCGGTGAGCAGAAAAACCGATGCCAGCGCGAGTTGTATGGCGTGCGCCACAACGCCAATGTTCATTGTGTAATCGAGCATTGCGGGCCTCCGCTACCGATCGCCAGCCGCGACACGTCGACACAGCTGTCGCAGATCTCGCAGGCGGGTCGAAGTTCAAGCATGTGGTGTATTCATGAGCCGATGTTACTCCGGGACTCCGTCGAATTTCAGCTTCCAGGCATACGGAATGCGGGCTACATGGTCGCTACGGCGGCAATCGTTCAGCCGTAGGTGAATACGTCGAGCTTGTTGCCATCGAGGTCACGGAAGTAGGCCGCGTAAAAGCCGTCGCCACCCTCCGGGCGCAAGCCGGGAGGACCTTCGTCGGTGCCGCCGAGCTCCAACGCCTTGTTATAGACCCGATCGACCTGGTCCTGCGAAGTCGCCGCAATGCCGACCATCACGCCGTTGCCCACTGTCGCCCGCTTGCGATCGTAGGGCGTCATGATGCAAAGCATCGGCTTATCCATGGCAGCTCCCCAGGCATAACCGCGTTCGCCGAAATCCATCATTCGGGACATGCCCAGTTCCGCCGCCAGAGCGTCGTAAAATAAGGTGGCGCGGGTTAGGTTGTTGGTGCCGAGAATTACATAGCCAATCATGCGAATCCCCCTAGAAAAACTTCCGTGGGCGCACCCAGATCCAGCACGCGGCGACGACCAGCGCAAACAGTGTATAGCAAATCACAAACACCCAGGCAGGCGCCTGGTAATACAACAGGGTATCGAGCCAGTGCGATACGAATGATCCCGAGTAGGTAATCTCGCCGGCTCGTTCGCGAAATGCCATTTCCCAGGTGGTGAGCGGGCAAACGACACCGACCCAGGTTTGCAGCACCACGATTACGATCGCCACGAGGTGAGCCGTTCGGAACCACGGATTTCGGACCCAGCCCTAATTGGCGAGCTTGCCGGCAAGAATCAGAACAACGCCGAAAACGACGAATGCGACGAACAATATGTGAGCTAAAAGCAGCAGGTCGGCGAACAGCAGAAACAGGAAGCCGGAGTTCATGGCGGACAATCGGTATCACGGATGCGCAATGACTTTGTTAGTGAACAGGAAATCCTTGAGCTCCTTGTCGAACGCCGGGTCCTTGCGCCGTATCTACTCGAGCACCATCGCGGCATGTTCTTTTTCTTCGTCGCGATTGTGCGCAAGGATCGCCGCAAGTTCCTTGTCCTTGCAGGCATCCACGCGCTGGTTGTACCAGTCCACGGCCTCGAGTTCCTCCATCAATGAAGTAATAGCGCGATGCATGTCACGCGTCTCGTCGCTGAGCTCCGCGATCGGCTCGTGGTATCCCTCGTTCGACATCTTTCGCTCCTCTAGTCTGGTTCCGGCAACAGGACGGTAAACCGAACGCCGCCATCGATATTATCTGCGGAAATACTACCACCGTGGCCCTCGGCGATGAGTTTTGCCACATACAATCCTAGCCCCAGGTGGCGGTCACTGTTCTTGTTGCGCACCGAGACCATGGAATCAAACAGCTGCGTGCGCATGCGCTCGGGCAGCGCCGGACCCGGGTTGCTCACCGAGATCAGCAAGTGCCCGGCATTGCGACCAAGGTCAATCTGAATAACGTCTCCATCGCTACTGAAGTCCACGGCATTGTCGACCAGCTTGTCGAGCATCTGAATCAGCAGTTCCGGCGAGCCGCGCATCGGCCCCGCATCCAGTTCCGTCGCCAGATCAAATTGCCGGGCCAGGTAAACATCGCGATACGCCGCAACCGTCGAACGCAACACGGCCACGAGGTCGAAAGCCTCTGGCTCGGCGTGCTGCATTAATTCTTCAACGCGGCTGGCCTCACTCATCGCCGTGAGTATGCGTCGCAACCGATCGGCACCACCCTTCGCTCGCGCCGCGTAGTTGGCGGATGCGGCATTGAGCGGTTCGTGTTCGAGGTTTTCCAGCGATGAAGTGACGATCGCGAGCGGGGTGCGCAATTCATGCGACAGCTTCGACGCAAGCGAGCGCAGGTATTCGTTGTAATCACCGAGTTGTCGCAGCACATGGGAAAAGCTGCGCGACAGATCCCCAACTTCGTCGCCGTCGAGCGCGCTGGGCAGGGTGCTGCGCAGGTCATCATTCTCAAGTGCGTCTTCCGCCGCGATGCTTAAACGGCGAATGCGGCGCGACAACCAGGTCGCATAACCAAGCAACGCGATCGCCGCTACCAGTGTGGCGATTACCGTGACATAGATGAGGCGGGCCAGCCCCTGGTTGCGGAGGCTCAGGATAGCGTCAGTACCCTGCTGCAGCACCAGCGCGCCGATGACCTGGCTGCCAACCATGACTGGTTGCGCTGCGACAACGATCGCGTCGCCGCTGTCGGCGCTGCGAAACCAGTCTACAGACGCCGTCCCCTGCAGGGCTTCCTGTACGTAGGTCTGTCGCTCCTGGCCGCTCGCATCAGGCTCCGCGAGCACGGCCTCCTGGCCCGGTTCGACGAGCGACTCATAAGCAAGGCGCGGCAGCTTGGTACGGATACTCCCTCGCTCCCGTGCCGGCAACTCAACGTCGCCGGCCGATGCGATGCGCCAGCCCGAGGTATCGGTGAGCGTCAGACGCATCCCCGGCTGCGCGCGTTCGGCCGCAAATGCGGTGAGCGCCTCCGACGTCGTCACAAAGGTGCCCGGTGCACGCGCAGCAAAACTCGCGCTGCGCACGGCCGGTGTGACTGCATCACTCGTGTTGCTGACAACGAGCCCCAGATTGGTGCCCAGTTTGCCGGCCGGGATTCGTGCCTCGAGCTGATAACCGCGTCCCGGCACGTCCTGCCAATGCGCCGCTACAGTCGCGTCTGACTCGAAACCCAACGCTGTGCGCACATAGCTGATAATCGGCCCGGGTGCTTCCGCACCGAACACAAACGTTTCGTTGAGATACGGCGGGCTTACACTGACCAGACCGATGCGATCGGCCGCGTGCAAACTGTTTTCGACGGCTATCGTCCCGGGTGCCGCGTAAATGACATTGTCGTCGGCGACCTCTACGTATAAATACACGGCCTGTCGATGCAGACCGATGGCGAAGCGGATCGGGCCGTCGGTGCCGCGCAGAGTGCGCAGAGAATCACGACTGAGGTTCCAGTCATCGAAGTAACCATCGATCGATGGCAGCGCATCCAGGCGGTGACCGTACAGTTGTTCGCCTACGGCGAAGTCGTTGTCGAGCCGCAGCGGAAAGTCGTCCTCGCGTTGCGTCAGCGAATCGGCGATGGCACGCGCGGTGCCCGCCAGCATCTGCTGCTGTCCGGCGCGCAGGGCGATTTCCGTCTCGCGAATAAACTGGCAGCCAGCCCACGGCAATACCAGCGTTAGCAGGCTGACCAGAAGCAACTGCCGCCGGAGGTTCATTGCAGCCAGCGATAACCCATGCCGTACACGGTTTCGATGGCATTGAACCCGGCATCAATGGCGATGAACTTGCGCCGAATGCGTTTCACATGCGACGTGATCGTGTTGTCGTCGAGTACCGCCTGCGCCGCGTCCATCAATTGCTGCCGATTCTTCACATGGCCCGGATAACGCGCCATCGCATGCACGAGCCAGAACTCGGTCAGGGTCAGGCCCACCGGCTGCTCCTGCCAGAGCACGGTCATACGCTCGGTATCGATCGCGAGATCACCACGTGTCAGGCGGCTCTCCGCCGCGTGCGGCTGCTGCATCGCCTCGAGGCGCCGAAACAACGCCGCAATACGCGCCATCAAATGCGGCAGGCTGATGTCCTTGGTCAGGTAGTCATCGGCACCAAGTCGCAGACCAGACACGGCATCGAATTCACTGTCGCGCGCCGTCAGAAAAATGATGGGTAGTTCGGCGGCCCGTGCACGCAGCTCGCGACACAGCTCAAAGCCACCTTCGACGTCATCGCGCAGGTTGATATCTATGACCACGAGATCCGGCAGGCGAGCGGCAAATGCCTGCAGCGCCGGCTTGCGCGAATCGTAGGTGTCGACGGCATAGCCCTCGCGCTTGAAGGCGGCCGCATAGTTATCCCGGATAGCGGCTTCGTCCTCGACGATCGCGATACGTTTGGCCACGGTTACTCCTTAAGGTTCCTCGCCACAATTTGCCACATTACATCGGTGCATTGCCATGCCGCAGCCCGCGGCCCGGCGCATTGACTTGTTGCAATAGCTCCCACATCCGAAGGAGACCGGCAATGCAGCGAACCACCTGGACCAACCCTGGCTTAAGTCTGACGACAACCCTTACTGCGGTGCTGCTGCTGGCAAACCCTGCGCTGGCCGATGCGCAAACGGGACTGCTCTTGGCAACGGGCGATGGCTATGCCAACGCGCCGCTCCTGAATACCGACGTCAACATCCAGGTCAACGGGCTCGTGGCACGGGTCTCGGTGATGCAGGAATTCGAAAACGACAGCGCGGACTGGGTCGAGGGCACGTACGTCTTTCCGTTACCCGATACGGCCGCCGTCGATCATATGCGGATGTACATTGGCGATCGTTTCATCGAAGGCGAGATTCGCGAAAAGGAACAGGCACGCAAGGAATATGAGGCGGCCAAAGCCAGTGGCAAAAAGACCAGCCTGGTCGAGCAGCAACGCGCCAATCTGTTTACCACGGCGGTCGCCAACATCGCCCCGGGCGAAAAAGTCATCATCGAAATCGAATACCTGGAAGACCTGCGCTACGACAGCGGCCTCTTCAGCCTGCGTTACCCGATGACCGTAACACCGCGTTACTCACCCGGCCATGCGCCTTCGGAGGAGGCGCCGCCGGATTCTCTGCCAATGACGCCGCCGCTGGTATCGGCAACGCGCGGCCAGCGCATTTCGCTGCAGGCGAACGTCAACGCCGGCATGCCGCTCGAAATAGTCGCGAGCCGCTATCACCCGGTCAACGTGGCCGAAGCGAACGGCACCTACCTGATTTCGCTGGCTGGCGGCCAGGCGCCAATGGATCACGACTTCGAATTGCTATGGCGGCCCGTGCCGTCGGCGCAGCCGCGCGCTATGGCGTTTGCCGAAACGATCAACGGCCAACCGCATTATCTGCTGATGGTCGTGCCGCCGGGGTCTGATCTCATCAGCGGCGCGATGCTGCCGCGCGAGATGATTTTCATCATTGACACGTCAGGCTCGATGCACGGCGTTTCGATTCAGCAGGCAAAGCAGGCGCTGCTGTCTGCGCTTGACGACCTGCGTCCGGGCGACAAATTCAACGTCATCGAATTCAACTCAGTCACCAGGCCGCTGTTTCCAGCCAGCGTCACCGCAGCCGCAGGCAGCATTGATTCGGCAACCCGATTTGTGCGTGCGCTCGATGCCGACGGTGGCACGGAAATGTATCCGGCACTCGATTTCGCGCTGCGTACGCCAAGCTATGACTCCTACCTGCGCCAGGTCATCTTCATCACCGATGGCGCGGTCGACAACGAGGAGGGCCTGTTCCAGCTGATCGATGCGAGGTTGCAGGGTGCGCGGTTGTTTACCGTAGGTATCGGATCCGCACCCAACAGCTGGTTCATGCGCAAGGCGGCCGAAGCCGGGCGTGGCACTTTCACGACGATCAGCTCCCTGCACGAGGTCGGCGAGAAAATGGATCGCCTGTTTCAGAAACTCGAAAACCCGCAGTTCACCGACATCGACGTGCAATGGCCGAGCAGCGTGATCGTCGACAGCTACCCGAGTGTTACGCCGGACCTGTATCTCGGCGAGCCCATCAGTATCAAGGCGCGTGCTTCAAGTGCGGTGCGCCCCGGTGATGTTGTACGAATCTCCGGCAACTCGATCAGCGGTGCATGGAGCAGCGAATTACCATTGGCCGGCAACACGCAAAGCGCCGGGGTAGGCGCGCTCTGGGCGCGTGCGCGTATCGCCGAGTTGCTCGATCAGCAACGCCGGGGCGGTGACCCGGAACAGACACGTGTTGCGGTCGTCACCACCGCACTCGCACACCATCTCGTCAGCAAGTACACGAGCCTCGTCGCGATCGACAAAACGCCTGAGCGTCCGGCCGGCGATCCACTCGCTAACAAGGCCGTCGTCAACCTGGCGCCACACGGGAGCTCGGCGAATGCCGCTTTTCCGGCCACGGCAACCGATGCCGAGCAGTTGCGACTGACCGGCATTGCCTGTCTGCTGCTGGCCGCGCTGTTGTTGCTCGGCCCTGCCCTGCGAAGGAGATGGTTCCATGGGTCGCTGGCTTAGATCGCCGCGGTGCTGGATCGTGGCCTGTCTGCTTTGTTTCGGGTTCTGGCAGTTTGGCCAGGGCGCCTACATTCCCGCGAAGGCCTGGATGGCGCAGGAGCTGATGCAGCGCGCCTGGCTGCGCGGTGCGAGCGGTGTCGCCAAACCTGTGCCCTGGCCCTGGGCCGACACCTGGCCTGTTGCGCGCCTGTCCGCGCGCGGTGGCGGCGTCGAGTTGATTGTCCTCGCGGGCGGCTCCGGTCGAACGCTCGCGTTTGGCCCCGGATACCTCACGGCCAGCGCACTGCCGGGCGAGCCTGGCAACACGGTCATTGCCGGTCACCGCGACACGCATTTCAGTTTTCTGCGTGACCTCGAGATCGGCGAGTCGCTGCTTCTCGAAACCGTGAGCGGCAAAAAGCATTTGTACAAAGTTGTCGGTATCGATGTCGTCGACTCACGGCGCGGCAGTCTGCTGCTCGATACGGACGAGCCGTATCTGAGTCTCGTGACCTGTTACCCCTTCGAGGCACGCGACCCAGGCGGCCCGATGCGTTACGTCGTTACCGCCAAAATGTTGTTTTAGTCCGTTTTCCGGAGCATTGCGCAACGGGGTTGGCTGCGTCATAGTGGCCGCCGACCGCGCGCTCGATGCGGTATATGCCCCGGGAAATAATGGAAGAGAATAAGGCCAAACTTACGGATGGCCCGGTAGGTCGACACCTGCTGGCGATGGCGCTGCCCGTCCTGGTCGGCATTTTCGCGATGATGGGCCAGGGCCTGATCGACGCGTACTTTCTCGGCCGCGTCGGCGATCGCGCGTTGGCCGCATACGCTTTCAGCTTTCCAATACTGATGATCGTGACCAGCGTTGCGATCGGCATGGGTGCAGGCACGTCCTCTGTGGTGGCACGCGCGATCGGCGCACACGACATGCGCCGCGCCCGACGCCTTGCGACCGACAGCCTGTTGCTGTCGTTTCTGATCACACTCGGCTTCTGCATCGTCGGCGTGGTGACGATCAATCCGCTGTTTCGCTTGCTCGGCGCGCCCGAGGACATGATCCCGCTGATTCGCGGTTTCATGCTGATCCTCTATTCAGGTGTGCCGTTCGTCGTCGTCGGCATGGCTGGAATGGCGAGCATGCGCGCGACCGGCGATACCCGGTTGCCAAGTATACTGATGATCATGGGCGCCGCTCTCAACGTCGCGCTGGACCCGATCTTTATTTTCGGCCTGGGCCCGATTCCGGCAATGGGTTTGAATGGCGCCGCGATGGCCGCGCTGATGGCACGCGGTGTTATTTTTATCGGCGCGCTATACCTGATGCGTGGCCGCCTCAACATGATCAGTTTCAATCGATCGGACCCGGCTGAGTTACGCAAGTCGTGGCGCGACATTTTGCACGTTGGTATCCCGGCTGCGGGCACCAATGCCATCGTGCCGATCGCAACGGCAATTATCACCGCGTTGATAGCGGATTTCGGACCGCAGGCGGTCGCCGGTTTCGGCGTTGCCAGTCGTATCGAATCACTGGTGCTCGTGATGTTCTATGCGCTGTCCGCCGTGATTGGACCGTTTGTCGGGCAAAACCTGTCTGCCGGAAAAGGCGAGCGCATACTTGAAGCGCTGCGACTGTGCATGTGGTTTTGTGTAGTCTCCGGGCTGGCCATTGCGGGATTGCTGGCTCTGGCAGCGGGCTACCTGCCAACACTGTTCAGTGACAGCGATACGGTTGTCGGCGTTGCGAAACAATTCCTGTTAATCGCGCCGCTCGGTTACGCCGGCTACGGCATGGTCATGACGATCAATGCGGCGTTCAACGGTCTCGGCAAACCGATACCCGGCGTGGCCGTTAGCCTGACACGCACTATCCTGCTGTATGTGCCGCTGGCTCTGTTGGGCCGGCACTTCTACGGCATCATCGGCATATTCGCGGCCTATGCGACGGCGAATGTGATCACGGGATTCATCGCGTACAACTGGGCACGAAGGACGGTAAAGAAATCCTGCGCGTAGCCGGTGGTGGCGACGCGGGGGCGCCCGACCGGCTTAGCCTGGTTGCTCCGTTGCACTCTCTGAGCCTTTCCTGCGACGCGCACGCAATACCATAACGCAGCCGCTCCAGACCACGCTCAGCATACCGACGGCGAGGTAGGTCCCGGACAGCGAGAAGTCAAAACCAATGTAGACAGCGCCGCAAATGAGCAAGATTCCGACCAGCATCCAGAATTGCGGAAGGCGCTCATAAACCGAACTTGGTAGCCACATATTGCGTCCCCGTGGGCAGAGTTTGTCGATCCAGTGCGTAAAAGTGCGGCAAAACCGCCTGCGACGTCAGCGAACTACGTCGCAGGCGGTTAAGGCAGGTTCGCCAAAAATCACAGAATTGTGACTTGTTTCACACGGCCGGCCTGCGCGGTCCTGCGGCAGTCGCGCCTCGCTTAAGGCTTGCTCACCCGAAAGCGTTTACGCCGGTGAGTTCCTTGCCAACGATGAGTTGGTGCACGGTCTCGGTGCCTTCATAGGTGATGACGCTTTCGAGATTCAGCATGTGACGAATCGGTACGAACTCGGCACTGATGCCACTGCCACCGAGGATGTCACGCGCGTCTCGTGCGATGTCGAGCGCGGCGCGGCAATTGTTCCACTTCGCGAGCGATACCTGTGTCGGTCGCAACACGCCGCGATCCTTGAGTCGGCCAAGCTGCAACGACAGCAATTGCGCAGTCGTAATGCGTCGCGCCATGTCGGCAAGACGTATCTGGATCGCTTGCGTATGTGACAACGGCCGGCCAAACAGAATGCGATCCTCGGTGTAACGGATGACTTCGTTGAGGCAACTTTGCGCAGCACCGATGACACCCCAGGTTATGCCGTAGCGTGCCTGGGTCAGGCAACTGAGCGGGCCTTTGAGACCGGTGACGCCAGGCAATACGCTAGCCTCCGGCAGCCGCACATTGTCAAAAAACAGCGCCGCAGTTACCGAGGCACGCAACGAGAATTTGTTTTCAATTTCCTGCGCCGTGAATCCCGGCATGCCTTTTTCCACGATGAAGCCTTTGACGCCCTCATCGGTCCTGGCCCATACCACGGCGGCGTCGGCAACCGAGCCATTGGTGATCCACATCTTGGAGCCGTTCAATATCCAGTCCTTACCATCGCGCTTCGCGTGCGTCTTCATGTTGCTCGGATCGGATCCGCCCTGCGGTTCGGTCAGGCCAAAACAACCGATCGCCTCACCTCGTGCCATGGCCGGCAACCAGCGCTGCTTCTGCTCTTCGGAGCCGTAGCTGTAGATCGGGTACATGACCAGGCTGCTTTGCACGGAGACAAAACTCCGCAGCCCACTGTCGGCGCGCTCCAGTTCCTGGCAGATCAGCCCGTAGCAAATGCTGTTGAGTCCGGCACAGTCATAGCCATCGATCGAACTTCCCAGAAGTCCAAGCTCCGCAACCTGCGAAATCAGTTCGCGCGGAAAACGATGTTGCTCAAATGCCTCGCGCATGAGCGGGATCGCCTGCTCGTCCACAAAGCGTGCGACGCTGTCCTGCACCATGCATTCCTCGCCCGTCAGTTCGGCGCGAACATCGAAAAGGTCCATCGAGTTTAGTGCGGTTTTACTGGATGTCATGCAGATATCTCTTAAATGGGAATGCCAATGCGCCGATACAGTACCGAGAGCAACCACGCGGGTCCAATCATCATCAGTTGCAGGTCCTTCCAGACCGGGCCGAACGACCATTGCCGCCGCCGACCGACCCAGAGACCGATAGTGCCCGCGAGCAACAACCCCGTACTGACGCGCAGCGGCGAGTATTCGGACACCTCAAGCCAGGTTTGACACGCCGCTACGCCGACGACAAACGGCAACATACCGATAGCGAGCGGCATCGAAATAATGAAGTAGTACACGACGGCAGCCATGAGAAACGTACTGCCCCAGTTGAGCAGAGGTGAAATACGGGCATATTCCTCAGGGACAGGCACTAGCCAGAGCAATCCGACCGTGCCCAGCACGACCATGGGCACGGCGGCCCAATACAGTGCCGGGTAGCTCAGCTCCGCGTGGGAGTCGCCATAATGCTGTAGCCAGTCGATAGTTTCGGTCATCGGGTGCTTTTCGGTGAGGAATGTGGATTGTATTAAGTATTCGTTCAGGTGTCTGGGGCAAAATAGGGGGTATTGAGGTAGCAACCGGAGCATGCATATCAATATCAGGACATTGGTCATAATTGGGGCGGCAATATTTGCGGCGGGCTGCGAGACGCTCAACCCGTATACCGGCGAAGAGCAAATGAGCAAGACGACCAAGGCCGCTCTGATTGGCGCTGCGGCCGGTGCTGCCGTGGGTCTCGCGTCGGGCGACGATGCGCTCGAGCGTCGGCAGCGCGCGCTGATCGGCGCGGGCGTTGGCGCGCTGGCCGGCGGAGCGGTCGGCAATTACATGGATCGGCAGGAGGCAGAGTTGCGCGCCGAACTGCAGGGCACCGGTGTCAGCGTGACCCGGACCGGAGAGAAAGGCGAGAACATAACGCTCAATATGCCTGGTAACGTGACCTTCGCAAGCAACAGTTCGGATCTTAATCCGTTGTTCTTCGATGTGCTCACATCAGTCGGCAAGGTGCTCAAAGAATTCGACCAGACGATTGTCGAGGTGGCCGGGCATACCGACAGCACGGGAACGGACGAGCATAACCAGGGCTTGTCGGAACGCCGCGCCGGAACGGTTTCGCAATACCTGCAAAGCCAAGGGATCACGACACAACGCATGATTACGATCGGCATGGGCGAAAGCATGCCGGTGGCCGATAACGCGACCGACACCGGCCGCCAGGCCAATCGTCGCGTTGAAATCACGATGGTACCGCTCACTGCAGGGTAGGTAAGGCATCAATAGTGGCTATCAAAAAAGCGATACCGGACGCTGGATTGAGGATTCGGGATTCGTACGGCGACTGTTAAGCGATGACAACGAAGGGTCACGTCATCAGCGCTTCATCCTGCAACTCAGGGACCGGGAAACGCTGTTGATCGCGCACAATATCGACCTGGCCGAGCGCGTGCCTATCGGTATTGGCGACCGGGTCCAGTTTCGCGGCATGTATGAATGGAACGAGCTGGGCGGACTGGTGCACTGGACGCACCATGACCCGCTTGGTGCGGAAGATGGGGGCTGGATCAGCTACCGCCGTAAAACCTACCAATAATAATTATCGCCCGCATGGCGGCCTCCCACGGTGGGCGATCGCGGACTTGGCGGCCACCTGTTGGAGGGGGCCATGCCCGCGAGAACTCTCAGACTATTGCAGTGCGAAGCTTCTTGATCGCGTTTGCTTCAAGCTGACGAACGCGCTCGGCAGACACACCATACTTGTCAGCCAGTTCATGCAGCGTCATCTTCGTTTCCGACAGCCAGCGGTTCTGCAGGATATCCTGGCTGCGCTCATCCAGATCCTGCATCGCAACCGTCATTTTTTCGCTTGCGTCATCGTGCCAGTCGGATTTTTCGAGCAGGTCGGCCGGATCTGAATTCGGACTCGACAGGTAGGCTGCCGGCGTATACAAGTGATCGTCGTCTGCGTCGGGCGCGGGATCGAAGATGGCATCACGAGCGCTTAAACGTCGCTCCATCTCGGTGACTTCCTGCGGGCTTACGCCAAGATCGTCCGCAACGGCAAGCGTCTCGGCGTGCGACAACCAGGCAAGACTTTTCTTATTCTTGCGCAAATTGAAAAACAGTTTGCGCTGCGCCTTGGTCGTCGCAACTTTGACGATGCGCCAGTTTTTGAGTACGAACTCATGAATCTCGGCACGGATCCAGTGCACCGCGAAAGACACCAGTCGTACGCCGTAGTCCGGATCGAAACGCTTGACCGCTTTCAGCAAACCGACGTTACCTTCCTGGATGAGGTCGCCGATTGGCAGTCCATACCCGGTGTAACCCTTGGCGATGTGCACCACGAAACGCAGGTGCACCATGACCAGATCACGCGCGGCATCAAGATCCTCGTGCTCATTGAAGCGGCGCGACAAAGCCTGCTCGTCCTCTTTGCTCAGCATCGGTATGGCGCCAACGGCCTGGATGTACGCATCGAGACTGCCGACCGGTCCGGCCAGCGCGAGATCGCGATTCAATGTGGCTACTGCTGTTGTCATCGGTGTCCTCCTGTGCGGCGGAATTTTAGCACTCGTTGCCTTAGAGTGCTAATAATCGGTCGAAGTTCCACACTTTGGGGTGAGAAATAGTGTTTTGAAACAATGACTTGAGAGCCAAAGATTCAGCTGGATTATGTCATATCAGGCTCTAGCGAGGCTCGATCCGACGCATATGCCGGGCCGCGGCGAACCACGAGCCAATCAGCCCGAGCGCCATGCCAATGCCAACGACCAACAGTGCCTCCCCGGCCACCAGGCCCGTCACCGCGACACCGCTCTGATACAGGCCCGCCAGCCTGCTCACCGATGGCGCGAGCAGATAAAGTCCGTAGTACACAAGACCTACCGCCAGCAGACCACCGAATAAACCGTACCAGATACCGGACCAGAGGAAAGGCCGGCGGACGAACGCGTTGCTTGCGCCGATCAACTTGGTCACCTCTATCTCTTCCCGCCGGTTCTGGATGTCGAGCCGGATGGTGTTGCCGATGATAACGACGATAGCGACGCCGAGCAGCGACCCGCCGATCACGATCGCGCGACGCAATATGTCGAGAATTGCATGAAAGCGTTGTACCCATTCAGTGTCGGCCTGAACGGCATCCGCTTCCGGCAGGTTAGCGAGCTCTTCCTGCAACAGGATGATCGACTGGCTCGTGCTGGTGGCGCTCGGTCGTACGACCAGCGTGTGCGGCAGCGGATTCTCGCTCAGCTGATCGAGTGCGGCGCCGAATCCCGACTGTGCCTTGAATTCAGCCAGAGCTGCACTTGCAGTAATCAGCTGCACCGAAGCGACGTCAGCACGCTGCGCGATAAGATCTCGGAGGTTTGCGGCGTCGGCCTCGGCGATATTTCGTCGCAGATACAAGGAAAAGTCGAGCGCACTGTCCCATCCGGAACTTACGGACTGCGCTGTCTTGACGACCAGGTTCAGCGACGCGGGAATCGCAAGCGTTACGGCAATGACGAGAACAATCATCAGGCTCGCAAACGGCTGCCGAAACAGCCGGCCGAGCGAACTGGCCGAGGTGCTCGCATGCCGTAGCAACCAGTTCATCATTCCGACAGCTCCGGATCCTCGACTGGCGCCGCGGCCATCCTGCCGCCGTCGAGTTCGATGCGGCGGCAACCAAGCTTGTCGATTAACACTATGTCGTGACTTGCTATCAGGACCGTAACGCCGACTTCGTTAAAGCGGCGAAAGATACGCATCACTTCCAATGACAGGTCAGGATCCAAATTGCCGGTCGGCTCGTCGGCGATCAGCAGCTTCGGCCGCGACACGATGGCGCGAGCGATACCGACACGCTGTTGTTCACCGGCGGACAAAGTCGCGGGATTCCGCTTCTCCTTATGCAACAATCCTACTTGCTCGAGCGCCGGCCTGACGCGCCGACCTGCTTCGCGAAATCCCATCCCCGCAATCACCAGCGGCAACGCGACGTTGTCGAACACGGGCCGGTCGTAAAGCAGTTTGTGGTCCTGAAACACCATGCCGATCTGGCGCCGGTACGCCGGAATCTTCCTGCGCTTTACACGATGTGTATTCTGGCCATCGACAATGACCTGGCCGCTGGTCGGTCGCTCGATCAACGCAATAAGCCGCAACAAGGTGCTTTTACCTGCGCCGGAGTGACCGGTGACGAACACCATTTCGCCTTTGTCGATCGTCAGGCTCAGGCCTGACAGTGCCTCCTGCCCGCCCGGGAACCGTTTGGTAACTTCTTCAAACCGGATCATCGTGTTTCGCTGCGCTGCAACAGCGCGTCGACAAATTCCGCCGCGTTGAACGGTTGCAAATCCTCGGCTGACTCGCCGATACCGATAAAGCGCACCGGCACGCGCAGCTGATGCGCTATGGCAAGCAGGATGCCACCCTTGGCGCTGCCGTCCAGCTTGGTAACGGTGATGCCTGTGATCCCGAGCGCGGCGTGAAACTTCTCGGCTTGGGTCAGGGCATTCTGTCCCTGGCTCGCATCCAGCACCAGCATGACCTCGTGTGGTGCGCCGGCATCGCGCCGCGCAGCCACGCGTTTGATCTTGACCAGTTCATCCATCAGACCCTGCTGGTTCTGCAAGCGCCCCGCTGTGTCTGCGAGCAGCACATCGACGCCGCGTGCCCGAGCGGCCTCGCAGGCATCAAAAATAACCGCCGCCGGATCGGCGCCCGCGTGCTGTGCAATGACCGGCACCGCATTGCGCTCACCCCAGGCCTGTAACTGTTCGACGGCGGCTGCCCGAAACGTATCGCCGGCAGCGAGCATCACCGACAGCCCCTGATCGCTAAATCGTTTCGCCAGCTTGCCGATCGTGGTCGTCTTGCCGGCACCATTGACGCCGATCATGAGGATCACGAAAGGGCCGTCGGTTTTCTCAATGAGTAATGGCTCTGCAACGGGTTCGAGGATGGCCAGCAGTGAGCGGCGCAATCCCTGCTGCAGCGCAGCCATGTCCTTTAATTCCTTACGTGCCAGGCTCGCCTGCAAGTCCGCGATAATTGTGGTCGTGGTTTGGACGCCGACATCGGCCATGATCAGGAGCGATTCGAGCTCCTCCAGCACGTCCTCATCGATCTTTCCCGCCGGCGCCAGATTCGCCAGGTCATAGCTTAGCCAGTTGTCACCCCTGTTCAGTCGCGCGCGCAGGCGTTGCAGAAACCCACCCTGATCTGCCGCTTTATCGCTCGCCTTTTTCTTGTTCGCAAACATCTTAAGCATTTCACCTGTGGGCGATGAATCGCCTACACTGACGGGGATAAGGAAGTGTCAATTGCCAAAGCGCAACGCTGAAAAAAAATCCCAGCCCGGACGGCTGCGTATTGTAGCGGGAAACTGGCGCAGTCGTCTGTTGCAAATAGCGGCGGTGCCCGGTCTGCGGCCGACGTCTGCACGCACTCGGGAGACGCTGTTCAACTGGCTGCAGTCGCGCGTCGCCGGCGCGCGTTGCCTCGACCTGTGTGCAGGCACCGGCGCGCTGGGAATCGAAGCACTGTCGCGCGGAGCCGCGCACTGCGTCTTCGTCGAGAAATCGGCGCCCGCAGTCACCATGTTGCGCAGCAATATTGCGACGCTCAAGGCGAGTGGCGCGACCGTTCATGCAATGGATGCGCAACAATACTTGCGGCAACAGGGCGAGGAGGCATTCAATATCGTATTTCTTGACCCGCCCTTCGCCGCCGGCATGCTGCCGGAGCTGTGCCGACTCCTCGAGCGCGGAACAATGCTCGCCGATGATGCGCGTATCTATATCGAGGAGGATCGGGCGACGGCCGCCTGTGAGCTTCCGGCGTCCTGGCAGGTGCTGAAATCCGCAAACGCAGGTAATGTACGCTTCTCGCTCGTCGATTCGGGCAAGAGAGCCTCAAGGACAAACTGATGACCGTTGCTGCCATGTACCCGGGAACCTTTGATCCAATCACGCTCGGCCACGAAGATCTGGTGCGGCGGGCAGCCGGGCTGTTTGATCGCGTCGTTGTCGCGATCGCGGAAGACCCCGGCAGTAAGGCGCCGATGTTTAATGCCGAAGAGCGTGTCGCCATGGCCGCAAGTGCACTGGGCGATCTCAAGAATGTGCATGTGCAGGGTTATGCTGGCCTGACCGTCGATTTCGCACGCAAGCACGGGCTGCGGGTGATCATTCGTGGCTTGCGCGCCGTGTCCGATTTCGAGTACGAATTTCAGCTCGCCAATATGAATCGGCACCTGACGGACAAAGTTGAAACCGCGTTCCTCACGCCGACCGAGAAGTACATGTTTATCTCGTCGAGCCTGGTCAAGGAGGTAGCGAAGCTCGGTGGTGATGTCCGTGAGTTCGTGTCACCCAAAGTAAAGATTGCATTGATGGAGCGGTGCGGTCGAGCCTAGTGTTGGCAGCGAGTGCAATAAAACGTCGAACGCTGCCCTAGTACTACAACTGAAATCGGCTGCTTGCATTGCCTGCACGGCTCGTCATGCCGGCCATAGACCAGCAGCTGCTGCTGAAAGTAACCTGGTTCGCCATCGCCACCGTAAAAATCGCGCAGCGTGGTACCGCCGGCCTTGATCGCCTGCAGCAACACCTGCCGGATGACGTCGGCGAGCCGCAGATACCGTTGCACTGAGATCCTGCCCGCGGCCCGGTGCGGATTGATGCCCGCCAGGAACAGCGCCTCGGACGCATAGATGTTGCCGACTCCAACCACGATATTGGCATTCATGATGAATTGCTTGATGTTGCCGCGCCGCCCGCGTGAACGTTGCCAGAGGTAGTCGCCCGAGAACTCGTCACCCAGTGGTTCCGGGCCCAGCGAACGAATCAACTTGTGTTGCGCCGGATCGCGAGTCCAGTGCAGCGAGCCAAAGCGGCGCGGATCGCGATAGCGCAGCGCCTTGCCGGAGCCGAGTTTGAAGTCGAAGTGTTCATGCACGGTCGCGGGTGTGTCGTGATCGACGATGTACACGCTGCCCGACATGCCAAGATGAATCATGGCACTGCCGTTACTCGTGTTGATCAGCAGGTACTTGGCGCGCCGCGACACCGAAGTGACGGTTTGCCCCGTGAGTTGTCGCGCGACTTCGGCGCGCACCGGCCAGCGCAGGCGCTTGTTGCGAATGATGATGCTGTCGATGCGCTCGCCGCAAAGATACGGCTCGATGCCGCGGCGGCTGGTCTCGACTTCAGGAAGTTCAGGCATACCGTATGCTACAAAAAAGCCCGCTGTGAGCGGGCTTTCGGGTTACTTGATCTTCGCTTCCTTGTACGCGACGTGCTTGCGAATCGTCGGGTCGTACTTCTTGGTCTCCATCTTTTCGGGATGCAGCTTCTTGTTCTTCGCCGTTGTGTAGAAGTGTCCGGTGCCAGCGCTCGAGACGAGGCGAATCTTTTCGCGATTACTCTTTGCCATGTTTCAATCCTCTGTCTTAGATGCGTTGACCCTGCGCGCGCAGGTCAGCAACGATCTTCTCAATACCATCCTTGTCGATGGTTCGCATGGCCTTATGGCAAACGCGCAGGCGTACCCAGCGGTTCTCTTCCGCAAGCCAGAAACGCTTGCTTTGCAGGTTCGGCAGAAAGCGGCGGCGGGTCTTGTTATGGGCGTGAGAAACGTTGTTTCCGCTTTGCGGGCGCCTCCCAGTGACCTGGCATACTCTGGACATTTCGTGTAAGTCTCTGTTTTTACTATAAAGTTGCCCACGGTTGGTGGGCAAAGAGCGGAACTTTATACCAGCCCGACCGACGCAATACAAGGGCCCAGGCCCCGCCTGTGGGAGGCGGCCATGCCGGCGACAAGAGCCTGTTAAAGCAATCCGCGACTCGCTAGCGAGGTCGTTTCGGTGCTGCCAATGATCAGGTGGTCGAGCAGCCGAATATCGACCAGCTCGAGAGCCGACTTCAGGCGCCGCGTGATGCGCTCATCGGCCTGGCTGGGTTCGGCAACACCGGACGGGTGATTGTGGGCAAAGATGAGGGCCGCTGCGTTGATCGCCAACGCCTCTTTTACGACCTCGCGCGGATAGATACTGGTGCCGTCGATGGTGCCACGAAATAACTCGTCAAAACGCAGCACGCGATGCCGGTTGTCCAGGTACAGGCAACAGAACATCTCGTGCCCGAGGTGCCGGATCTTCGCGCGCAGGAACGCCTCTGTGTCCGCCGGGCTCTGAATCGCGGTACCCACCGGCAGGGACTCGGCAAAGTATCGCCGCGCCAGTTCGGGCAAAGCGCGCAGCCGATTGCAGCGCGACCGACCAACGCCATGCTCGGCCACCAGTGCGGCCGGGTCCGCATGCAATACCTGCCGCAAGCAGCCAAAGTGGCGGAGCAGTCGATCGGCGAGGCCGGCGTCACCCAGCACGCCGGCCAGAAGTTCGGAGTCACTCATAGCGATGATTGTGCCCGTAGCTGCCGCCGGGACAAGCGCCCAATCAGGCCTTCATCACGGGATTCAGTTAAGCTTTATGCATGAATATCCTGCTTGGCATCAGTGGCGGTATTGCGGCGTACAAGACGCCGGAGCTCGTGCGGCGGCTGCGCGGGCGCGGTGCCGAGGTGCAGATTGTCATGACGAGTTCAGCCGAGGAGTTCGTCACCGAAACGGCATTGCAGGCCGTGTCCGGCCGGCCAATACGCTCTAATCTCTGGGACAAGGAGGCCGAGGCGGCGATGAGCCACATCGAGCTTGCGCGCTGGGCCGACGTGGTCCTGATCGCACCGGCAACCGCGGAGATCATGGCGCGCCTGGCGTCCGGCGCGGCGTCCGATCTGTTGACCACGATCTGCCTGGCGACCGAGGCGCCCATCGCAATCGCGCCAGCGATGAATCATGTGATGTGGGCCAATGCGGCGGTGCAGAAAAATCGCAATACGCTGGCCGAGCGCGGCGTGCACATACTGGGGCCCGATGCGGGCTCACAGGCCTGCGGCGAGACCGGCGAAGGTCGCATGCTGGATCCCGATGACATCGCCGCGATCGTCTGCGGACCACAACTTGCGGCAGGCGGCGAGGGTTTGCTCGCCGAAAAAACCGTACTGATTACCGCCGGGCCAACGCGCGAGTCGATTGATCCCGTGCGATTCATCACCAATCGCAGCTCGGGGAAGATGGGCTACGCGATTGCCGCGGCGGCGGCGCAACAGGGGGCGAGGGTCGTATTGCTCAGCGGCCCGACGGCGATACCGGCGCCGCCCGGGGTCACCGTACACGACGTCCAGACGGCCCAGGATATGTATGACGCTACCCACGCACACGTATGTGACGCCGATATTTTCATTGCGACGGCGGCCGTCGCCGATTACCGGCCGGTGGTCGTCGCCGAACACAAAATCAGGAAGAGCCAGGAGTCGATGAGCATCGAACTCGTGCGTACACAGGACATTCTGGCGTCGGTCGCGATGCTTGAGGCGGCGCCGTTTACCGTGGGCTTCGCGGCCGAGACGGAGAATGTGCGTGAATACGCGCTTGGCAAGCTGGAGCGAAAGAAGCTCGACATGATCGTTGCGAATCTCGTCGGCGCTGCTCGCGGCTTCGACAGTGATGACAATGCGGTTGATGTCTATTGGCGGGGTGGCGAGCAATCGTTCGCAAGGGCGAGCAAAGTGGAACTCGCGCGAGCCCTCGTCAAACTGGTCGCTGAGCGCTACGCGATCGCGTACAGTGCCGCAACTTATGCGATCAGTTGAACTCAAGATTCTCGACCCGCGGGTCGGGGATTCCATACCACTGCCTCATTACGCAACGGACGGCTCGGCCGGGCTCGACATGCGCGCGTGTATCGACGCTGCGATTACGGTCACACCCGGCGAGACAACTCTGATCCCGACCGGTCTCGCCATACACATCGGTGATGCATCGCTGGCGGCGGTGCTGTTACCGAGATCCGGTCTCGGGCACAAACACGGGTTGGTGCTGGGCAACCTGACCGGCCTGATCGACTCCGATTATCAGGGCCAGGTGTTTATTTCCTGCTGGAATCGTGGCCATGCGAGTTACGTCATCGAGCCGGGCGAACGCATCGCACAGATGGTTTTCGTGCCGGTCGAACAGGTGCGATTCGCGGTGGTTGAGGAGTTCAACGACAGCGAGCGTGGCTCAGGCGGATTCGGTCACTCGGGTACGGTCTGAGCCGTAGCAATCGGCAAACCCTTGAGGTTCTTGAAACGGTGGATGTCGCCGTCGAATCGCTCGACGATGTCGCGCTCGTCCTGCTGATACTTCTCCAGGTTTCGCTGGTGGCGCACGATCGTCGCCTCAGTTTCCTTGATTTCCTTCACCAGCCTCGGATCAACCATCTCGGCGCTGGGATCAGGACTGTAAGGCCGGAAGCGTGAAGATTCCTCTTTCAGCTGCACCAGTCGCCGGTCAAGATTGCGCAAGTACAACTCGGTAACACGGGACTGCGCCTGAAACAGCTCGATACGGCGATCGCGGTGCATCTCGATTTCGTCGACCGTCTGGTAGGTAGCCAGGAGCGCCCGGTCCGCGCGATTCTGCAGTTCTTTCTGCATTGCCAGTTCGGCGGCAACGCGCTCGGCCTCAAGCTCTTCCGGGGTCCTCCTGCCGCGAATGTGGTCAACCGTTATGCCGTGTTCGTTGATCACGTTCTTTGGTTTGTCGGCGTACTCGGGCGGTATCGTGTCGCCGTAGTGTACGACGCCGTCGTCGTCGACCCAGGAATACGCCTGACGCTGCTGCGCGCCCGCTGCCAGCGGAAGCATGAAAAGTATGGCTATTACAGCAAAACCTATTCGCATATCGAAACTATGCCACGAAAGGCAACTCCAGAAACGGGACTGGTTCGCGAAATAGCAGCATAGGTGGCTCATGGCCGGCTGTAAAAACAGTTATAAAATCCTACTATAAACAAAGGGTTATGTGATAACGCCGTATGCTCGACGATATTCGAGAATAGGTCCGAGGTGCTTTTCATAGTCGCTTGATTCTTCGAGGGTAACGATGAGGTCCTCGAGTCCGATGATGCTGATAACCGGGATGCCGAGCGCCTGTTTCAACTCCTGTACGGCCGATGCCGGGCCCTGGCCGCGTTCCTGTCGATCCAGCGAAATCGCCAGGCCCGCCACCTCGGCCCCGGCTGCGGAGATGATCTGGTAGGCATCACGGACCGCGGTGCCTGCCGTGATCACATCGTCAACGATCAGTACCCGGCCCTCGAGCGGCGGACCGACAATACTGCCGCCTTCACCATGCGCCTTCGCCTCTTTGCGGTTGTAGCAATACGGAACATCGATGTCGTGATGTTCGGCCAGCGACGCGGTAGTAAGAGCGGCGATCGGAATGCCCTTGTAGGCCGGGCCAAAGACCATGTCGAATTTCAGTTTCGACGCGGCGATCGCGGTGGCGTAGTAGCGACCCAGCCGTGCGGCCGCATAGCCGGTGTTGAACAGTCCGGCGTTAAAAAAATACGGGCTGACGCGGCCTGACTTCAATGTGAATTCACCAAATCGAAGTACTTCGAGCTCGATAGCCAGATTTATGAATTCTTTCTTATACGCTTGCATGCTTCGGTATGATGGCCGCGGTTTGAATCGCGGCGATTATGACATATGGCTAACGGAGGCGCAGATTGTTTCGGGTAATCAGTCTGAATGCGAATGGCATTCGTTCGGCTGCCAGCAAGGGGTTTTTCGAATGGATGCGAGGACAAGACGCCGATGTCATCTGCATTCAGGAGACCAAGGCCCAGCTTCCGCAACTCGGCGACGACTGCTTTTCACCAGCCGGCTACCACTGTTACTACGAGGATGCCGTCAAGAAAGGTTACAGCGGTGTTGCGATTTACACGCGACACAAACCGAACAAAATTATTCACGGTTATGGCGATGCGGAGTTCGATGCCGAAGGGCGTTACCTCGAAGTGCAGCTCGACGGCATCTCCGTTGCGTCGGTGTATTTGCCGTCCGGTTCGTCGGGCGATGAGCGCCAGCAAGCAAAGTTCCGTTGCCTCGAATCATTCACCGAGCATTTGCACAAACTGCGACGCCGTCGCTCTGAGGCGATTATTTGCGGCGACTGGAACATCGCGCACAAGGAGATCGATCTCAAGAACTGGAAAGCCAACAGGAAGAACTCGGGCTTCACACCGGAGGAACGCTCTTGGATGGACCAGGTTTTTGGCGAATTTCGCTGGGTCGACGCATTTCGTATCGTGCAGCCTGCAGCAGAGCAGTACACGTGGTGGTCAAACCGTGGCCGCGCCTGGGACAACAACGTCGGGTGGCGCATCGACTACCAGGTCGTCACGGAGGGCTTGCGAGAGCGCGTGCTCGCCGCGGATATCTATACGAACACCAGATTTTCCGATCACGCGCCGCTGATCATGGATTACGATTGGCCGCATGGTGACTGAAGCGGTCTCACTCAAGAATGCCATCCTGAATCGGCGCATGCTGATCTGCGTCTTTACGGGCTTTACCTCGGGCTTGCCGCTGTATGTCCTGATACAGCTGGCGCCCGCGTGGCTGCGGACTGAGGGAGTGGGCCTGGCCGAGATTGGTTTTTTTACTCTCGTGCAGATGCCGTACACCTGGAAGTTCCTCTGGTCGCCGGTCATGGATCGTTACACGCTGCCGTTTCTTGGTCGGCGACGCGGCTGGATGCTGCTGACACAGGTCGCCTTGATGATCTCAATCGCAGCGATCGGTTTCCTGAACCCCGAATTCTCCATCTGGGCCGTGGCCTACCTCGCCGCCACCATGGCATTTTTCAGTGCCAGCCAGGATATCGTCCTCGATGCCTATCGCAGGGAGTTGCTGCCGGATAACGAGCTGGGACTCGGCAATTCGATCCACGTGCAGGCGTATCGATTGTCGGGCCTGATACCGGGTGCGCTGGCATTGATCCTGGCGGATCACCTGGCTTGGAACACGGTCTTTGTCATCGTGGCGTCCTTCATGCTGATCGGAGTGGTGCTGACGCTGAGTATTAATGAGCCGGTTCGCGATCCGAACGCACCACGAACGATCAGAGAAGCCGTGATCGAGCCGTTCCGGGAGTTCATCGGGCGGCAGGGAATTGCATCCGCGCTGTTGGTTCTCGCATTCCTGTTTTGCTACAAGCTGGGCGACAGCATGGCGACCGCGTTACAGACGCCATTCTTCATAGACGTTGGATTCTCGCTCACGCAGATCGGCACCATTGCGAAAACTGCGGCGCTTGCTGCGGTGATTATCGGGGCGATGATAGGCGGCGTAGTTATGATATTCCTGTCCATCAATCGGGCGTTATGGCTGTTCAGCGTCGTTCAGATCGTCAGTATTCTTGGTTTCGCCGTGCTGGCGGAAATCGGGGCGAATCCGTGGATGCTCGGGTTTGTAGTTGCGTTCGAGTATCTCGGCGTTGGTCTCGGGTCGGCCGCGCTCATTGCCTTTATCGCGCGCTCGACCAATAAGGCATTCGCCGCGACGCAATTCGCCTTGTTTACGGCGCTGGCCACAACGCCGCGAACGCTTGCGAGCGCAACGACGGGTGTCATTGTCGAGCAGCTGGGCTGGACTAACTTCTTCCTGATTTGTTTTGTGCTCGCCGTACCCGGCATGCTGTTGCTATTCAAGGTGGCGCCGTGGCACGAGCCCGTTGCCACAGAGCAATGAGCGAAACAGAAGTTGCCGTCGGCAAACTTGAGGAGCTGGGCGACCCTGGCTGCCGCGAGTTTCAGGTTGGTGGTGGTGACTGGCCGCTGCACGGCTTTGTCGTCCGCCAGGGTCACGCCGTCCATGCCTATGAAAATTACTGCATGCATGTCGGCCATCCGCTGAACTGGATGCCCGACGCCTTCCTCACTAAAGACCGCAGCTCGATTATCTGTGCATCGCATGGTGCCCTGTACGAAATCGATACGGGTCTGTGCTTTGCCGGCCCTTGCCTGGGTAAGTCGTTGCGCCGAGTCGCCGTCAGCGTCCGCGATGGCACGATCTTCGTAAAGCGCTGATTGGTAGAAACTTTTCAGTCGGGGTCTTCGAGGAACTCAAGGGGGTCGTGATAACCCGCTGGCATTTCGCCTTCTTTGCGGCCGACAAAATCGTCGGCATCCATGTCCACCGCGCCGGACCAGTCCTCGGGCGGGTCAATCTCGACGGGAAAAATATCTGCCCATGACTCCAGTTCAAATTCCTCGATCGTGCCATCGAAGTACTGGATCTCGATCGTTGCATCATCCTCGTCAACAGCAACGACCTCGAAAATGCTGCCGTTGCGCTGTCGAAACCACTTGCCGATGATCGGATAGGCGACCGCCATTGCGCTGTCCCTGAGAAAGCCCTATCTACTAGTTATAGTTCAATTTTCTCAAACCGCCAGTCCACGATTCGGTGACCCAGGCGGCCGCCGCGACGTTCGAACTTGGTCGGAGGCCGCTCAAGCGGCGCGCCGCCGTCATGGTCGCGCCGTTCTGCACACGCGAACCGACGTGACTCGGCAAGCACGGCGTCGATATGTTCGGCGTAGTTGGCCCAGTCAGTGGCCATGTGCAGGGAGCCGCCCTTTTCGAGACGGCTGGCGCAGAGCTCGAGAAATTCCAGCTGCACAATACGCCGCTTGTGGTGGCGTTTCTTCGGCCATGGATCGGGGAAGTAGAGATTGATGCGGGCAAGTGATGTGGGCGCGATAGCATTTTCAAGAATATCGATCGCGTCGTGCGCGATGAGTTTGAGATTCGTAACGGCCGCTGCGCGCGCCGCGATCATGCAATGGCCGACGCCAGGATCGTGCACCTCGATGCCGAGGAAATTCTTTGCCGGGTTCTCCTGTGCGAGTTGCACCAGGGAGTCACCGTTGCCGAAACCGATCTCCAGCACGCAGGGTGCGGCGCGGCCGAATACTTCTGCGAGGTCGATCGCCTGCGACGAAGGTTCGACGCCGTAGACGGGCCACAATTCGTCAAGTGCCCGTTGCTGCGACGCGGTTATGCGGCCGGCGCGACGAACGAAGCTGCGGATGCGCCGCCTAGTTTCGCTGTTTGCCATGCAGCAACTCGACCGGGCAGGTTTTCTCGGGTCGCTTCCCGGTCACCGACGCATAATAAGATCGAATGATGAGCATGTCGGCGTCCATATCGCCGGTCAGGCTCATGCTGGGTCCAAAGCCAAATCGCCGGTTCTTGTAGTCGAAGAAGCCAAATACGACGGGCACACCCGCGCCCTCGGCAATGCGGTAAAAGCCGGATTTCCAGCCGTCGGTTTTGCTGCGTGTACCCTCCGGTGCGAGCCCGAACAGGTAGTTATCATTGCTCTCAAACGCAACAACCGCCTGCTTGACTGCCGCGCGTGCGTCACCGCGGTTCAACGGCACGCCGCCGAGGCCATTGAGTAGCGGGCTCATTGGAAACCAGAACATCGACTCCTTGACGAAGAATTTAACGTCGATGCCATAGGCGACCTTGTATACGAGCAGCCAGTAGCCGTCCCAATACGACGTGTGCGGCGCGCCGATAATGACGGCTTTTCTTAGTCCCGGGGTTGGTCCGACCGCCGTCCAGCGGCCCAGCCAGATCAGGAATTTTGCAACGCGCGGCCAGAACATCCTACTTCTTCCCGGCGAGGATCGTCGCCCGGCGACGCTGCAGAATGACCGGCAGCAACAGCATTGTAACCAGCAGGCAGCCAAGCAGGGCGCCCGCCGCCTGGGCGCCAAACTGCGCCAGGCTCGGACTATCGGCGACCATGAACGCGCCGAACGCCGCGATCGATGTTAATACCGTGATCACGATGGCAAGTCCCGTCTCCGCAAAGACCGCCGCGAGATTGCCCTCGTGGCGTTGCCAGGACGCCAGCAGGTGCACACCACCGTCGACGCCGATCCCGAGCACCATCGGAATGATCGCGACCGTAACCACCGAGGCGGCGACGCCGCCAAACGACATCCCACCGGTTACCCAGATCAGGGATAACACGAGTGGCAACAATATGATGAAGGGCAAACTACCACTGCGTGTGCCGATTGCGAGCACGAGCAAGATGAAGGCCGTGGCAAGTGGCAGAATATAGCGGATGTCGGCGTACAGCAGTTCGTCGATGCGTGCATTCAACGCGGGCGCGCCGCTCAATTGCCAGCGACCGAGGCCAAGTCGTCGTATCTGTTGTTCTATATCCCAGGTGATGGCCTCGAAGTTGCTGCGGATAAACGGGTTATCGGACGTGTGTACCTGGATCAGGCCGGGAACGTCGGGCACTTCAATCAGGCTGGCGATGCTGCCGGGCCGATCGATGTCGGCCATGAACTCGATCGCGTCCAGTTCGTCGGCAAAGTGCAAGAGTATCGGTGAGGCGCTGAGCCCGTACTCCTCTGCAATGCGGGTCTGCAACACGCGCACCTGCAGGTCGTTACCCTCGAGATTGCGAATATCGCTGAGGACTTCAAGGTTCCGTGCACCGTATGCGGCGAACGCGGTAATCGCGATGGTTGCGATCGCGATCAGCCAGGCGCGTTTCTGTATCCAGGGCGCCAGGCGACGCAATGGGGACTCAAACGCGGCCTTGCCCGCCAACCAGCGCTCGGGGCAGGACAACAGGATCACGGGCAGCAAGCTGATGCAGGCGAGCCAGACGCCGGCAGAAATCAGTGCACCGGACAAGCCCAGGTCCGAAAAGCCACGCAGTTGTGCCATCGCCAGCGCACAAAAAGTGGCGATCGTTGTGAGACTGGCAACGGTGACCGGACGCAACAGTCGCCACCACGCCGCCATGACCGCCTCGCCGCGGGAAAGGCCGTCGTGTTCGATCGAATAGCGGCATGCCTGAATCATGTGAATGCAGTGATCGATGCCGATGCCGATCAATAACGTTGGCACAGCGGCCGCAAACAGGGTGAGTTCGGGTCGAATAAAGCTGTACGCGGCAAGGCCCCATTCGATACCGATGCCGACCGGCAGCAACATGACGAGCGCAAGCCAGCCAATACGATAGACGAAGGCGAACAACATCGTGACCAATAGTACGGCTACTGCAAGTGCTGCGATTATGTCCGCATTGAGCCGGTTATGCGTTTCAACGACGTAAGCCGGCGTACCTGCCATGCCGCAGGTGGGTGCCAAAGCGGCGAGAATAGCGCCGACGCGATCGACCACAACACCCGACTGCAGGTAGTCAGCCGGATCGCCACTCAGGGCAAACGTGTACAGCGATGACTTGCCGGGCTGTATATAGGTTCGGGTATTCGCCAGGATGCTGGGCAGCGACGTGATCTTCTCGAGCACGATGCTCGGCAGATACTGGTCCGGGTCGCAGACGACGAGCAGTTCCTCGAGCCCGGTTGTGACCTCGGCGAGTTCGTGAAAGGTCATCACGGCCGGATCATTCTTCCCGAGCAGTCCGTACAGATCGCCGTTCAGCGTGAGGCCGTCAAGTTGCGTGGCTGCCAGCATGCTGACTACGACGCCGACTACCACGACCGCAAATGTCGGCCAGCGCCTGTTCAAACCCTACCGCGCCTCATTTTGCTTTCCCGGCGAGGTGGTGAATTGCTGCCGGCAGATCGCGCAGCACCTCACGAAGCCGCGGCAGCAGCTCACGCAGTTCTTTGAGGAACGCTTTCGGACCGACCTGTTCGTTCATCCACTGCTTAAGTACCGGGTGTGCTGTTTTCCACAAGTCGAGTTGCGGATACAGCTCGCGGCCCAGGCCCTCTATATTAAAGAGCGTCTTGTGCAGCAGGATCAGTTGCGGCTGGACTTCGACATTGAAACGCTGCGCGACGCGGAATAAACGCATCAGTACCTGGGCAAACGAAATTTCCGCCAAGGGCTTGTTGAATACCGGTTCGAGCACGGTACGCACCGCAGCCTCGAGCTGATCGATGCGTGTGCCTTCAGGCACCCAGCCCGACTCGATATGCAATGCGGCGATACGATGATAGTCGTGATCGAAAAACGCGAGGAAGTTCTCGGCCAGGTAACGCAGGTCGCTGGGGCTGAGAGTGCCGACGATACCGAAATCGACCGCCGCATATTTCGGTTGTTCCGGATCCGTGGCAATGACGAAAATATTTCCCGGGTGCATGTCAGCATGAAAAAAGTTGTGCCGAAATACCTGGGTGAAGAAAATCTCGACGCCGTTCTCTGCCAGTCGCTGAATATTTGTACCGGACGCGCGCAACGCATCGAGGTCGCTGATCGGAATGCCGTAGATGCGCTCCTGTACGAGCACTTCCGGGCGGCAGAAATCCCAGTAGATTTCCGGCACATACAGCAAGTCTGATCCAACGAAGTTGCGCTTCAATTGCGCGGCGTTGGCGGCCTCGCGCATGAGATCAAGCTCATCCAGAATTGTATTCTCGTACTCGTCCACGATCTCAAGCGGGCGCAGGCGTTTGCCGTGCTGCCAATAGCGGTCGGCGAGCCCGGCAAGGAGTCGCAGGACGTCAATGTCCCGCTCGATCAGCGTTTGCACGTCGGGGCGCAACAGCTTGACGATGACTTCGCCGCCGCCAGGCAGTTGTGCCGTGTGTACCTGGGCGATTGATGCTGCTGCGAACGGCTGCACATCGAAGCGTGCGAATACCTCGGCAACGGGTTTGCCGTAGGCCGCATCGAGGATCGCGATGGCTTGTTCGGCCGGAAACGGCGGGACCTTGTCCTGCAGCTTCGCGAGTTCATCGGCAACCTCGTTCGGCAACAAATCGCGCCGCGTGGAGATAGCCTGGCCAAACTTGATGAAAATCGGCCCGAGCTCTTCAAGCGCAAGGCGAATGCGCTCGCCAAGGGGTGCCGAGCGATTGCGCCGCCGCGGAAAAAGATAAAAGAAAAATCTGAGCGGTCGCAGCAGGTGCGTTTCCTTGACGATGTCATCAAGGCCGTACTTCACGAGTACGCGCTGAATGTCGATAAGCCGTGCAATCGTGCGCAGCCTGGACATTGTCAACGATTACCTTCCAGGCGCTGCAATCTTGCTGCGAGCCGTTCGACGTCGTCACGCAATACGCCGAGCCGGGTACCGAATCGGTCGACCTCGTATCGCGTTGGCAGATCGCGGCTCTCTTCCTGCAGGTACTCGCGCACATTGTCGCCTATCGTTGAACGCGCGGCGCGCGCCCAGATTCCTATGCCGCGCGCAATTTCGGCCAGCCGGTGCGCTGCCATGTCACCGACCACGCGCGACATTTCTTCTTCTACGTCGGGCTTCGCGTAGCCGAGCAATTTCTGAAACCGCTGCGCGATCGCCGCATCGCCGGTCAACTCGACATCGCCGTCGCGAATCGCTGCTTCGCCACTGCCGCCAAGCATGCGAGTAAGGGTGATGAGTGACGCGCTGATCACGACGTCCGGCTCGTCGCCATACTCGGTACTCAACGTAACCCGGTCGTCCGCGAACGTGAAAAAGGTGCTAAGTGCGGTATCGCGCGCGCGAATTGCGACAGTTGCACCATTCAGGTCTCTGGCAAGAGCGCGTGCCGGCATGGTTTCCGCAATATTGCGATTCATGATCTCGGCGACGGGGCGCAGCAAAACTTCGAGTGGGCTCGCCATGCAGGGACCTAGATGCGGTAGCCGCTGTGCAGTGCAACGATACCACCGGCCAGGTTCTGATAGCGGCAGCGCTCGAAGCCGGCCTGCTGCAACATCCCGAGCAGCGTTTCCTGATCCGGGTGCATGCGAATGGACTCGGCCAGGTATTGGTAGCTGTCCGCATCGCTCGCAACGAGCTGGCCAAGCAGTGGCAACACTTTGAATGAGTACAGGTCATAGGCCGGCTGGATCGCCGCGTCCGGCCTGGAAAATTCGAGAATCAGCAATTTGCCGCCGGGCTTCAGTACGCGAAACATCGAACGCAGTGCGGCGTCCTTGTCTGTCACGTTGCGCAGGCCGAACGCGATGGCGATGCGATCATACGTGCTGTCCGCGAACGGCAGATTCTGTGCGTCGAGCTGCACGATCGACAGATTGCCGGCGACCCCGGCGTCCACCATCCGGTCGCACCCATGGCGCAGCATTGCCGCGTTGATGTCGGCCAGAACAACGTGGCCCTGCGGGCCAACGAGACGGGAAAATGCTTTTGCCAGGTCACCTGTACCACCGGCCAGGTCGAGCACCACATGGCCCTTGCGGATTCCAGCCTGTTCGATCGTGCGGCGTTTCCACAGGCGATGCAGCCCGGCGGACATCAGGTCATTCATGATGTCGTAGCGACTCGCGACCGAGTCGAAGACGCCTCTTACGAGTGTGGCTTTGTCATCGACCGGCACAGTCTTGTAGCCGAAATGGGTCGTCTCGGCGGATGTTTCGTTTTTGGCCATGGTGGAGTGTTATTCGGGCTTTGCACGAGCATACCCTGCTGCCGCAAGGCGGTCGAGGTAGCGCCGCCAATTCACGGTCATGCCGGTGCCAAGTTCGTGCAGATACTGCCAGGTATACAAACCGGTGTTGTGGCCATCGTCGAAGACGAGGCGCACAGCGTAGTGGCCAATTGGCTCAACGGCCGTGATCGATACCCGTTCCTTCCCGGTTTGCAGCGTTTCCTGCCCGGGACCATGGCCTTTGACCTCCGCGCTCGGTGAGTGCACGCGCAAATACTCACACGAATACTGGAACTCGCTGCCATCGTCGTATTTCACGATCAGCAGTTTCGAATCCTTCTTCAGACGTATTTCGGTTGGTGTGGGCATCTACAGGATATACCGACTCAGGTCTTCGTCCTTCGCGAGTTCGGCGAGGTGGTCATTGACGTAGCCGGCGTTGATCTGCACGTGCATGCCGCTCTTGTCTGATGCCTCGAAGGAGACGGTCTCAAGCAAGCGCTCCATCACGGTATGCAATCGTCGCGCGCCGATATTCTCGGTGTTCTCGTTGACCTGGAATGCGACCTCGGCGATCCGCCGTACACCGCTTTCCGTAAATTCGAGCCCGACTTCCTCGGTTGCCAGCAGGGCGCCATACTGCGCGGTCAGTGAGGCGTCCGGTTCCGTGAGGATGCGGACGAAATCGTCGGTCGTCAATGACCTGAGCTCCACCCGGATCGGAAATCGTCCCTGCATTTCGGGAATCAGGTCCGATGGTTTGGAAACATGAAACGCGCCCGAAGCGATGAACAGGATGTGGTCGGTGCGCACCATGCCGTATTTCGTATTCACTGTGCAGCCCTCGACAATCGGCAGCAGGTCGCGTTGCACGCCTTCGCGTGAAACGTCCGGGCCCTGTGTACCGGAGCTGCGCGCGATCTTGTCGAATTCATCGAGAAACACGATGCCCTGCTGTTCGACCGCCTTAAGTGCCCGGGTCTTGAGCTCTTCCTCGTCGATCAGCTTGGCAGCCTCTTCGTCGGTCAGGTGACGCAACGCTTCCTTTACTTTCAGTTTGCGGGACTTTTTGCGGCTGTTACCGAGATTCTGGAACATACCCTGCAGCTGGCTGGTCATTTCCTCCATGCCCGGCGGTGCCATGATCTCAACGCCCATGGGGATCGCCCGCAGTTCGATTTCGATTTCCTTGTCGTCGAGTTTCCCCTCGCGCAGCATCTTGCGAAATTTCTGCCGTGTGTCGCTGTTGTCCTTGGTCGAGTCCGGGCTGCTGGTGAAACCAGCGCTGTGCGGCGCTGGCGGCAGCAAGGTGTTGAGAACGCGCTCTTCAGCGGCGTCCTCGGCGCGCGGCCGAAACTTTGCCATCGACTCTTCGCGAATCATTTTGACGGCGACGTCCATCAGGTCACGAATGATGCTGTCGACTTCACGACCGACATAGCCGACTTCGGTGAACTTGGTGGCCTCAATCTTGATAAACGGCGCTTTCGCGAGGCGTGCAAGACGACGCGCGATCTCAGTCTTGCCGACGCCGGTTGGCCCGATCATCAGAATGTTTTTCGGCGTGATTTCGCTGCGCAGTGGTTCGTCAATCTGCACGCGCCGCCAGCGATTGCGCAGTGCAATGGCAACAGCGCGCTTGGCCTCGTTCTGGCCAACGATATGCTTGTCCAGCTCCTGGACGATTTCCCGGGGTGTCATTTGTGACATTTAGTTCGCCCGTGTGGCAGCCTCCCACAGGTGGCCTCCTACAGCTCCTCTATAGTGATGTTCTGGTTGGTAAAGACACAGATATCGCCGGCGATGAGCAGCGCCTTTTCGGCAATCTCGCGGGCGCCGAGATCCGTGTTGCGTAACAGGGCGAGTGCCGCCGCCTGCGCATACGGCCCACCGGAGCCTATCGCCATGAGGTTATCCTCGGGTTCGATAACATCGCCGTTGCCGGAAATGACGAAGGAGCTCTCGCTGTCCGCAACACAGAGCAGCGCTTCGAGACGGCGCAGACGCCGATCCGAACGCCAGTCCTTGGCGAGTTCGATTGCGGCGCGGGTGAGGTTGCCGTATTGCTCGAGCTTGCTCTCGAACAGTTCAAACAGCGTGAACGCATCGGCGGTGCCGCCTGCGAATCCGGCGATAACCCGGCCGTTGGCCAGTCGCCGTACCTTGCGGGCGTTGCCCTTCATCACGGTGTTGCCCATGCTGACCTGGCCGTCGCCGGCGATCGCAACCTTGCCATTGCGGCGAACCGAGACAATTGTTGTCCCTCGAAATTGTTCCATGCTGGGTCCTTGCGCTAACTAGTCTTTCTTGCGCGCTCGCGGGTGGGTCTTGTCGTATATCTGGGCAAGATGCTGGAAGTCAAGGTGGGTATAGACCTGGGTCGTCGAGATATTCGAATGTCCGAGCAGTTCCTGCACGCCGCGCAGGTCGTGGCTTGATTCGAGCATATGGGTCGCAAACGAGTGCCGGAACAGGTGCGGATAAACCTTCGAGTCGATGCCCTGGCATTTCGCCCAGTAGGTCACACGGGCCTGCACCGCGCGGTGGCTCAGGCGTTGGCCGCGATTGCTGACAAACAACGCCGTCGCATCGGCCGCCGCCATGGCCGGCCGCGATTTGTGCCAGCGCGACAGCGCGTCCAGCGCCTTGCGCCCTACCGGCACGATGCGGTCCTTGTTGCCCTTGCCCGTGACCCGCACGGTCGCATCGTGGCGGTCAATATCGCCAATATTGAGGCCGATCAGCTCGGCGAGCCGCAGGCCCGATGAATATAGGAGCTCGAGCATCGCCCGGTCACGATCGACGATCGCGCCGTCGCCCTTGATGTCGAGCATGCGCGCCATGCGATCGGCATCCAGGTTCTCAGGCAGGCGCTTCTTGTGCTTCGCTGCCGCCACGGAGCTGACCGGATTGCGTTTGACGTGTTTTTCGCGCAACAGGTAGCGAAAGAAAGTCCTGGTCGCAGAAAGGCGGCGCTGAATGCTGCGGGCCGACAAACCGCGCCGGTAAGTTGTGCCGGCGAATGCACGGACGCTTTCGCCGTCGACGCCAGACCATTTGCCGATCGCCGTTTCGTCGCAGAATGCAGCAAAGGCCTCGAGATCGCGTCGGTAGTGTTTGCAGGTAAGCGGCGACAGGCGCCGCTCATATTTCAGATGAGCGATGAACTTGTCGATCCAGTCCTTTGCAGCGCTGTCCAACGGGTGAACCCCCGAGACTCAGAAGCGTTTGAGCGCTCCGGCGACCAGGTCGCCAACGCGCGCCAGGAAATCGATGCTCATGCCCGGGTGAAAGCGCTTGGCATCGACACTGCCGATGGCGAGAAAGCCGATTTGCGCGTGGTCGCCCAGCGGTACGAGTGCGAGCGAACCAATCTCATCGCTGTCGCCGTGAAACAGGAACGCGCGCTGTGCATCGCGTACCTGGCCGCAACGCGGGCCATTACCCTTGAGAAAGGTGTCAAATGGTTTGAGCGCATCATCGTTGCGTTCGATGACATGGAAAAAGCGGCCCGCATCGATGTCGGAAAAAGCAGCGGGGTCGCCAAACAACACAAGCACCGACTGGTCAGCACCGAAACCGCTACGCATCGCCTTTTCCACGGCCGCAACGGTTGTGTCGAGTTTCTTGGTGCCAAGCAGTTGCAGCGACAACTCGTGGATCTTTGCCGCCAGGACATCATTGGCGCGCGCCACGGAGATCAGCTCCTTGAGCTGGCGTTCCAGCTTGAATTCTTTCTGTCGCAGCAACGACACCTGGCGCTCAATCAGCGAAACGGCATCGCCTGAGCGGTGCGGGACACTGAGCGAGGAGAGTAACGCGCTATGGCGCTCGAAAAAGTCCGGGTTGGCCTCGAGATACGCTCGAACTGCGTGATCGGATAGCTCGGTCGTGTCGAACTCGGGCTTGAGTTGCGTGCTCATAAATCGATCATTCCTTCGCTGATTAGTTCGGCGTCGCCCGTAAGCCAGACTGCCGCAATGCCGCCGCGCCAGCTTACCACGAGTTGCCCGCCGGGCAGTTGCACCGTCACTTCGTCGTCGAGCAGGCCGCGACGATGACCCGAGGCAACCGCTGCGCAGGCGCCCGTGCCACAAGCCAAGGTTTCGCCCGCGCCGCGCTCGAAAACACGGAGCTTTATGCTGCGGCGATCGACAATCTGCATGAAGCCGACGTTGCAGCGTTCCGGGAACAGGGCATGTCGTTCGATGGCGGGACCCAGCCCGGCGACATCGGCGGTGCGGACGTCGGCGACGTCCAGCACGCAATGCGGATTGCCCATCGACAGTACGCTGACGCTGAATTCCCTGCCGCCAACCCCGAGCGTCTGGATCGCGTCATCGAATTTGGGTGGGCCCATGTTGACCGCGGCACGATGGGTGTCGATGATCCGCGCCTCGACAGTGCCGGCCGGACTGTCGAACAACAGCGTGGCCGGCGAGCCTTGCCGGCGCGCCAACATTACGGCGACACAGCGTACGCCGTTGCCGCATTGCTCGACCTCCGAGCCGTCGTTATTGAACACCCGGTAGCTTGCCGTGGCGTCGGGCGTTCGCGGCGGACCCAGCCACATAAGCTGATCGAAGCCGGTGGCCGGATCGCTGTCATGTAGCTGCCGGACCACGTCCGACGACGGCGTAATGGCTGCAGAATCGCGCTGGTCGACGACCAGAATCTGGTTGCCGGCACCCTGCATTTTTTTAAAGGCGAGCTGCATCGCGTGAGTGTATCGTCAGTACTTGGTCAGATGGACTTTTGAGGGCGGCCTCTGTAGTTTACATACGTTACACGCCGATCTAATAACAACGCCATTGGAGAGCAGCATGCGGCACATAATGGTCCTAAACGCGAAAGGTGGTTGTGGCAAGAGTACCCTCGCAACCAATATCGCTTCCTATTTCGCCAGCGAGGGCGCCAGCGTCGCGCTGGCCGACTATGACCCCCAACGATCAGGTCTCGACTGGATCGATCGCCGGCCCGCAGACCGACCGAAAATCATCGGTGTCGCGGCCTACGAGGACGGTCTGCGCCATGCACCACGCAGCGCCGATTTTGTCGTGATTGATGCGCCGGCCCGAACCCACGGTACGGAGCTGACCAACCTGGTCAAACATGCCGAAACCATCGTCGTGCCCGTATTGCCATCAACGATCGATATGCAGGCCACGTCAACGTTTCTCAAGGAACTGCAGGCCCTGCCAAGAGTACAGCGCAAAGAGGTCAAGATCGGCGCCGTTGCGAATCGGGCGCGTGACAATACGCTGATATACGAGGAGCTGGACGAGTACCTGACCAAAGCCCGGGTGCCGTACATCGCCGCACTGCGCGAGGCACAGAATTATGTGCGTGCCTATACGCGCGGCCTTGGCATCTTTGACTTGCCCGAATATCTCGCCTGGCCGGACTGGCAGGAGT
Organism: Pseudomonadota bacterium; assembly: GCA_027618995.1. Taxonomy (GTDB): domain Bacteria; phylum Pseudomonadota; class Gammaproteobacteria; order Steroidobacterales; family Woeseiaceae; genus UBA1847. Next base: position 6,525 of record JAQCGO010000005.1, on the reverse strand, counting down.
GGGAACCGCTGACCGCATGGCTGCGCAGCGTCCGCAGCCAGCCGTAATCTTATCGGCGCGGCTTGAGGTGTGGAATCGCCGGTAGCGCGTCGTCGGCTACCATGCGCAGACCCGCGCGATAGGCCTCCGTGGCCGCGTCGCCTTCCCCGAGTTGCATTAGCAGGCGGCCGTACACCTGGTAGGCGTCGGGCGTTGGGCGCAGAGCGATAACCGTCTCGAGATAACTGCGCGCCTTGCCCCACAGGCTGTTTCGCAGGCATAGGCGTGCGGCCGTCAGTAACAAATCGGTATCTTCATCGTGTTCCCGTAGCCAGGCTTCGGCACGCTTCAACTGCTTGCTCGCGTCCGGCCCCTCAACCAGGCCGAACAAGCGCACCAGCGGGCCGCGCCATTCAGCATTGAGATCCGCGGCCAGGTCCTTCTCTGCCTTCTCGTGCATGTTGTTGCGCATCAACGATCGGTAGTAGGCGTCGAGCAACGTCAGATCGCCTTTGAGACTCTTCGGAATGCGTTTCCATTCGACAAGCAACGCTTCTCCGGTCGTCGTACGCCGCAGGTTTTCCGCAAAGACGCGCGCGCTCCACTTGTCGATCATCTCCTGATTCACACGGCCATGCGGCTTGATGCGCGGCAGTAGTGCTGCGAGCTGCTTCCAGTCTTCCAGGCGGTAATAAAGGCGTCCGAGGAGTGCGATGGCGTAGCTGTGATCCTTCGAATTCTCATCCAGTCGGCGCAAGGTCGCGAGCGCCTGCTCATCCTGCTGCCGATCGAGTTGCAACTCGGCCTGCGTCAGCAGAACCGCGTTTGCCGCCTCCGGCGCGAGTTCATAGGCGAGCCTCAGCCACTCATCGCGGCGCTGATCCTGACCCTGCAGGTGCGCGGCACGGGCCGCCTGCAGGTAACTAAAGAGAGGCACATCGCTGGCCTTTGCCGCACGCGCCAGGAGCTTCTCGCCGTGCGCGAAGTTACCCTCGGCTATCTGGATCATGCCCAGCGTCAGTTCTCGTCCGGCCCGGCCAGCGCGCAACCGGGCAGCGGCCTCGCCTAGTTTGCGCGGCGCATTGATGATGACCCAGCCCAGCCACAATGCGAAACCAAGCAAAAAGAAAAGGCCAAACAGGACCGGCACCGACATCTCGAAAATATTGCCGCGGAAATCGATCAGCACGTAGCCCGGATCAGCGTCGAGCAGGAGGTGCGCGGCGAATGCACTCAACACCAGTGCAAGGACAACGATGGACGCAAATTTCATTGCGTGGTCTCAGACACGCTCGAATACCGACGCAGCAATTGCAATGATCCTGAGATATCAGGCTTCGCAATATCCTGCATGCCGTCAGGCAACGTGGCGAGCAATTGCAAGGCGGCTTTGACGGAATTGCTGCTCACATCGAAATAGGTTTCCAGCCAGCTGCTCGCGTCGGCAAGACTTTCTGCGTAAGCGCTTTGCTCGCCGCGCAGCAGCGCGAGCCGCGCGGTTTGCAGCTGCAGTGCCATGTTGGCGCGCAGGAAGTACTCAGCTTCAGGCGAAATCAGTGGCATCACTGTTTCGTCGATGGTGTTATGCCTGACCAGGCCGGAGGTCGCCCGCCTGATCGAGTGCCAGGCGCGATCCAGGCTACTCGCGTCTGCCGGTAATTCGTCGACAGCGGGCGCGCTGCTGCGCTCAATACGGCGCATCGGCAAGGTTGCCACGGTGCGGGCGAGGCTCGACAATTTCAGTGTGATGCCTTCGATGTCCGGAGTCGTCATTCCGTCCAGCGCGGCGCGCTCGTCAGCAATCGCCATGCGAACGTTCGTCAGGGCAGGATTGGATAGCTCGACAATGCGTTCATCCGCGACGCCCAGTGCAAGCGACGCAAGTTCCGGATTGCCGGCGAGTTGCAACTGGGCGTTCGCCAGCTGCAGGTAGTACGCGGCTTCGCGGAGCAACCAGCTTTCGCGTGCGCCATTGGAGACGCGCTGCAGCGCGGTAATCGCCGCCTCAAGGCTGTCCGTTCGTGCCGGTAGTGTATCGAGCAGGCGCAGGCGGCGTTCAACTCTCTTGTCTGCCAGGTCGAGAACATCCAGCTCGGCTTCAACCTCAGCCAGGCTCTGTTTTGCCGAGTCAATACGGCTTGCGAGATTCGTGATCGAAGCCTCGATATTGCCGCTGTTGAGCAGAAGATCCCGTTGCACGCGCCAGTCTTCGTAAATGGTGTAGCCAACCGCGACAACGGCGACTATCGCCAGGAACAACGCGAGCCAGGCTACGCCATCGGGCGGACGCTTGTCGCGGGGCGTGCGGCTGGGTGTCGGCACATCTTCTGCCGGGACTATTTTGTTCTTGTCATGCTCGCTCATTCAGGCTTTCCGGGTGCTATCTGGATTATCGCCCGGACCATCGCCGCGGCGTCCGGCCCATCGGACAGGAACGTCGGCTGGTCGGGGAACTGATTCAACACCTCTTTTAACACACGTGCGGCAGGCGTCACCAGCCGGCTACGCGCGAGCAGGTGCAGCGCTGACTCCGGCAAAAGCGCCAGCAGGTTAAAAAAGGATGCGACGCTCATCACGGTCACGACGTCGATCTGACCGGCCTGCCATTTCCGGATCAGGGCGGCAGTTTCGTCGTCGGTATGGGTCGCCAGCCGGCGCTCATAAACGCCGAGATAACTGACGTTGGCGTTACGTTCGCGCAGTGTATCCGCGAGCAACTCGCGGCCATTCTGGCCGCGGACGATGGTAATGGTCTTGCCTGCCACGTCGGCGAGCTCGGCGGTCGCCAGCAGGTGTTCGCTGTCAAAACCATCGCGCGCGATGATATCGACGGATCGACCTTCGGCCTCGAGGGCAGCAGCGGTTGCCGCGCCAATTGCCGCGATGCGTGCATCACCGGCACGGTGGACGCCGAACCGAACCGCATTGCTGCTGACAAAGATAACAATATCGGGCCGGGCGAGGCGCGCCGCCTCGGCATTAACCACGGCTGGGTCGCGCCCTGTAATTTGCAGCGTCGGAAACCGTATCGCGGTGCCGCCCATTTGCTCAATCGCACTCGCGAGTTCCTCTGCCTGGTGTTCCGGACGCGTAACCAGCACGCCGACACCTGCCAGTGGGGACTCAGTCATCGACGCTGCCGATGGCGGTCAGGATATCCTTCGCGCCGTTCGCTATCAGGCGGTTTGCAAGTTGTGTCGCAAGATTCTTTGCGTCATCCATTTGCCCGCCGATGCTGTCGCGAAGATGGCGGCTGCCATCCGGCAACGCGACCAGGGCTGTGATCGTCAGCACGCTGCCAACTGCGACGGCGTGTGCGGCGACGGGTGACTGACAATCGGCCTGCAGCAAACGTGCAATGGTTCGCTCTGCCAGTGTGGTGCGCGCGGTTGCCGTGTCATTGATGCCGGCGAGCAGCGCCCGCAATTCGACGTTGCTGCTGAGGCACTCAATGCCGATAACGCCTTGCGCTGCGGCCGGCAACATCTGCCTGGGCTGGAACAACTGGCTGATGTGTTGCTCGAGGCCGAGGCGCTCGAGTCCGGCCGCGGCCAGTACGATAGCGTCGTAGTCACCCTGTGCAAGTTTCGCGAGCCGCGTATTGACGTTGCCGCGCAGCGGTTCGATACGAAGGTCAGGGCGCAACATCTTCAGTTGTGCAGCACGGCGCAGGCTGGAGCTGCCAACACGAGCCCCTTGCGGCAACTCATCCAGCGTCATGCCAAGCAGTGCATCGGCCGGGTTCGCTCGCGGCAGGACTGCGGCGATGCAAAACCCCGGCGGCATCACGACGGGTACGTCTTTCATAGAATGCACGGCAATATCGGCGCGGCCCTCCTGCACCGCAACCTCGAGTTCTTTGATGAACAGGCCCTTGCCACCAATTTTCTGCAGGCTGCGATCGAGGATCTCATCGCCGCGCGTTGACATCGGCACGAGCGCTACGGAGCTGACCTCGCCTGACTGGCGCAGGATCCCGGCAACATGTTCCGCTTGCCACAGCGCGAGCTCGCTCTGTCGTGTTGCGATGCGAACATCCACAGCCTCATCCTTTCCGTAAACGGCGACGTACGTCGGCCAGATGCCGGCGACTGATGATCAGGTTGTCCTCGCCGTTGTCCTGTATGTTACGCAGTACCACGCGAGTTGTACCTTCGCCGGTTTTTTCCAGCCGATCAATGTGCGCAACAGACACCAGGGCGCCGCGATGAATGCGCACAAATGTGTCGGCGAATTCCTCTTCGGGTGCCTTCAGTGAATCGTCAATCAGGTTTTCGCCACCCTTGTGATAAACGGTCACGTATTTCTGATCGGCATTGCAGTAGACAATGCTGCTGATCGGGATTAGCCGCAATTCGCCGTGCACGCGCGCGCAGACGTGTTGCCGTGTACTCTTGAGATTCGATACGGCGGTCATTTGCTTTAGCATCTGCCCGGTAACACGCGCCGCGTGCTGCAATGCGGTTTCGAGTCGTTCGCGGCGCACGGGTTTCAATACGTAGCCTATGGCACGTGCTTCGAAAGCGTCAATTGCGTACTCGTCATAGGCGGTCGTAAACACGACTGCTGGCGGCGTACTGAGCGAGTTGAGGTGGTGTGCCGTTTCAATGCCGTCTACGCCGGGCATGCGAATGTCCAGTAGTACGACATCGGGGTTGTGTTTGCTGGCCATGGCCATGGCTATTGCCTGTTCGCCGTTTGCTGCTTTGGCAACCACCTCGTGAACGCCGAAATCGTCGACCAGTTGCCGGAGCCGGTCGCGCGCCGGTTTTTCGTCATCGACGATAAGAATTTTCACCCGCTCCTCTCTTCGTGCGGAAAGCGCAGTCTGACCGAGAACAGATCGTCCTCCACGGTGACGACGACTTCGGCGCGATGATCGTAGGCGAGTTCGAAGCGCTGCTGAATATTGGCCATCGCCATGTTATTGCCGCTCCTTGACCTTTGCTTGCCTGGAGCGACCGGGTTTGAAATCGTGATCACGAGGAAGTCGCCGTCACGCTTGCCCGCAACGTGGACCTCGCCGCCGTCGGGCAATAACTCAATGCCGTGATAGATGGAGTTCTCCAGCAACGGTTGAATAACCAGGCTCGGGATCAGTGCGCGCATCGGGAGCTCGGCGATGTCCCAGCGCACGCGCAGGCGCTCGCCGAGCCGCAGCTTTTCGATACGCTGGTAGATGGCTGCGACTTCGAGTTCTTCCTTGAGCGTGGTGCGATTGCCGGAGCCGCCGAGATTGGCGCGCAATAAATCGGAAAGGTCCTCAACGGCCTCTTCCGCCTGGCGCGGGTCGCTGCGAGTCAACGAAGCGATCGTGTTCATGCTGTTAAACAGGAAATGCGGCCGGATCAGCGCCTGCAACGCACTGATGCGAGCCTGGGCTTCCAGGACGATACTGCGCCGCCACTTACTAGATACGTACAGGTAACGCATCGCGAGCGAGATGACGATAGAACTGATCGCGAACGTCCTGCCGATGAATCCGGCGTGGGTGTCGTCGATGATCACGGATTCGCCGAAAATGCGGGTGATCTGGTAGGCCATCTCGGCTAATGCGAGGCAAACGATTTCGAGCACGATGAAACTGGCAACAAATGCGAGGGTTTTGCCGGCGCTCTCCAGCCGGCTGCGAAACAGGCACATGACGACGGCACCGAGAATGCCGAGCCAGAGCACGAACAGCGAGGTCTTCGCCAGCTCGATCATGAACATGCCGGGAGTGTCGTGCGCGGCGAGCGTCAACAGAATCGCTATGAGTTCCGCGATCAGAACGACGAAAAAAACGGTACTGGCAGCGCAGAAATCAGGCAGATAGGCCTGATTCGCGGTGTAGTCGGAAGCCGGTTTTGCGGCCAAGCCGGGAGCTCCTCAAGAATTCCGGCACAGTTTACTCAATTACCGACGGTACAGTGCGAACCCGATGCGCATTTTGGCAACGGGTAGTCGGGCGAAACGCCCTGGAAACTAGTCGCAGTATTTCTGAATCTGGGCCTGGGCTTTTTCACGTGCCTGCATGACGGCGGATTCATCGAGATACTCGCGCTCACCGGCCGCGTTTTCGTTGTACAGACGGCGGGCCTGCAGATAGGTTTCCATGCGTGCACGGGATTCCTGGCACTGGGTGACGCGTTGGTCCGCTTCGGCTTTGGCCTCAGTCGCCACCAGCTCATCTTCGTCGCGTTTGCTGCGGGCCTCGGCGCGTTCCGTTTCGCGTGCACGGCGTGCGTCAATGCTCGCCTGTACGGCGGAATCATCGGTGTTGCTGGATATGACGTCGATGCGCTGTACTTCGTCGCCCATCGGACGGTCCTCGTAATGCACGTTGCCGTTGTCATCGGTCCACTTGTATATCTCGCCCGACAGCACGCCACCGCTGCAGCCGAGTGCGACGGTCGCGAATAGAAGTACTGATGTGCGCAACATTGGAGTCATGTCATCCGGGTAAAAGGGACTGCCACTATTAAAACACTTCACGGCCCAGGTTGATGTGATCACAGTCACAGGCGATTTTGTGCAGTCAGCCGGGTTTTAAGGTCAAAAAAGGCG
>JAQCGO010000068.1 GCA_027618995.1 Pseudomonadota bacterium | reverse complement strand
CCTCCGCAATCAGAAATCGTGAAACATCAATGAAGTCGGTGAAGGTATTCATCTTTTGCAGCTGCCGGCCTTCGTAATACCACTCCCGCCCCATCTCAGAGCCGCCACGTATGTGTGCCAAGACGTAGATGAAACCGCGATCCAGCAGACTCAGGCGATCTGCATTGAAGTAGGGGTACAGGCTGCTGCCGTAAGAGCCATAGCCGTACTGCAGCAAGGGATTATTGCCGTTTTTCTTCATCCCCTTGCGATAAACGATGGACACCGGGATTTGCGTGCCGTCCCGAGCTGTAGCGAACAGCCGCCTGGTCTCGTAGTTGCTGTGATTGAAGCTGCCGATGACTGCCTTTTCCCTGACCAGGGTATGCACTTCGTCGGCCAGCGAATAATCGTAAGTCGATTCCGGCGTGGTCAGCGACTCGTAGACGTAGCGAAACACTGCAGTATCGTATTCGGCGTTGCCGTCGCCGTAAGCTGTATATACCTCTTCGTCAAACGCAATCCGACTGATCTCGCCGCTGCTGCGATCAAGAACTTCCATTTGCACCAGACCGCGCTCCAGCAATTCGAGGACGATGAAGTCTTTGAGCACCGTTATGCGCTCGATCAGCACGTCGTCGCGGTGCGGAACAACTTCCTTCCATGATTCTTTCGACGTTGCGTCGAGTGGCGCTTCCATCAGCCTGAAGTTGCTCGCGTTGTCGTCCGTCAGCACATAGAACCGATCGCCACCGTCGGCGACCGCATAGATATGGTCTTTTTCGCGCGGCAGGAACAGGGTCGGCTCGTCTTGTGCCGAATCTGCAGCCACATAACGCACCTCCGAGTACAGGGTGTGTCCACTCACCAGGAAAATAAACCCGTGTACCGGGGACTTATCGAGAGACAGGTAGTTAGTCTCGTCATCCTCCTGGTAAACCAGCGAGCTCTCGCTTGTGCCGATCTTGTAACGATAGACCTGGTACGACCGCAATGTCTCCGGGTGCTGGCTGGCATAAAGAATGGTCTGGCTATCGTTGGCCCACACGAAATCGTCGGTCGCTTTCCTGATGACATCGGGGAGCAACTCACCCGTGGTCAGGTCGACGAAGTAAATATCGTAAAATCGCCGGCCCACTGTATCCACACCGTAGGCCGCGATGCGATGGTCGGGGCTGACGGAGAAACCGGCAACCGAAAAGTACTCGGCGTCTCCTGCAAGTTCGCTCACATCCAGCAGAACTTGTTCCGGCGCATCCAGTGAGCCTTTCCTGCGAGCGTAAACGGGATAGTCTTCGCCCGCCTCGTAGCGGTAGTAATAAAAGTAATCGCCACGGCGATAGGGGACCGACGACTCGTCCGGCTGCATACGAGCCTCGATTTCCTCGGCCAGAATATTCTTGAGGCCGCTAAACGGGCTCATCGTATTCTCGGTGTACGCGTTTTCAGCCTCGAGATACGCGATCACTTCCGGATTCTCGCGCTCGCGCAGCCAATAGTAGTTGTCGATACGCCGATCGCCATGCAGCTCGAGCGTCGTAGGTTTGCTCGCAGCGACGGGTGCCTTCGGAGTATTCACCTCGGTGCCGCAGCCGCTGAGGACGAACGATGCCAATACGGTCAGGGCCAGAATTCTCAAGATTATTTGCTCCGAAGTGGGCTGGACGCGAAGGGTATCACGAGCGCCCGGGCACTCGGCACCGGCTGGGTTAGACTACGCGCATGCTCACTATCATCGGCGCCCTGCTCGGCTCATCTTTCGGCGGCTTTCCCGGTCTCCTGATCGGCGGCCTCATCGGCTATGCCGCCAGCGAGTTGTTGCGGCGATTCGTCACCGGCGGTTTGCAGATCGCGCAGTCTCAATTGGTCGACTCGACGTTCTCCATCATGGGTGCGTTGTGCAAGGCCGATAAGGTCGTCACCCGCGACGAGATTCAGGCCGTCGAGCGGATGTTTACCATGCTCAAGCTGCACGGCGAGCAACGTGAACAAGCCAGGGCCGCTTTCGGTCGCGGCAAGCAATCTGACTTTGATCTCGACGCGGCAGTCGATAAGTTCAGACTAGTGAGTCGCGGTCGTGGGCCGTTACTGCAGCTGTTCCTGCAGTTGCAATGCATGGCCGTGGTCGCAGACGGGCGGGTCGATCCTGCCGAGCACGCAATGCTCGTGCGTATCGCGTTGCGACTCGGTTTGAAGGCCAACGACGTTGCACAAATCGAGGCGTTGCTGCGGGCCGCTACCAATGGCCCGGCCAGCGCTGGTGGCAGAGCACGGCAAGACAGACTTGCGGATGCCTACGCAGCGCTCGGCATACCAGCGGATTCCAAACCCGCCGATATCAAACGTGCCTATCGCAAGCTGATCAGCCAGAATCACCCTGACAAGCTGGCCTCGCGCGGGCTGCCCGACAGCATGCGGCTGGTGGCCGAAGAACGTTCGCGAGAAATCAACTCGGCCTATGATCTGATCAAGAGTGCCCGACCCGATGTCCGGTGATGCCAGAGGCGGCTCTTGCACCGACCCCGGACAACGCTCAGGATCCGATCAGGCGTCCTGAATACACCAATCGATCTACCGCATAGAGGAACAACCATGAACAAAATTTCACTGGCCGTCCTGGGCCTTGCCTTTATGGCGTTGCCAGCAATCGCAGCTCTCGAAGCAGGCGACACCGCACCGAAATTCGAATTGAGGGCGTCACTCGATGGCGAGGAATTCGACTACTCGCTGAGCGAAGCGCTCGAAGCAGGCCCCGTGGTTGTGTATTTCTACCCATCCGCGTACACGGGCGGCTGCAATATTCAGGCGCATGAATTCGCCGTCAACATGGAAAAATTCAAGGCCGCAGGTGCGAGTGTGATCGGCGTTTCTCTCGACAGCATCGAGCGACTGAACGACTTCTCGGCAGACCCGGAGTACTGCGCAGGAGAGCTGTCCGTCGCCTCTGACGCGAACGGCGATGTTGCCGCATCATTCAAGCTTTCCGTACGCGAAGCTCCGGTCGATGCAAAAGACTCACGCGGCGTCGAGATCGGCCACAACATGGTGGAACGCACGACCTTCATCGTAACGTCAGACGGCGAGATCGCGGTGACCATCGGTGGCATTTCACCAATGGAGAATGTGCAGAAGTCTCTCGAAGCGGTTCAGAGCCTGAATTAAGAATCACGGCCCTCTTTTGAAAACACGAGTAATCGATAAGGCAATGTTCCGGGACATGCCGTGGGCCAACGGCATGGGCGTCACTATCGAACTGTTTGCACACAGGAACGAACAGACCGATCGCATGCTCTGGCGCATCAGTATCGCTGCCGTGACCGCCGATGGGCCGTTCTCGCATTTCGCCGGCTACGACAGAGTCCTGGTGCTGCTCGAAGGGGCCGGCATCTGGCTCAGGCATCAGGACGGCACGGAACAGCACCTCGGCGGCGCATATCAGCTCGCCGCTTTTGCAGGGGATGTTGGAACGCACGCCACGCTTGTCGACGGGCCCGTTCGAGACTTCAACGTCATTGCAGATCGATCTGCATTCCAGCCGAGCGTCACGATAGTTTCAGGCCGCAGCCATCGTGTCTCGATCGATGCAGACGTTCTCGCCGTTTATGCGCTAGACGATAAGCTGCAAATCGTGGATCCCGACAGGCACAGGCATGCTGTCAGGAAAGGTGACTTGCTGTTGGTCGATGCGCCGTGCCGTGGGAACTGGTCCTTCTCCGGCGCGACAGCGATCGTTACCCAGCTCGCGAGGATTTAGGTGGAGCGCATCACGGCCGCGTCGAATATCCCCGTATTATGCGGCTATATTGACAGTGTCCGTCTTCAAACAAATGGGACAGATGTGTTGTCAGGTTAAGCGAGTGTTTTTCTCATCATTTT
>JAQCGO010000034.1 GCA_027618995.1 Pseudomonadota bacterium | reverse complement strand
CGTACGCGGCGTTGTTGATGAATGATCGCCTGCACACCAACGGCGGTCGCGAGATGGGTTTTGCCGGTCGTGTTGTCCAGACAAGAGGTGCAAGTCCTGCTGAACCACGTCGACAGGCGGTTCCGGCTGGTCGTGCAGCTCCTGTAAGGATGCGGGCTGAGACTGATGGAAGGGTTGCGCCTGAGGGTAAAGGACATCGACTTCGAGTACATGCAGTGGGCCTGGCAGTATGTGTTCCCCGCGAAGCGGGTATTCTCAAACCGGTGGGTCCGCACACCCTGCGACATTGCTTCGCAACTTATTTGCTCGAACGCGGCTACGACATTCGCACCGTACAGGAGCTGATGGGCCACTCCGACGTTCGCACGACAAAGATTTACACGCATGTAATGAAGAAAGGTGCGAGCGGTGTAAAAAGCCCTCTGGACTGACAACGTCGCCGTATGCGTATTGGCTTCAATACGCTACTATATCGGACCCGTTTTTTTTTCATCAGGTACCCATGCGCGAATCCTATAAAAACGTTGCCGCAATGCTCGCCGACCTGAAGCCGATCGACCCGGTCTATTGCGTCTACCCGCACGTCTATTGCGCAACCGCCGAGGAATTCCTGGCCGGCTTTCCGGGACGGGTGCTGTACGCGATCAAGGCGAACAATGAACCCAAGGTTTTGCAGGCCTTGCTCGATGCCGGAATAGAGCACATCGACTGCGCCTCGCTGCAGGAGATCCGCGAAGTTCGCGCCCTGAGCCAGGATGTCGTTTGTTACTTTATGAATCCCGTGCGGCTTCGTGGTGCCGCGCGTACCGCGCAACAGGAATTCGGCGTCAATCATTTCGTCGTTGATCACGCGGCCGGCCTGAAACTTCTGCTCAATGAAATTGACGCAAAGCGTTCGGTCATCTTCGTGCGCCTCGCCGTGCACCACAAGTCGGCGCGCGTGGATTTGTCCAGCAAGTTCGGCGCCAGCGCCGAAGATACGCTCACATTGTTGCAGGCAGTCGCCGATTCTGGCGCCGAACCCGCACTGGCTTTCAACGTCGGCTCGCAAGTCATGAGCCCGGACGCCTATGTGCACTCAATCGAAACCGCCATCGGCGTACTCGAGCGCCTGCCCTTCAAACTGCGCCTGATTGATATCGGCGGCGGCTATGCCAAGGCGTACCCGGGATTCGCCGCACCACCGATGTCCGATTATTTCGCGGCCATCGTCAAGGCCGCGCACTTTTCGCTGCTGGACAATGGCGAACTCATGGCCGAACCGGGCCGGGCGCTCGCGGCACCCGGCTGCTCTGCCATCGCTGAAGTGCTGCTGCGGAAAGACAATAAGCTCTATCTCAACGACGGCCTGTACGGCGTTTTCTGGGAGCTGCGTTACGACGCGCACGACCGTTACCCGGCGCGGGCCTGGCACAACGCCAAACCGCTGAACGGCCCGACGCAGCCGTTCCAGCTACTGGGGCCAACCTGTGACTCGGACGATAAACTGCCCGGCCTCGTGGAACTCCCGGTGGACATCCAGATCGGCGATTACATCGAGTTCGGTTCCATCGGCGCCTATAGCTTAGGCGGCCGCTGCGATTTCAATGGCTTCTACAGCAATCTCGTCTTCAACATTACCGACCCGGATTCCCTGCCGCCTGGCTGAATCCGCAGCTGTTCCTTTGCAAGCAATCAGCGCATCATCAGGTGCCTGCCGGCGAGCCGGCTAGGATTGGTTGCAGTCAATGAACGGAGTCGTCCCCATGTCGAAACGATTGTTGCTTGTATCCCTGCTGTTGCCGATCCTGTCGGCCTGCAGTTCCCTCTGGCTGGCGACCGGAGCCGGCAGTACTCGCTAGGGCGCGTCCAGCAGCCTGGTGGATTACCTCTACCCGAACGGCGAGAAGCCGCCGGCCGTCAGCGATGAATTGCCAAGCTTAAGCCTGCCGCTTCGTGTCGGCATCGCCTTCGTACCGTCACCCTACCAGGACGAAATTCCCGCTGCCGAAAAACAGCTCCTGCTCGAAAAGGTGGCGAACGCATTTCGTGATCGACCCTACGTGCAGGCCATCGACGCAATTCCCGATACCTATATGCAGTCGGCCCAAGGCGTGATCGGCATGAAACAGGTGGCGGCCCTTTACGGCGTTGATGTCATGGCACTGGTGTCCTACGACCAGATTTCCTTCACCGATGAGAAAAAGAGCTCGCTGCTGCACTGGACCATCATCGGTGCGGTGACGGTCAAGGGCAGTACCAACGAGGTGCAGACCCTGGTCGACACGGCCGTGTTCGATGTCGCGACAACGAAACTCTTGTTTCGCGCACCGGGCATGCATCGCAGCGAGGAAAGTTCGACGCTGATCGACCTGAGCAAGGACCTGCGCAAGTTGCGTAGCCTCGGTTTCAGTGCGGCGACCGATGACATGATCGTTAACCTCGGCACGGAGCTGGACGGTTTTCGCGAGTCCGTGGCCAAGGGCGAACGGGCCAGGACCGAGTGGCGCCAAGGATCAAGCGGCGGTGGCAGCCTGGCGTTGTCGCTGCTGGCTTTATTGACTCTCGTCGTGCTCTTTCGCGAGTGGCAGCGCCGGCGCCTGCAGCCATCGCGGATCCGCATCGATCGGCGCAGCCAGCGTTAACAGGAATGCCTCGAGCTGCCGCAGGTCACTGTTGCGCAGCTTGAGGGGCTTCGCCTCGTTGTGGCCGATCATTGCGAGTGGCGCAGTATTGTAGTGTTCGAGCACCTCGGCGAGCGTCGCGATCTGGCCCTGGTGCATGAACGGCGCCGTGTTCTCGAGATTGCGCAGGGAAGGCGTGCGAAATGCACCGGTCAGCTCCTGCCCCGTGCGCACAAACTCAAGCTCGGCGCAGCTTCCGTTCGTATCGTCGCTGTAGGCACCGCGGCAGTTGAATTCGTTCGCCATCACCTCACGCACGCCGACGACACGGCCCTTGTCGGGCAATTCCCCCGGCAACGAGATCACACCCGTGTTGTGAAATTCATTATTCGTTAGCAGCGGGCCGTTATGGCACTGCGTGCAGTTCGCCGCACCGATAAAAAGCTGCAGGCCGACCACTTCGTCGTCGCTGAAGAATTCAGCCTGTTTTGCGGTGTCACCCGCCACGAGCGCGGCAACGTAGTCATCGAAACGCGACGTGCCGGGCAGCAGGACACGCTCATAGGCAGCGAGCGCCTTGCCGATATTCGCGAAAGCATCATTCACCGACTGCGTGTCGGCAAGATCAGGCAACCAATCGAACAACTGCTGGTAGCGTGCACGGTAGTCGGGGTCGTTCATGATAAGCGCCACGACCTGCTGCCGATTGCCGCCATGCTCATTCGGATCTTCGAGTGGTGACAAGGCCTGCGACCACAAGCTGTCGCGTCGCCCGTCTGAGTACTGCCACGGGCTGTAGGCCGTACCCACAATGCTTGGCGTATTGCGTTTCGAGGTGCCAATGGCCTGGCCCCTCGGCAAACCGTCGCTGAAGCGCCGGATCGGCTGGTGGCAGGTCGCGCACGAGATGCCGCCATTGGCGCTGAATCGCGCATCGAAAAACAGCGCATGCCCAAGCTCGGCGGCGTGTGGATCGTCGGCCACTGTATTGCTGGGGTCTGTCGGCAATGGTCCGAGACTGGCCAGCGACAGGGACTCCAGCAATACGATATCTGCCTCGGTCCACGCTCGCGGCGTTGCAAGCCGGTAATAGAGAATCGCGGCGAGCACGCCCACAACAATAACTACCTGTACGGAGCGCTTCACAGGTTCAGCTCAATCACGACAGTGTCCGTACTGCCCCCCGCCGTGACGATTAACGTGATCTCCCATGGCCCGGCCATATGAAAGCGCAGCCCGTCGAGCCGATAGTCACCGCCTCCAAGCTCCGTTGTCACCCGCGGCTGGGTGGGCAGGCCATGGTTATGCACGGGCATGCCGCCTGACACCTCGATCACCGCACCGAGTACGGCATCACCGGCCGCGTTCTCGAGGTGCAGCTGCCACGCATGCAGCGTGTTGATCTGTATCGGCTCGAGCTCGCTCGCATAACTCACGACAAACAGGCCACGTTGCGAAACCCAGTCTCTATCATCGGCTACGGCGCCCGTGAGCACGCAGCAGAGGATAAACACAGCACGGAAACAAATCTTCATCGCCACCACCGCGCTAGCCGGCCACTCATGTACAGGTAGGCGAGCTGAACCAGCAACAAGAGCCCGATGATCAGTGGCCAGTAACCGAAGCCGGTGTGACCAACCTCGAACGGAAACACGGCGATGTGCAGTCGTTCACCCGTATCCGGTGTTGCCGTGACGACGCCGATGTAGTCGCCCTCTTCGGTGAAGTCGTATAACGCAGTAAACACGTCCGGCTCGACCAAAGGCGGCTGGTACATTACGGTGGCGCTATCGAGGTCCTCGATCGCCGCGACATCTTCCCAGCGCGCGAACCGACCCTTGCCCGTGACATCGCGAATGATTCGAAAGTCGACCGGGACCCGACGCAGTTCGTCATGCAGGTATTCCATGACGAAAATACTTTCCGTCGCATCCGGCAGGTCCTCGCAAAACTCTTTGTGTCCGCTCGTCCGCGGTTGATAGATCTTGAAATGCGCCTTCAGGTAGCTGATTTTGATAACACAGATATCAGCCTCTTCGACCACACCACCATGAGCGTGCGCCTGTTGCCAGAGTACGGGCAACAACAGCATGCCGGTCAGGCCTGCAAGAATTTGCAGCGATTTCATTAATTCTTGCTGGCCACCGCGGCCGTGAACACGACGTCGGTCGAACTGTTCAGGGCAGTCTCCACCGAGTCCTGCAGAATGCTGATGACAAAACCGACTGCAACAACCTGCATCGCAACATCGTCAGAGATGTCAAACAATCCGCAGCTGAGTGGAATCAGCAGCAATGAGCCGCCGGCAACGCCCGATGCGCCACAAGCCGACAGGGTTGCAACGATGGTCAATAACAGCGCCGTCGCGAAATCGATATTGATACCGAGCGTATGCGTTGCCGCCATCGTCAGCACGGTGATGGTAATGGCCGCGCCACCCATGTTGATCGTCGCGCCCAGCGGAATGGAAATCGCGTAGGTATCTTTCTCGAGGTTCAGTCGTTCACACAGCGCAAGGTTGACCGGAATATTGGCGGCAGAACTGCGTGTGAAAAATGCCGTGACACCGCTTTCGCGCAGCGCCGTGAATACGAGCGGGTAAGGGTTGCGTCGTGTTTTGAGCCAGACGATGAGCGGGTTGATGAGCAGCGCGACGATAAACATGCAGCCGAGCAACACAGTGAGCAGATGCGCATAGCTGCCCAATACCGACAGGCCGGATGCAGCGAGGTTGCCGGCCACCAGGCCAAATATGCCGATGGGTGCCAGACGAATAACGATGCGTACGATGTGTGTGACCGCGTCAGCGAGATCGGCAAGCATGCGGCGCGAAGATTCTGCGGCCTGGTGCAGGAAAATGCCCAGCAATACGCCCCAGACGAGAATGCCGATGTAGTTGCCGGACAAAATCGCATTGATCGGGTTATCGACGAGCTTTTGCAGCAGATCTCGGAGCACCTCGAGTATGCCTTGCGGAGCGCTGATACTGACCTCCGATACCTGCAGGGACAGCGTGACCGGAAACAGCGTACTCACGGTCACCGCCAGCAGCGCCGCGGCGAAAGTACCGATGAGGTACATGACGACGATGGGGCGCAATTGTGCAGTGTGACTCGCGCGGCGATTGGCAATCGCCGACGCAACCAGCACCAGCACGAGTACGGGCGCCACTGCCTTCAGCGCCTGCACAAACAGGTCGCCAAGCAACATGCTCGATGCCGCAATTGCCGGCGAGACCTGTGACAGCGCAACGCCAGCGACGATGCCTATCGCAATCTGTAACACGAGGCTGCCGGAGGTGATTCGTTGGAACAGTGTTTGTGTCGTCATGGGCAGAGTCTAGCAACATCGACCCCTGAGCCGCACACACTATGTCGCCACCCGGCGACAGGCCTCAATACTGTGATAGGGGTCACGATTTCGCAGGGCCCAGACGCTACCATAGACATCGGCCAATCCATTACTACAGCGGCACTGTCAGCACGATTTTTATGAACCGGCGAATCTTTCACAACACTCGAACTCCGTGGCTTCTGCTTGTGCTGCCGTTGATGGCCACATTCTTGAGTTCCTGCTACGAAACCTCCTATGACAAGGCCATCAAGGATCTGAATAACCCACCCCCACCACCGCCGCCACCGCCCCCGGGCGGATTTGCGCCGACTTTTTCCGCAATTCAGGCCAACGTATTCACACCCAGCTGCGCGACCGCAGGCTGCCATGCCGGCGCCAATCCGCCGGCCAGCCTGAACCTGGATGCCACGAACAGTTACGCCATGCTGGTCGGAGTCGCCAGCTCGCAGAACGCCGGCGTGCTACGGGTAAATCCGGGCATGCCGAACAACAGTTACCTGATTCAAAAGCTCGAAGGGACTGGCTCCGATGGACGCATGCCGCCGAGCGGCGCTTTACCAGCAGCCAGTATCACGACCATTCGCCAGTGGATCACGGATGGCGCGATGGACGACCGTGTTCCGGCCAGTACGCCGATCCGGGTTGCGTCATTGTCCGTTGTTTCCGGCAGCACGCTGACGACAACCCCAGCCCAGATCACTGCGAGTTTTGATCGTGACGTGGACGCCAACACGGTGAATGCGAACACCTTTATCCTGCTGCGCAGCAACAATAACGGCGTCTTTGGTGATGGCGACGATATCGCGATCGCAGCCGCCTCGGTTTCTGTGCCCGGTGCGAATCCGCGCAACGCCGTGTTCAGCTTGAGCGGTATTACGCTTGTCAACGACACCTATCGGGTACGGCTGCTCGGCACCGGCGCATCGATCATTATGGATCTCGACACCAACGCACTCGACGGCGAGTTCTCGGGTGGGTTCCCGTCGGGCAATGGGGTTCAGGGCGGCGATTTCAACCTGCAATTCACGATGCAGGTGCCGGTCGTTCTCGGACCGACCCTGGACCAGATTCAAGCCATGATATTTACGCCCTCCTGCGCGACGGCGGGCTGTCACAGCGCCGGCTCGCAGGCCGCCGGCCTGTCACTGGCCAACGCTGACAGCAACTACGCCGAAATGGTTGGACAGTTCAGCAGTCAGAACGGGCAATCCAACGTGATGCTGGTCGCAGCAGGCTTCCCGGATAACAGCTACCTGATACGGAAGCTCAGAGTGCTGCCTGGCCCGCTTCGTGTTTGTTCGTCATGGCCTCGAGGTGTTCACGCAACCAGGCGGCATCGTGTATCGCTGTCGGGCGGCCATGGGCATGTGCCACGACGTAATTCCAGGTTGGCACGGCCTTGCCGTGCGCGCGCTTGCTCGGATACCAGGACGATGACACGTAGCTTTCCGGCCCATGAAAAATCGCGACGGCGTTGCGCTTCGCGTCAAACGACTCCCAAATGCGGTTGCTTCGCGGAATATGTCCTTTAATCACGCCGAATTCCGAAGCATCGCTTTCGATCATCAGCGGCATGTGATTCACGACAATGTCGTCGTCGTTGACAACGATGAAGGTGGCGAGCGGCCGGGACCTCATCAGTTCATGCAGGACAGGCACGCGGGACTCGGCAAAGTGAGGTTGAATGTGCATGTTGTTCGGCTTCTATATTACGCCGCGTCCAGCCGTGCAAGCCTGGCCCGAATGTGTTCATGAAACCGCCACAACTCGTATTCTTGTGCCACGAGCATACCTTCGGCATGCGATCTGCTGCGCAAACCTCGCTGATTCACTTCGCAGATATCGTCATCCTGTTGAATAACCAGTCGTGCAAGTTCGCAAATGCGCTCGAGATCCGGCTTGCTGATCTCGGTTCCTGCCGGTAACAACCAGTCGACGACCAGTTCGATGCTTTCGGGGCCGGTCGGCACAATGCGCACGCTGCGCACGTAGTCAGGATGGGCGACGACATACATGCTGCCGGTGATGGATGTAAATACAACGCCGGCCGCAATTTCAGCATCGCCGAGCCCTTTGATGACTGGCAAGGACCTCTGGCCGTCGCGGGTCCATGTCTGCACGCCCGATCCGACGCGACCGATTCCCGTGTCGCCGTCGAATTGCGGTCGCCAGCCCGGCAGGTCGATCGAATCAAAAACTCCGTGCTGGTACATGGGCATGACCTTGCACAATTCCGGATGGATTATCGGACAGTGGTAACACTCGCTGTAGTTCTCCCAGAATATTTTCCAGTTGCAGGCCACGGGCATTGTTTCCCGGTGCACGCTGCGCAGGTCCGCGAGCGGCCAGCTCCTGAGGTAGTCGGCCTCTTCGGCGAGATATTCCTGTAGCCCGGTGTCGGGTGTCTCGGACAGGTTCAAAAATATGAACCCACCCCAGCTTTCGATGTGCACCGGGTACAGAGAATAATCCTGCGCATTGAAGTCATCCGTCTCGAGTCGTCTCGGCGTCGCGATCAGATCGCCTTGCAGCGAATAGGTCCAGGTGTGGTATGGGCAAATTATGCGGCCGTTTCGAAACTGACCTTCGCTGTCACGGCAGAGTTCCGCGCCACGGTGACGACAGGTATTGTGAAACGCGATCAGCTGATCTCTAGCCACGCGCGTCACGATGATTTTCTGCGCGCCAATGCTTGCCACGAACCAGGCACCATCGCGGGTCAGCGATTCCCGCCGACCAACGCAAATCCAGTCGCGGTACCAGATCGCATTCAGTTCGCGCTCATACTGTTGCGGGTCGTAGTACCAGCTGGCCGGCAATGATTTCTTAACTTCATTCAACGTGCGCATGGACAGCCTCGCCGCGGGGAGATCGCATGATAGCAAAATCGCTGCCGTCGATCAGCGGCGTCATTGCCGGTCCGGTCAACTGGGTTACACTAGCCGCGCTGCAATCGATGGAGCCCGCTGTGGGTAAACCAGGCAACACCGGCATTCGCCGCCTGTTTCGCGCGACCTTGTTTTCCTTTCAGGGATATTTCGCCGCATGGAAAAACGAAGCGGCTTTCCGCCAGGAATTGGCTTTGGTCGTCGTTCTCGTGCCCGTGGCAATCTGGCTAGGGCAAACCGCACTCGAGCGTGCCGCATTGATTGGCAGCCTGCTGATCGTTTTGATCGTAGAGTTACTGAATTCCGCAATTGAAGCCGCCATCGACCGCCACGGCAGTGAACAACATGAATTGTCGGGCCGAGCCAAGGACATGGGATCCGCAGCCGTGTTTACAAGCCTAGTGCTGGTAGTAACCGTCTGGGCGCTGATCGCTGCGGAGCGATTCCTCGGAACCGGATCGTAGGGCCCTCACCATGTCGGCGAAAATATTTTGCATCGGTTTTCACAAGACGGGTACCACCAGTCTTGAGGTGGCACTGCGCAAACTTGTCTCTCGCGTCCAGGGATCTTTCGGCACCAAGGATCCTGACATCGCGCAGAAAGTTCACGAACTGGCCTATGCGATGGTCGATAAGTTCGACGCCTTCGAAGACAGCCTTTGGCCAATTCTCTACCGCGAGCTCGACCAGCGTTTTTCAGGCAGCAGGTTCATACTGACCCGGCGGCCAACGGCGAACTGGATCCAGAGCATGGTGAAAGATTTCGCAAGCACGGAGTCGCCCATGCGACGCTGGATCTACGGCGATAACGCAGGTTGCCCGGCGGGCAATGAACATATTTATGTTGAGCGTTACGAGCGCCACAACCGCGAAGTACTCGAGTACTTCGCTGCGCGACCCAATGACCTTTTGATCATTGACTTGCCGAACGACGATGGCTGGTCACGCCTTTGCCCATTCCTGGGTCACCCGATTCCCAACGAACCTTTCCCGCATGCCAACAAGGCGAGCTGGTCGCGCAAACTCAAAAACTGGCTCAAACCCCGATAACTGTCACCGGCGTTTGTGACGGTACTGTGCGACCTTGAGCAATGCATTGAGGCGCCGGGAAATGCGGGCCCAGACGTAACCCTTGTCCGGGTAGCGGCTCCCGGACAAATCCGGCTCAACGCCGTCCAACATGCGCTCCCAGTCAGCCGAAGTCTCATAGCCGCAGGCAATCAGGTCGGGCGTAAGTGAACCATGCGTCAACTGCTGCCCCTTGATTCGGGCCAGGTTGGCCTTCCACTTGCCGATACTGCTCGGCGCAATCGGCCGGACATCATTCATCGCAAGTTTCGATTGATGCGACACCACCGCGTGCTTGTGGTACTCGGAAAAGTTATGCCGCTTTTCCAGCCATGGAAACCGCGCCACAATTTTTTCCTGCGTCGCATCCGGATCGTTGACGAAATCCTCGTAGCGGATCTGCAGGAAGCACTCGTGATTCGCAATTGACTGCGTATAGCCGTGCATCTCGCGCCACAGCCGGATGTTCGAATAGTACATGCCCTCGTAGCTGCCGTGCTGGCTGACGATGACATCGCGCGGGTCCCACAGCAGGTAGATGACGTAAAACTCCGGGTCAGCAATCACCGCCGGCATGTACATCGTGTCCTTCGGGCGTTTCGTGATCACGATCTGACCGGCATCCGCTTTGACTTCGTTGAATCGAATCTCGTGCTCGTATTGTTTGTCCACCTTGAAGCAGGTGACCATGACCTCGTGCAAGAGAGTCGTGCCAGTGCGTGGCGAACAGGCGACGATGTGCAGGTGCTTGAACATGATGCGACTCTACTCGATGCCCGATTGCAGCACGTCATCGAGCGTCGAGAGCATCAGGTCAGCCTCTGCCTTGCGGATGACCATCGGTGGGCGCAGTTTCAGAATATTGTTGTCGGGACCAATCGCCCCGGTCAGCACGCCGCGATTGCGCAGCTCATTCACAACTTTTCCTGCGACGGCCGCATCTGGCACACGTGCCGCACGATCGCTGACGAGCTCCACAGCAATGAACAGGCCGTTACCACGCACATCGCCGATCACGTCGTGCTTTCTCGCAAGCGACTGCAAGCCTGCCACGAGGTACTCACCCACTTCGAGCGCGTTTCGCTGCAGGTTTTCTTTTTCGATCACATCGAGCACGGCCAGTGCCGCGGCGCAGGACACCGGGTTGCCGCCGAAGGTATTGAAGTAGTGGTCATCACGGCTGAACGTGCGGGTCAGTTCGGCGCGCGTGACGACCGCCGCGATCGGATGGCCGTTACCCATGGGCTTGCCCATGGTCACGATATCGGGCTCGACGGTGTCCGCCTCGTATCCCCAGAAGTGCTGGCCGGTACGGCCAAAACCAGGCTGCACCTCGTCGGCGACGAACAGACCGCCGGCCGCCTGGATAATGTCGGCGGCTGCCTTCAAATAGCCTACCGGCGGCCGGACCACGCCACCGCTGGAAATAATCGTATCTATGACAAAAGCGGCTGGCTTGATGCCGCGCTCCCGCAAAGTGTCAACAGCAACCTGTACATGTGCGGCGTACCGTGCGCCCGCGTCCGCCCCACGGTACGGGCCACGGTAGCAATCGGGTGTGGGTACCGTTACGACACAGGCGGGCCGGTCGCTCGCGGGGCAGCTTTCGGTGCTGATTTCGTGAATCGCCTTCGTGTTGCCGTGATAGGCAAAGTCGGTGACGATCAGCCCCTCACCACCCGTGACCGTGCGCGCAATACGCAAGGCCAGTTCGTTCGCTTCGCTACCCGTGCAACAGAACATGGCTATATCGAGTCCGGTGGCAAACTTCGCGGTCAGGCGCTCGGCATAATCGAGCACGTTTTCATGCAGGTAGCGTGTATGTGTGTTCAGCACGGCCGCCTGGTCGCAAATCGCTTTGACCACGTGCGGGTGACAATGCCCAACGTGCGGCACGTTGTTGTACATATCGAGATACCTGCGACCGTCGACGTCAAAAAGCCAGACGCCCTCGCCGCGCACGATGTGCACGGGGTCGGCATAAAACAAACGGTAGGCTGCGCCGAGCAGCTTTTTGCGCCTGGCTAATAAGTCGGTACTTGGCATGACATTGACCCGCGGGACCTGAGGCTATAAAAGATGTGCTCTATGCTAACGATCTACAGCAACGACCACCAACTTCATCGCGGCAAGTTTGAATTGTCAGGCAGCGAATTGGTCCCGTGCTTCGAATGCCCGGAACGCGCCGACCTCGTACTGGCCGCGGTTCGTAAGGCCGGGCTCGGTGACATCGTCGAGCCGCGCGACTTTGGCCTCGACCCGATTTGCCGCGTACACGACGGCCGGTTTGTGCAATTCCTGCAGGACGCCTGGGATCTGTGGACTGCCGCGGGTCGCAGTTGCGACGCCCTGCCCTATACCTGGGCCGTGCGCGACATGCAGGCACAGGAACCCGAACATATCGACGGCAAGCTCGCCTATTTTTCCTTCGACGCAACCTCCCCGATTACCAGCGGTACCTGGCAGGCCACGAAGACTTCCGCGAATACCGGATTGACCGGCGCGGCCGCTTTGCGAAACGGCGACGCCTGCGTTTTTTCGCTATGCCGTCCGCCCGGGCACCATGCAGCCGTCGACTACTTTGGCGGCTATTGCTACCTGAATAACGTCGCCATCGCCGCGCAGTACCTGCGTGACCAGGGTGCCGGCAAGGTCGCGATTCTTGACGTCGATTACCACCACGGCAACGGCACGCAGTCGATTTTCTACGACCGCGATGACGTCCTGTTCGTCTCGATCCATGGCGACCCGGACCAGGAGTTTCCGTTTTTTCTCGGCCGGAGCGCCGAGACCGGTACAGGCGCCGGTCGCGGCTACAATGCCAACTTTCCGCTGCGCTGGCACAGCAGTGCCGATGAGTGGTTCGCCGCGCTGGACAAGGCAACGGCCATCATTGCCGACTACCGGCCTGACTACCTGCTGATCTCGCTCGGCGTCGACACCTTTATAGAGGATCCGATTTCAAAGTTTCGGCTGACGAACAACGATTACCTCACGATGGGCACGAAGATCGCCGCTCTCGGGCTGCCGATGCAATTCGTGCTCGAGGGCGGCTACGCCGTCGGTGACATTGGCGTCAACGTCGCGAACGTGCTGCGCGCCGCTGCAGAAGGTGGTGACAGCAAGTGATCGCAAGCATCCGAAATGTGGGCTGGTGGGCCGGCATCGCCCTCGCCGCAAGCGTCGCGGTGATTTCGGGCTACGCCGCCGACTGGATAGGCGTCGCCTTGCTGGGATTCGAAACCAGCCCGATCAGCGCCATCATGATGGCCATCGTGATTGGCATGGTGGTCGCCAACACGCTGCGCCTGCCAGCGACCTGGCAACCCGGCCTGAAATTTTGTACCTCCGCGATCCTGCGCATCGGCATCATGTTGCTCGGCATTCGCCTGAGCCTGCTCAGCGCCGGCCAGTTCACTCTGGTCGCGCTGCCGTTTGTGATTGCCGCAATTGCCGTCGGACTCCTGACCGTCGGGCTGCTCGGTCGCAAGATGGGTTTGTCGCGGCAGCTCAGCGGGCTCATCGCCGTCGGCACAAGCATTTGCGGCTGCACGGCTATCGTCGCGGTCGCGCCGTTAATCAAGGCTGATGAGTCTGAAGTGAGTTACGCGATCGCCTGTATTACCGTGTTCGGCCTTGCCGCCATGTTCTTCTATCCGCTGCTGGCGCACGTCGCATTCGCCAGCCAACCCGCGTTGGCCGGTCTGTTTCTTGGCACTTCGATTCACGAAACCGCACAGGTTGCGGGCGCCGGCATGATGTATGAAGCACAATACAACGCTCCGGTCGCACTTGAGTACGCAACCGTGACCAAGCTCGTACGCAACCTCTGCATGATCGCCGTCATTCCCATCGTCGGCATTCTGTACGGCGCGGAACGCAGTGCCAGCGAAACCGGCAAAGTGAATTACCTCGCCATGATTCCGTGGTTCATCGTTGGCTTCGCGCTGATGTCTGCGCTGCGAACGATCGGCGACAGCGGCGAGCGGCCTTTTGGCATCCTCGAACCGGCACAATGGGACACGGCTGTCCAGGTTCTGCGCGACCTTGCCGAACGCTGCCTGCTCATTGCCATGGCCGCGGTCGGGCTCACGTCGATGTTTGCCGGGCTTCACCGCATCGGGTTGCGGCCGTTCGCGCTTGGCCTGTTCGCCGCATTGCTGATCGGTGGCTTGAGCTTCGCGCTGATCGCAGCCTTCGGCGCACGCCTGATGGCACTGGTCGTCTAGCCGCCATGCCGCTGGTCGCACACAACGCCTTACCGACTTTTGACGTGCTGCGGCAGCGCGGCCAAACCGTATTGTCACTCGATCGGGCGCGCGAACAGGATATCCGCGAGTTGCATATCGGCTTCCTGAATATGATGCCGGACGCCGCGCTGACCGCCACTGAAAGGCAGTTCATTCGCCTCGTGGGCAGCAGCAATCCGATTGCGCAATTTTACGTCTATCCGTTTTCCATTCCGGAACTCAGGCGCGGCGCGGAAGCTGAAGAGCACATTCGCAAATATTATTTCGAATTCGAACAGCTGGCGAACGCGGGGCTCGACGCCCTGATCATCACCGGGGCTAACGTGATCAACCCGTCGCTGAACCAGGAAGCGTTCTGGGATCCGCTGATTGACATCGTCCGCTGGGCCGGCGACAACGTCGCGTCCATTTTCTGCTCCTGCCTGGCTACGCACGCGCTGGTGAAACACTACCACGGGCTGGATCGTCACCATCTCGGGCAAAAACTGTGGGGTGTTTACGAACACAAGCTGACGAATCGCCAGCACCCGCTGTTGCGCGACGTCAATACGCGCTTCAATGCGCCGCATTCGCGTTATAACGACATTTCGCGCGAACAATTCGAGTCCGCCGGCCTGCACGTACTCGCCGAAATCCCCGGCGTGGGCGTGCATCTTGCTGTCAGCCCCGACCAGTTCCGCGTCGTGTATTTCCAGGGGCATCCGGAGTATTCGGCGATCAGCCTGTTGAAGGAATGCAAACGCGAGATCAATCGCTACATCGCGGGCGAGCGCGTCAAACAGCCGCGTGTACCGGAAAATTACTTTACGCCCGACGGCGAGAGAGTCGCGGTCGCCCATATCAATGCCGTGATCCGTGCCGTGGCCAATGGCGTCACACCGCCGGAATTTCCGGAGGCCGAATTACGCCTGCAAGCGGACAACACCTGGGGCGACACGGGTAAGGCGATCGTCAACAACTGGCTCGGCCGCGTGTACCAACTGACCAACCTCGACCGACATGAACAGTTCATGCCCGGCGTGAATCCGGACGACCCGCTCGGGCTCAGGGACGACCGCTAGCTACTGCGCGCTCCCGCCGCACGCCCGTTGCATGTATGATTCGCGATCATCGCGGACATCCTCAGGACGAAAAAATGGGCTTCAGAACCAGGCAAATTCACGCCGGCGTAACTCCGGATCCACAGACCGGCTCTATCCTGACACCGATCTATCAGACCACGACCTATGTGCAGCCATCGGTCGACGAGTACCTGAGCAAGGGCTTTACCTACTCGCGCTCCGGCAACCCGACGGTCAAAGCGCTGGAGCTCAAACTGGCCGACCTCGAAGGCGGAGTCGATTGCGCCTGTTTTGGTACCGGCATGAGCGCGATCCAGGCCGTGATGCTGGCGTTCCTGAGCGCGGGCTCGCACGCTGTCATCTCTGATGTCGCGTACGGCGGCACCTATCGCCTCTGTACCAAGATCCTGACGAAGTTTGGCGTCGAATTCACGTTCGCCGACGGCTCGAATCCGGATTCGGTTGCTGCGGCCGTGCGCAAAAACACGAAGCTGATCCTGACCGAAACACCGGCCAACCCGACGATGAAATGCACCGACATCGCCGCAGTTTCAAAAATCGCGAAAAAAGCCGGTGTCGTGCATGCCGTCGACAACACCTTCCTCACCCCGTATTACCAGCTGCCGTTCGAACTCGGCGCTGATATCTCGATCCACAGCACGACCAAGTACATGGACGGACACAATGCGACGGTCGGTGGCGCGGTAATCAGTAAGTCTGCAGAGCATGCCAAGGCCGTGCGCTTCATCCAGAACAGCACGGGCAGCATCATGTCACCGCAAGTCGCGTGGCTGACGCTGCAGGGCTGCAAGACCCTGTCGATTCGCATGGACGCACAGTCCGCGAGCGCCATGGCGATCGCGACCTTCCTCGAAGCGCAGCCGAAAGTTTCGCAGGTTATGTACCCGGGCCTGAAGTCGTTCCCGCAGCATGAATTGTCGACAAGGCAGGCCTCCGGCTACGGTGCGATGCTCTGGTTTGAGGTCAAAGGCGGCCTCAAGGCGGGCAAAAAACTCATGGACAACATCAAGGTCTGGAGCCTGGCCGAGAACCTCGGCTCGGTCGAATCGCTGATAACGCACCCGGTCACGATGACGCATGCGGACGTCGAACCGGCGGAACGCGCCCGTGTCGGCATCATCGACGGTCTCGTGCGCGCCTCAGTCGGTCTCGAGGACACGGACGACCTCATCAACGCACTCGGAGCGGCGCTCGACCAGGTTTAGAGACATGTCGGACTTCCTTAAATTTGACACGCTGAGCCTGCATGCCGGGCAGACGGTGGACCCGGTATTCGGCGCACGTGCCGCGCCGATCTACCAGACGACGTCCTACGTTTTTCCCGACACCGATACGGCCTCGTCGATCTTCAACCTCGAACGTGGTGGCCACGCGTATTCGCGCATCACGAATCCCACGGTCAGCGTACTTGAGCAACGCATTGCGGCACTCGAGGGCGGTTCGGCGGCTGTGTGCACAGCCTCCGGCATGGCGGCCACGTTCTGCGCGATCACGGCGATCCTGAGCCAGGGCGATCACATCGTGGCCTCGACGCAGATGTATGGCGGCAACATCAGCCTGATGAAAAACACGCTGCCGCGCTTCGGCATCACGGCGACATTTTTTGATCCGACTGACACCAATGCGTGTCGCAATGCGATCCAGGACAACACGAAGCTGATTTACGGCGAGCTGATCGGCAACCCGGGTCTCGATATCCTCGACCTCGAGGCAATCGCGAAAATCGGCGCTGAACATCACATCCCGTTCATGGTCGACGCAACGTTCAATACGCCCTACCTGTGTCGTTGTCTCGATTACGGCGCCAACATGACCATCCACTCGGTTACGAAATGGATGGGTGGCCACGGCACGGCGATCGGTGGCGTCGTGGTCGACGGCGGCAACTTCGACTGGGGTGCCACGGACAAGTACCCGACGATCACGGCGCCGTATGCACCCTTCTCCGGCATCAACCTCTGGGAAGAGTTCGGGCCCAGTGCATTTGCGACCCGCATCCGCGCCGAGGCCATGCGCGACATAGGGCCGTCGATGGCACCAATGAATGCCTTCCTGCTGTTGCAGGGCATCGAAACGCTGTCGCTGCGTATGGACCGGCATTTGTCGAACACGGCGGCGATGCTCGAGTTTCTGCAGAATCACGAGCAGGTCTCGTGGGTCAATCATCCGGACCTGCCCAAGCACCGCAGCCACGCACTCGCGAAGAAATATTTGCCGAAAGGTGCAGGCTCGATCATCAGCTTCGGTGTCAAGGGTGGCCGAGATGCGGGCAAGGCATTTATCGAGAACACGGAACTCGCATCGCACCTTGCGAACGTCGGCGACGCCAAGACCCTCGTTATTCATCCGGCCACGACGACGCATTCGCGTATCGATGCGGCCGCGCTGGTCGCGGCCGGCATCACTCAAGACATGGTGCGACTGTCCGTCGGGCTCGAGGACATCGCCGACATCAAGGCCGATTTCGAAACGGGTCTTCGCGCCGCAAAACGCCTCGCGAAGGGCTAGTCGTGTATTTCAACGTCAACGGCAAGCAGGTATTTGCGACCACGGGCGGCAAGCCTTTCGATAACACAAAGCCGGTCGTCCTGTTTCTTTCCGGCAGCGGCCTCGACCATACGTTCTGGGGCCTGCACGCACGCTTTTTCGCGTTTCGAAAATATGCCGCGCTCTGTCCCGACACGCCCGGCCATACGAACTCGGCCGGCCCGGCGCTGACCTCGATCGAGGCGCTGACTGACTGGCTCAGTGACGTCGTTGCCGCACTCGATATCAAGGACATCTCGATCGTCGCGCATTCGCAGGGCTGCCTGGTCGCGCTCGAATACGCGTCGCGTCATCCGGGCCAATTGCGCTCGCTGTCGCTGATCACGAGCGGCCTTGCCACGCCGGTCAACGATTTCCTGCTCAAGGCGGCGCGTGACAACCCGGTCGCCGCCGTCGACATGATGATTTCCTGGGGCTTCGGCCCCGCCGGGCACCTGCACCAGGGCCCGATTCCCGGCAATTCGATGGCGGCCGGCGGCTACAAGACCATGTGCCGCAACTCCGCTGACGCCCTCGCCGCCGACCTCAAGGCCTGCAATGACTACCAGAACGGCAAAGCTGCCGCGGCGGCAGTGCGCTGCCCTGTCCAGGTCATCATTGCCGGCAAGGATCGGATGGCGCCGGCGAAAGCTACGGCGACGCTGGTCGAACACCTGCCGGATCCGGTCGTCGCGAGCGTCCCCGGAAGTGGCCACATGTTGCCGCTGGAAGCGCCCGATCAGTGCCGTACACTGCTCAGGAACTTCATTTTTTCCAAGAACCCTGCCAGCCAGGCATAGAACATGTACGCAATAAATAAAGCCGCCGTTATTGGCGCGGGCACGATGGGGCTCGGTATCGCGGGTCAACTCGCGAACGCCGGCGTGGACGTGGTGCTGCTCGACATACCCGCTACCGGTGACAATCGCAATGCGATTGCAGAGCGCGCACTGGAACGATTGCTCGACGAGAGCCAGCCCGGTTTGTTGCACAAGGACTTTATTCGCCGCATCCGCATCGGCAACATTGAAGACGATATGGCTCTGCTGGCCGACGCCGACTGGATCGCCGAAGCGATAGTCGAGCGTCTCGATATCAAGAAGGCCTTGTATAAACGCATCGACGCGGTGCGCAAGCCCGGCTCGATCGTTTCCTCGAACACATCGTCCATCCCGATCTCCCTGTTGGTCGAAGACATGCCGCAGGCGTTTCGCGCCGAATTTGCGATCACGCATTTCTTCAACCCGGTGCGCTTCATGCGCCTGCTCGAAATCGTGCGCGGCGAAGCGACCCGCGCCGAGGTCATTGAATGCCTCGAGAAATTCGGCGACGAGCAGCTTGGCAAAGGCATCGTCGTTTGCAACGACACGCCGGGATTTCTCGGCAATCGTGTCGGCGTGTTCGCGAGCCAGACGGCGTTGCACGCTGCGTTTCGCATGGGCCTGCAACCGGAAGAAGCCGACGCCGTTTTTGGCCGGCCGATGGGCATTCCGAAAACGGGTGTTTTTGGTCTCTATGACCTGATCGGCATCGACCTGATGAGCGACGTCGTCAAGAGCCTCGTCGCCACACTGCCGGCAAGCGATCCGTTTCATGCCGTTGCCGGCGAGATTCCGCTTATGACGCGGATGATCGAGGCAGGCCTGATTGGCAACAAGGGCGGCAAGGGTGGCTTCTATCAACCCGCCGACCCCGCCAGGGGCATCAGCCGCAAGACACTGGACTTCGCAACCTTCACCTACCGCGACTTCGCTGTGGGAGGCCGCCATGCGGGCGATTCTGTGGGAGGCCACCATGCTGTGGGAGGCCGCCATGCGGGCGACGACACCTACTCCTGGGAAATCCTCGCAAGCACCCTGAGCTACGCCGCGTCCCTCGTTCCCGAGGTAAACGAATCCCTCGTCGCAATCGACGATGCAATGAAGCTCGGCTACAACTGGCTGCAGGGCCCGCATGAGATGATCGACGCGATCGGCGTCGACAACTTTATCGCGCGCCTCGAAAAAGATGGCCGCGATGTACCTGCGTTCATACGTACAGCGGCGGGCAAGTCCTTTTATCGCGTACACAAAGGCAGGCTGCAGTACCTGCTCGCTGATGGAAGTTACAGCGATCTCGAGCGCGCCGATGGTGTCATCCGGTTCTCCGAGCGTCGCCGAACGCTACAGGCGATCGAGGAAAACGATTCCGCCAGCTATTTCGATATCGGCGACGGTGTCGGCCTGATCGAGTTTCACAGCAAGGCCAATGCGCTGGGCCCTGCATCAATCGACCTGATCGCCGCAGCCGTCGCGCACGCCAGCGACAACATGCGCGCACTCGTGATTCACAACGACGCACAGCACTTTTCCTGCGGGGCCGATCTGCAAAGCATTCTCGGATTTATCGTCGACAAGGATCTCGCCGGTCTGGACAAGTTCCTCGCGCATTACCAGCAAACGATGCTGGCGATGCGGTACGCACCGATTCCCGTGGTGGCGGCGCCGTCCGGTCTTTCCATGGGTGGCGGCTTCGAAGTGCTGTTGCATACCGACAAGGTTATCTATCACGCAAACTCCGTCACCGGTCTGGTCGAGACTCTGGTCGGCGTGGTGCCCGGTGGTGGTGGCGTGAAGGAAATGCTGTACCACTGGTCCGAGCGACACGGCGATGTGACGAAAGGTGCGTGGAGTGCGTTCATGAACATCGGCTACGGCAAGACGGCACGTTCGCCGCTCGAGGCCGAGCCACTGGCGATGTTTCGCAGCGGTATCGACAACTACATCATGAATCGCGATCGTTTGTTGGCGACAGCCCGCCGCGAGGCTTTGGCGATGGCCGAGAATTACACCGTGCGACGCCGCGGCTCGATCGCAATGCCAGGGCGTGATGTGTGGGCAGAGATGGTCGAGTGGCTGAAGAAAGCGCACGCCAAGGGACACCTCACACCGCATGACGTCACCACGGGCAGCCAGATCGCCATGATTGTAGCCGGAGGTGATATTGCTGCCGGCACCGAGCTGACTGAAAATGACATCCTTGCGCTCGAGCGAAAGGCATTCGGTATTCTTGGAGCCACTGAGGAAACAAGAGCCCGGATCGAATTCATGCTCGAGCACGGCACACCGCTGAGAAACTGAGGCCGCCATGATTTACAACGCGCCCATCAAAGACATGCTGTTCCTGCTGAACGAGTGCTTCGGCCTGGATACCGTGCGCGCACTGCCAGGAAACGAGGAGGTCGACACGGACCTGCTCGAGACCATACTCGAGGAAGCCGGAAAGTTCTGCAGCACCGAATTGCTCACGATAAACCAGGCTGGCGACGAACACGGTGCGGTACATGCTGACGGCGCGGTCACCACACCACCCGGCTTCAAGGAAGCGTACGCAAAGTTCGTCGAGAATGGCTGGACCGGTATCGACTCCAATCCCGAGCATGGCGGCCAGGGCCTGCCGAAGGTGCTGCACGTCCTGATCGATGAGATGCTCGGCGCAACGAATCTCTCGTTCAAGCTGTATGCGGAGCTGAGTCGTGGCGCCTATCACCTGCTCGACCACACCGCATCTGACGAAATTCGCGCGCGCTATTTGCCGAACATGGTTGCTGGCACCTGGTCGGGCACCATGTGCCTCACGGAGCCACATTGCGGTACTGATCTCGGCCTGCTCACGACCAAGGCCGTGCCGGCCGACAACGGCAGCTACCGGATCAGTGGTGCAAAAATCTTTATCACCTCAGGTGATCACGATCTCACCGAGAATATTCTGCACCTCGTGATCGCGCGCATTGCCGGCGCGCCATTGGGGACGCATGGCATCAGCCTGTTTCTCGTACCGAAGTTTCTGGTCAACGACGATGGTTCTCTGGGTGAACGCAATGGCGTGACGACTGCCTCGATCGAGCACAAGATGGGCATCCGCGGTTCGGCTACCTGCGCACTCAATTTCGAGGAGGCCACTGGCTACCTGATCGGCGAGAAAAACCGGGGCATGGCAGCGATGTTCAAGATGATGAACATTGAACGCATAACCGTGGGCATGCAGGGGCTTGGCTTTTCGGAGATTGCGTACCAGAACGCCCTCGCCTATGCGCTGGACCGGCACCAGAGTAAAGCGCCGGCGCCGCGCCCCGACGACAGCAAGGCGTCTGATCCGATCGTCTATCAGCCCGAGGTGAAGCGCCAGTTGCTGACGATGCGCGCACAGATCGAAGGTGCGCGTGCGCTGGCCGTGTATACGGCGATGCACGCCGACATCATGGAAAAATCAAGCGACAAAAAGGCGGCAAACGATGCGAAAGACCTGGTCGCACTGCTAACCCCGGTCATCAAGGCTTTCTTCACCGACCTCGGCATGAGCAGCACACTATCGGCTCAGCAGATTTATGGCGGCCACGGCTTTGTCCGTGAGCACGGCATGGAACAGCTGGTGCGCGACTGCCGTATCACGCCAATTTATGAAGGCACGAACGAGGTACAGGCGCTCGACCTGGTCGCACGTAAACTGACAGGCAGCACGGGCGAATTCGCCGACCGTTTTTTCGCCGAGTGGCTCGCGTTTGCCAAAAAGAATAAGGACGCAGCAGCGACCACGGCGATGCAGCATCTGATTGAAGCCACAGCCTGGTTTCGCGAACGGCATGAATCGGACGACGCGGCGGTGCGCGGTGCAGCGACGCAGTACTTGCGCCTGTTCGCGCTCGCGATCATTGGCTGCATGTGGACCAAGTCCGTAGCTGCGATGAAGAACCAGGAAGGCGGCTTTTATGCGGCCAAACGCAAGGTCGCACGTTTTTATGCCGAGCAGGTGTTGCCGGAGACCGGATCACTACTCGCGACGATTACCGGCGGAGACGCCGCACTGGCTGACTTCGAGATCACCGACTTCAGCGACTAGTTTCCAATGGCTGCTTTGCTCCAGGGCCGGTCGTTCAAGTTTTAGAATTTGGCCATTACTGAGCGGCTGGTAATGCCTGTGGATTCAATGGATCGTCGCAACACATTGGTTAAAACGTTCGGCTGGTGTTTCATAGTCTAACGTCTTTCTTGGTCGTTCATTTAGTTGCCTTGCTACGGCATTGAGTTTTGCTTGTGAGTGTACCGATAAGTCGGTTCCCTTTGGGAAGTACTTTCGGAGCAAGCCATTAGTATTTTCATTCGAACCACGTTGCCAAGGACTCTGCGGATCACAGAAGTACACTTTGATGTCGGTAGCCAAACTGAAGCGTTGGTGATCGGCCATCTCTTTACCGCGATCCCAGGTCAGTGACTTGTAAAGTTCCTGAGGGAGCTTATGCGCTTGGTTGATGAGCGCGTTGATCACGGTTTCGGTCTTCTTGCTGTCAACTTTGGCGAGCATCACGTAGCGTGTGTGACGTTCGA
>JAQCGO010000067.1 GCA_027618995.1 Pseudomonadota bacterium | reverse complement strand
AATCAGCGAACTCCATGTCGATGGCGGCACCATTGCGACCCTGATGGCCGCTCCGCCGGTCGCGAACGACCAGATCCTGCGGGACAGCCAGTCCCCAACGGAGCTGTATCTGCTGGTCAACGGCAAGATGGCAGGCGAGTTCGAGCTGATCGAAGCAGGTCTCTCCAGCATCGCCAAGCGGACGCTTGAGGTGATGCTCTTCTCCAGCCTCCAGGACCGTGTGGCCTCGGCCTATGTCTGGGCGAGATCGACCGGCGCCGGATATCACTTGACCTTTATCGAGCAGGACTTCGACGCGGACGAGCACGATCTTTTCGAGCAGGATTATATGCGCACGCTGTTCGACTATGGCGTGGAGCGCGGTCGGGCACAGGCATGGCAGGATAGTCCGCCATCGTCGGATCCGGACACTGTCGCATCAGCCGTGCCCGAAACGACGAGTTCCGAGGATTAGCGCCCGTCATGGCACCGGGACGAACATACCGCATGAGCTTCGCCTTTTCCGATATCCCCCATCAATCCGGACGGCCGGCCGTCGTTAACGGCGCCAATAGCGGCACCGGCTACGAGATCGCCCCGCACCTGGCGATGAAAGGCGTGCGCGTGCTGCTGGCGTGTCGCGATGCCGAGCACGGCACTTTGCGTGTCTTACAGGCCGTGACCGATCCGCAAGCGGAAGGCGGCGACCATCCCGGTCCTTGCGGTCTCATGGGGATGCGTGGCCAGACTTCGGGTCGCGCGGTCGTGACAGACCCGACTCGCGACCGGGAGATGACGAGAAAGCTGTGCAACAGGTCGGTTGCACTAACCGGAACAGAACCGGACATTGGCCTTGCTGTTCCGTCGCAGACAACGCCTCCCGACAGCGCACCGTAACGCGGATGCGCGACCGGCACCCTCCGTTCATGATACAGCGCGCAGCTTCTCATGCGTTCGGAAATACGGCACTTTCCGCAATCGGCTTGAGTGTCGCTAAGCACGCGGTGGGCCATCCCGGCCTGACGGGCGTTGCACTTGTCGAGGACGGCATAGACGCGTTTGCCATCCGCTCTCGACTCATCGCCGCGGCCGAAAGATCGATCGACCTGCAATATTACATCTGGCGCGACGATCTGACCGGTAATCTCCTGCTGGAAGACTTGCGCAGAGCGGCAGCGCGGGGTGTACGGGTCCGTCTGCTGGTTGACGATAACGGCATTCCCGGCCTCGACCGCAAATTGCGCTGGCTGGCCAGCGACCGCAATTTCGAAATCCGCATTTTCAATCCGTTTCGAAACCGACACTTCAAGCCGCTCGATTTCCTGCTGGATTTCCACCGCGTCAATCGCAGGATGCATTCGAAAAGCTTTACAGTCGACAATCAGATAACCTGTGTCGGCGGGCGTAATGTCGGAGACGAGTACTTCGCCAACCGAGAGCAGGGGATTTTTGCCGATGTGGATACGCTTTGCGTAGGCGCGGTGGTGCAAGAAGTCTCCGAATGTTTCGATGCGTTCTGGAATTTTCCCGCTGCAGTCGAAATCGACTGCATCGTGAAGGAAGATCCGAAGCAGTACGCGGCAAGCGGGGCAACTGATTTCACGCGGTCAGTTTCCGGCCCCTCCGCGACCGATTATCTAAGCCGTGCCGCCGGATCTGTTTTGCTTGAGCGTGCGCGGGCCGGACGGATTGAATTCGAATGGGTGCCCGTCGAGCTGGTCAGCGATCGGCCCGCCAAGGTTCTCGGACAATCGCGTCAAGGCGATCTCATGGCTAGCGTCCTCAGGGGTCTCATCGGTCAACCGGAAAGGGAATTGCTCGTCGTTTCGGGCTATTTCGTGCCGACCTCATCAGGTGCCAGGGCCTTTGCGCAAATGGCACGCAACGGGGTCGATGTGCGCGTCCTGACCAATTCCTTTGCTTCGACCGATGTCGCTATGGTTCATGCCGGATATGCAAAGCATCGGCATTTTCTCGTGAAGTCGGGGGTGCGTCTGTATGAGATGCCTGCCCCTGGAGACCGGCCCAAGACCACCCGCAAATCTCTGCGTCGACCTTCGCCGCGCAACACAAACGAGAATGCCACCCTGCATGCCAAGATGTTCGCTGTAGACGGCCGTCGGGTCTTTGTCGGTTCTTTCAATTTCGATCCGCGCTCTTTCGCTCTCAATACTGAGCTCGGGATCGTCATCCAGAGTGAGAATCTGGCGGCACAGATGCACCACGCCTTCGATACCATGATCGCGTCCGGCTCCTACAAAATCGTCGTGGATGACAAAGGCCGACTGAACTGGATGGACATGCGCGACGATGTCCGTCAATGTGAACTGGCCGAGCCTGGAACCACATGGTGGTCGCGAGTGCTCACTCGCCTTCTCAGCAAAACGCCGATCGATTGGCTGCTGTGAATACCATCTGGGCGCGGCGACCTACGCGCCGACGTCATTCTCCTGGGTCACCAAATGGACCGTCCGCGTCGGGTAGGCGATAGCGAGACCGGCTGCCTTCAACCTCTCGAAAATGGCCAGCAGCAGTTCCTGCCGGATCAGTCGGCTTTCCGCGTAATCGGCAACCATGATGTAGGACCAGATCTCGATATCCAGCGAGCTCTCGCCGAAATGAGCAAATCGAGCACGGAGGCCATCCTTTTCAATCAGGTGGTGATCGCGCAGGATCTGCTCGATAATCTCCACGGCCCGGCGCAGCTGGCCTGCGGAGATACCGTATTCGACGCCGATCGTGGGATTGAAGAGAAAGCGGTCGCGCTTGGCGAAGTTTTCGATCTCGCGGGAGGAAAAATCACCGTTCGGGATGGTGACGAGCGTGCGTTCATTCGTGCGAATCCTCGTCGAGCGCATACCGATATCCTCTACGGTGCCGACAATATCTCCCGCGCGGCAGAAGTCTCCGACCTGAACAGGGCGGTCTGCGATGACGTTCAGGCTGCCGATCAAATTCTCCACGGCCTTCTGTGCGCCTAACGCCAAGGCGATGCCGCCAATGCCCAAGCGGCAATGCCCGTGGTCACATCGACCCCCAGCGTGTCGAGGACCGCTACCGTCGCCAATAGGAAGAGCACTATCTTTGCCGTACGCCGCAACAGGACGACGACCGACACTGCCTGCCGCCGCTGGCGGCGTTCCATCCGGGCACTAGCAACGCGTGCGATGGCATCGACCAGGCGCAGCGCAAACCAAGCAAGCGCTACCCAGCCAACGATACCGATATAGCGCAGCAAGGTCTGGCGCGCGACGATGGACGCCTCGATGCTGCCCGTCCACAGGTGGAAGGTCACCACTGCGAGAAACAGGCTGAGCGGCGGCAAGGCGGCCTGCGTGAAGCGGTAGATCGCGCTTTTCTCGCGGTCGGCCACAAAACGCCGCATGATGGCCAGAAGTCCGGCCGATATAAGCCAGTAGAGAAAGAAACTGCCGGCTGCGCTCCCGAGCAAGAGAGCCCAGTCCTGCAGCGGGGCTCCGGCCACCTCGGCGCTTTCACCGTCTTCCGGTTCAGCCGGATTTGTCGCCGCCACAGACACTGCTTCGAGAGCTTCAACGGTCTCCTGCGAAATCCCCCAGACCTCGCTGCCGACAGGGCTGTCGGTCCGGGTGAGAAGGATCGGCAGACTTTCCTCGCCGCCGAGCCTGCCTACCTCTTCGGTGTCGGCCGGCAGTTCATCGTCGAGACGCCCACTCGCTTCGTTCGACAAGGCACCGAAAGGCAGGAGCGTCCCCTGTTGGTCGAGCGCGGCTTGCAGCTTGGTGGCCCAGATCGCTCCTTGATCGACAAGTTGAGCCTCATCCTCTTCCGCAGACAGGTGGAAATAGTGAGCAGCCCTCGTGTAGTCCTTCGCCGCCAGGGCGCTGATCAGGCCGGTCACCGTTCCACGCGGCGTCTCGCGACCGAAAGGGTCGGTAGCCACTTCAGCGGCCTGCTCGGCCATCGGCTCCGCC
>JAQCGO010000033.1 GCA_027618995.1 Pseudomonadota bacterium | reverse complement strand
TGAAAATGATGAGAAAAACACTCGCTTAACCTGACAACACATCTGTCCCATTTGTTTGAAGACGGACAACCTGAACTGTTGTAAACTGTCGCTTGGTGACCCAAAACGGTCACTCAGATCTTCGGAGAAAAAAGTGAGAAAGACGGTCTTTCTATTGGTACTGCTGTTTGTTGTCAGCAATATGCCTTTCGCTCAACCGAAGGCTGCTGCTGATCCGGAGGAGACGGGGTTCATTCAGAGTCGACTCGATCGCATCGATGATGCGATCAACGCGGAAATTGACGCAGGCAAAATTCCAGGTGCCGTAGCGCTGATCGTTCAAAACGGCAGTATTGCGTACCACAAGAGCTTCGGATATTCAGACGTCGATTCGAAGACACCGATGCGAAACGACAGCATTTTCCGCATCGCCTCGATGACCAAGGCCATTACGTCGGTGGCAGTGATGACACTGTATGAAGAGGGCCATTTCCTGCTGAACGACCCGATCGAAAAGTACATTCCCGAATTCTCTGGCCCGCAGATCGTCTCGGAAATCGACGATGACGGAAACATATTGTCGACCGTCCCTGCTACTGCGCCGATACAGATCATTGATCTACTGACGCATTCCTCCGGAATCGGCTACCCTTTTATCCCCAGTGACCTGCAGAAAGCTTACGTCGACGCTGGGATTATTGACGGACTCACGATCAGGGACATCTCCCTGGCTTCGCAGATGCAGCTTTTAGCGGAGCAACCGCTGCTATTCGAGCCGGGCACCAAATTCGCTTATGGACTCAATACGGACCTGCTCGGTTACCTTGTTGAAGTAGTCAGTGGGCGGTCACTGGATCAGTATTTCACTGAAAAAATATTTGAGCCGCTGAAAATGCACGACAGCCATTTCTACTTGCCGCGAGACAAAGCTGATCGACTTGTTACCCTGTACGCCAGTGAGCACGGCGGCTTGGTCGTTTCGCAGGGCGATGAATCCGATATTGTTCTCGATGACCCGCTATATCCCATCGCCGGTGCCCGATCGTATTTCTCGGGAGGCGCCGGACTATCATCCACGGCGCGTGACTATGCGCGATTCCTGCAGATGATGTTGAACGGCGGGGAGCTCGATGGCGTGCGAATAATTAGCCGTAAGTCTGTAGAGTTCATGCGCACTGCCCGGCTCGACTGGGATGACGATCAGGTCCCGGATATGAGCCTAGGTTTCGCCGTCGTTAGCGATCTCGGCAAGACGGGTGAACTAGGTTCGGTTGGATCGTATTCGTGGGGAGGCGCATTCTATACATCCTACTGGGTCGATCCCAGTGAGAACTTGATTGGTGTGTTTATGTCTCAGGTTGGCCCAGCAGATTCTGACATCAGCGAGAAATTCAATATTTTGGTTTACCAAGCACTGAGATAGAGCCTCTCTCCCAAGGGCTGCTTTTGGCCGTAAGCTGCTCTTGAATTTAGCCTGAATCAGCGGCGTTGAATGACCGCTCTTGGTGAAAGCGGACATTCACGCTCGGCATGAAAGCGTGCCTAGAATTTGCCTAACATGTACCATCACTAACCAGCACTTACAGACACATAGAGCGCTACGGACGCCCTTCGAAGTGACGGAATTAAAGGGTTTTGACGCTACCCCATAGCCTTCGTAATGCGGGGGTCAGAAGTTCGAATCTTCTATCCGGCACCATTAAATCAAGCACTTAAATCAAGATATCTACCGGCTGTGAGCCTGAAACTCTCCTCTAGGGTGCACAGGGGGTGCGTGAAGACGATTTAGGTACTTGCCGCGCTACTTCTTAGGCAGCAAGACGAAAAACGCCCCTGGATGGCTGCACAGACGGCGAAGCCGGGACCGCTGCAGGTTCCAGGCAGCCAGCGATCCCCGATTCTCGCGCCCAAGTCTGCTCCTTCGCCTCAGTGTGACGGTACGATCCGGATCTGTTTCGGACCAAATGGCTTCAGGAATCAGAAAATCGCGATCTGATGCTTCAAAAGAGTCTCATCCTTTCCTGCCAAGCGAAGCCGCATACTGAGGGGCAAGGGCGATCTCGCGCCCAGTGCCTTCCCCTGACTCTGGATATGTCATTTTTTATTTATTGGAAAAAGGGCACTATGGATTTTACTTAGTCGGCAAAAGAGTCTCGGGAGCGCTAATGATGGATTGGCAGATTGGAGATTTTGCCTTATGCGTCACGCCAGGTAGCGAGCTTGAGAACCGAGTAGTGATGGTCATGTCCCGTCCGCTCGTTGATCCGAGCAAGGCCGACGTTTTCTGTCCCATAGGCGCTGACGTCATACAGTACGCAACGGGCTCGGCAGCCGTCAGCTCATCGACGTATGATCGACGCTTCATTTCAAGGAAGCCCGATATGCTGCCCGAGCTCAATGCGAACGAAGTCCGCGTAATTGGCTGTTTGATCGAAAAGTCCGTGCTGACGCCTGACCAATATCCGATGACACTGAATGCACTGACCAACGCGTGCAATCAGAAGTCCAGCCGCGATCCGGTCACCAACCTGAAGCAGGGCGAAGTCCAGCAGACTGTGCGACTGCTGGAAGACAAACACCTCGTTCGCTCGGATGAAAACTTCAAGAGCAGCACCGAAAAGTATTCGCAACGTCTGTGTAATACGCGTTACAGCAACATCCAGCTTGACCCGGCCCAATCGGCGATCCTCTGCCTGCTGTTATTACGCGGTCCACAAACACCCGGCGAATTACGCTCGCGCAGCGACCGACTGCACCAGTTTTCGGACAATGCAGCGGTGGTGGCCGCGGTGCAGGGTCTGATCGAACGCGAGGGTGGGCCCTTGCTGGTGCAATTGCCGCGTACGCCTGGGCGCAAGGACTCGGAGTACATGCACTTGTTTTCAGGGCCGGTCGACGTCTCGGCGCAACCGGTCCGCACTGCGCAACGTGAAAGCGTCACCGACCTCGCGGCACGTCTCGATCGGCTGGAGGCCGAAGTAGCAGCACTCAGAGAGCAACTCGGTGGCAACTAAAACAGAGCAAGGAAAGCTACAGCGATTGCTCGGCAAGGGCTTTTCGATTGCGGCCTGCATCGGCCTCGTCATCGGACTGGGCATCCTGCGTACGCCGGGCGAAATGGCAATGGCCATCAGCAACCCGGTGATCTATATGGCCATGTGGGTCGGGGTTGGTGTCTTTGTTCTGCTAAGTCTCGCGGTGGTGGCCGAACTCATCGCCATGACGCCGAAGTCTGGTGGCGTTTACTCGATGATTGCGCACGCCTACGGACCTTATCCCGGTTTTCTGATCGGCTGGACGGACTGGATTGCGAACTGCGCGGCGCTGTCGCTGAAGTCTGTGGTGCTGGTCGAATACATTGTACTGCTACTGCCATCCTTGGCGCCGTACAGCACCTTGCTGGCGATCACCATCACCAGTGGCTTTGCTATGTTGCAGCTCGGCGGTACGCGACTCAGCGCGAACGTGCAGAATGGCGCGTCTATCGGCATGGGCCTGATAATCACTACACTCGCGCTGGCGCTGTTCTACGGCTTTTTCATTAATGGCGGCAGCGTGAATGTGCCGCCATCGGCGAGCTTTACAGGCTCGCCTGGCATCGCGGCCGTAGGACTGACCGTCGCGGCGGTCGTGTTTACCTATGATGGCTGGGTCGCCGCCAGTTATTTCAGCGGTGAGGTCAAGTCCGGTGGCAGGGCCGTAGCAATAGGCAGCCTGCAGGGCGCCGCCATTATCATGTTGTTGTATGTGCTCTTGAATCTAGCGCTGGTACTCAGTGTCCCGCTGCCGGCGTTGGCGGGGCATAAGCTCGCATTGTCCGGTGCGCTGGACCTGGTGTTCGGCGGCGGTGGCGGCACGTTTATTCTGCTGGCCGCGATGTTTATCCTGCTTGCGCATCAGAACCTGCAGTACATGATCGCCGCGCGCATCCTGTATGCGTTGTCGACTGACGGGCTCGGCAGTCGTCATGCGACTGGCGTATCGGACAAGGGTACGCCGGCCGCGGCAGTGATTTTTTCCTGGCTGACCGTCGTTGTATTGATCGTCGCGGGCAAATTCGCATTCCTGCTCAATCTGGTAACGATATTGTTCATGGCGATGTATGTCGCATTGATCGTCGGCGTGTTTCAACTGCGTCGACAGAAACCCGCCGCCGAGTGCCCGTTTCGCGCCTGGGGCTTTCCGGCGACGGGGATTTTCTGTGCGCTGGGATGGTTGGTAATCGGGCTGTTTGTAGCGTATTCCAATCCCGATTCGGCAATGTACGGGCTGATCCTGGTGCTGATCTCGGCGCCGATCTATTTTTGGCTCAAGTCGCGTCGCGGGATTGCTTGAGCGTCTCGACGCGACTTATCCCTATACTGATCGGGGCAAAAATCCCGCGAAAGATGTACAGATCATGACTCCAAAATACAGGGCCGATATTGATGGACTGAGGGCTGTCGCGGTCCTGGCTGTGATTTTCTATCACTCGGGTTTTGGCTTGTTCAGCGGGGGGCTACATCGGCGTCGACGTCTTCTTCGTCATTTCCGGATTTCTGATTACCACGATTATTGTTCGCGAAATTGCCGCGCAGAATTTTTCGATTGCGAGTTTTTATGAACGGCGCGTACGACGAATATTGCCGGCCATCATGGCGGTCGTCATTTTTTGTCTGGTCGTCGGATCGTTGCTGCTTGAAACGGGAGATTTCGAGAATCTTGCACGTAGTTCGATCGCAAATAATCTCTTCCCGTCAAACATATATTTTTACTTTCAGACGGGCTATTTTGATGCTCCGGCCGAACTCAAACCCTTGTTACATACGTGGTCGTTGTCGGTGGAGGAGCAGTATTACCTGATTTTTCCGCTGTTGCTCCTGTTGATTGCCAGATATTGCAGCCGAAAGTACCTGCACTTCCTGCTTCCGCTGCTGTTGCTATGGTTTGCTGCCTGCGTACATGGCATGAGCCAGGATCCGTCGGCCGTTTTCTATTTTCTGCCGACCCGGGGCTGGGAGCTGCTGATCGGCAGCGTGCTGGCGATTGCTGCCATCCCGCCGCTGTTAAATACGATCGGCCGTAATGCACTGGCGCTGCTGGGACTGGCGCTGATCGTCTACAGTGTTGCTGCCTTTAACGACGATACCTTAGTTTCCGGGATCGATTGCCGCGATACCCACGATCGGGTCGGCACTGGTGATCTACGCCGGCGCATCCGGCGCAACTCTGGTCAGTCGTCTGTTGTCGATCAGGCCAATGGTCTTTATCGGATTGATCTCGTACTCGCTGTACCTCTGGCATTGGCCGCTCATTGCATTTGCCAAATACTACAAGGCCGTCGACTTGAGTCGCCTGGAGGAATTGCAGCTGCTGCTCGTCATTTTCATGGCAGCAGTGCTTTCGTGGCGATTTATTGAAACACCGTTTCGCAGGAAACGCCTGCTGGCTGCGCGCAAGCCGTTGTTCGTCGCGTCATTGACCGCGACTGCACTGCTGATCGCCGCCGGGCTCTCGTTTACTTTGACCGGTGACGATGCCGAATGGAAGCACTGGGAGGAATGCAAGGAACGTCTGGTAGATCCTGCGGATCTCGATTCCCTGTGCAGTATCGGCGCAGACAATGGCGAGCCGCGCTTCCTGTTTTGGGGTGATTCGCATGCGCGTACACTCGCGCCGGGCGTGAATGCGAGCGCGATAAGACACGGTGCCGCAGGGGTATTTGCGACCAACACTGCTTGTCCGCCGCTGTGGAATATTGACAGACCCGGACGCACGGATTGTCATGAGTTCAACGTCGCAGTTCTCGACTACGTGTCGCGGCACGCGGCGATCGACACCGTCGTCATTGCTGCATGTTGGACGTTGTCCGTCAGAGGAACGAGATATAAGGACGAAGATGGTGACCTGGTGGAGGTGGTCGACATCACGGCGCCTGCCGGCGATCCGCGAACCAGCCGCGAACTATTCGAAGCAGGGCTGCGCGGCACGGTCAGCGCGTTGCGTGACCTGGGCAAGCGCGTGGTTATAGTCGGGCCCGTTCCCGAAATTGGTTACAGCGTGCCGGCAACAAATCACATTGCCAAGATAACCGGTCGGGATGTCAACGAGATGATCGCGCCGAGCATTGAAGAGTTTCGCGAGCGGAACAGCGAAATTCTGGAAGTCATCAAGCGTCTGGAAGACGAAGGGGCCGTGGAGGTCGTGCGGCCAGCCGGCATCATTGTGCAATGAGCGCCATTGTCGCGTTGCGCTCGAGGATGGCGTGGCCCTGTACATGGACGACGATCACCTGTCGACGTTTGGAGCTAGGCATATTTCGACGGTGTTTGACCCGGTGTTCGCGATCCAACCCTGACTCAAATCAGTTTGTAGCGGCTGTTCCGGCGCCGTTGACCGCGACAGCGGCGTTTTTGATGTTCACCTGCATGCCCGTGCTCAATCGTTCGGCACCGCGCGTCACAACCTGGTCACCGGCCTGAACCTCACCAATAACCTCGATAAAGATGCCGTCGCTGAGTCCGGTGCTGACTTTGACCTGTTCCGCGGTCATGTCATCTTTAACCAGGAATACGGAAGTGCCTTCGCGCCGCAGCACCAGCGCATCGCGCGGCACGGTAAGCACCTGTTTGACGTCGGCGGTTGGCATGGCGAGCCGCACACTTTCGCCGACCGTCCAGATCTCCGGATTTGCGTCCAGTCGCACTTCAAACATGTGTGATTGCGGGTTGCCAAAAGGAACAATGGTGCGTACCGATGCGATGTCACTGCGGTACTCGTTGTGCATCTCGAGCACAGCGCGGTCCTTGATAAAGTTGACCGTGTTGAGCGGTGCCCGGGCGACCACCTCGAGTGAATTCGGATCAACAACGCGTATGACTTCATCGGCGACGTTGAGCCGTTCGCCAATATTTCGCAGTCGTTCCGTCACAATGCCGTCGAACGGTGCACGAATCTGCGTCACGTGCATGGCTATTTGCGTCAGGCCAAGTTGCACGCGCGCCATGGTCTCTTCACTTTCCGCGATCGCCAGGTCGGAAATGATCTGGTCCAGCTGACTCTTTGCCGACAGGTTCTTTTCGGCCAGCTGGTCCAGCCGGCTTTTCTCCGAGCGCAGGAACGTCACGCGCGCCTGCTCACGCTCGACACGTGCCTGCGCTTCCATTTCATGCAGTTTGAACGTGAAGTCTTCGAGCCGGGCGACGGTTTCGTCTTTCTTCACTACGGTGCCGACTTCGGCAATCCAGACGA
This sequence comes from Pseudomonadota bacterium, assembly GCA_027618995.1. Lineage (GTDB taxonomy): Bacteria > Pseudomonadota > Gammaproteobacteria > Steroidobacterales > Woeseiaceae > UBA1847. The sequence continues at coordinate 16,152 of JAQCGO010000033.1, read as the reverse complement.
GCTTCGCGGACAGCTCCGAGGCAAGCCGTGAATCGTAGCGGCTGACAACCGTTCCGGGTACTTCGACCGACGGTGCCAGTTCGCGCAGCTCGACATCGGCAACGACCACCACGGACGGCCCGAAACCCTGCGCCGATGCCGTCGCACTCAGTGCGACGGCGATAAGTCCTGGCAGTAGGTTCTGCAATAATTTCATCGGCTGATACCTGCGGGCGCGACATCCGAAATGGCAGCGGGGGACGCAGATTCTGCCGTTTCTCCCAGCCGAAGCAAGCTGGGCAGGAAGATCAGCGTGAAAATCGTGCTGACGCTCATGCCACCGACGATAACGGCCGCCAACCCCTGGTACACCTCGGAGCCCGGACCCGGTATGAGCAGCAGCGGTAACATGCCGAAAATACTGGTGAGCGTACTCATCAGGATCGGACGCAGGCGGCGCCGCACAGCCTGCTCTGCCGCGCTGCGGCGATCCAGCCCGTCGCGTTCTGCAACGCGCGTCTGGTGCACGAGCAGGATCGCGTTATTCACCACCAGCCCCAGCAGGGTAATGAAACCGATCATGGTCAGCAGGTCCATTGGCAAGTTCATGATGCGCAACAATGCCACGCCGCCAACGGTCGCCAACGGCAATGCCGCTACGACCAGCAGGCTGTCGACAAACGAGCGGAACAGACCGCTCATCAGCAGGTACAAAACGATGACGGCGAGAATAAAACTGCGCGACATATTGGTCAGCGCGATGTCGAGGTCGTCTGCGCTGCCGTAGTAACTGATTTCACCATCCTCGGGCAACATCTGTAGCAAGGCCGGTTCGACGTTCTGTTTCAGGATTTCGATGGTTTCCTCAAGAGTCTTGCCTTTCGGCGGCGTGATGGACAATGTCACTGCGCGGCGCCGGTCGACACGGCGAACCTCACTTGGGCCTGCAGTGCGCTCCATGCGTACGAGTTGATCGACGGACTGGATACCGCCGGCCGGCGTCGCTACCGGTGTTGCTGCGAGTTGCTCGGGACTGCTCCACTCCGGTGCGCGCAGGATGATATTCATACGCGTGTCACCATCGAAATACTCACCGACGAATACGCCGTCGCCGAGCGCGCTCATGACCGTGGACATCTGGCGCCGGGTCCAGCCGGCTTCGGTAATGCGATGTTCATCCGGAATAAAGCGCAGCTCGGGTTCGGCGAAGTCGACGCCCGGTATCGGCCGGGCCTGGGCGCCCGGCAGATGCTTGCCAACCAACCGCATGCCGGTGCGTGCAGATTCCAGCATCGCGTCCATGTCGCGGCTCTGAATATTCAGTTCGATGTTGCTGCCGCCACCGAGGCGATCGAAGATGCCCCACTGATTCGCAAATGCCATCGTGTCTGGAAAACCGGCAAGAATTCCCGAATTCAGCTTGTCGATCATCTCTTCGGTCTTGTCGACATCCACCATGCGTGCGCCCGCAAACGCGAAATTGCCGAAAACGCCCATGAAGAAACTACTGACTTCGAGATCGGAGCCTGCGACAAAATGCGGCTGCATCCTCTCGATGACCGGGTCGCCGAACTCGGAGCGTGCCGTGCTCACGCTTTGTCCGGGCGGCTGCATGATGAAGGCGAATATCCAGCCCTGCTTGCCTTCGGGCAGGTAGTTGGCTGGTGGCAACAGCAGCCAGGTCAGCACCGTTGCGCCGGCAAATAGCCCGCCGATCAGCGCGCGTCGTGTCTTCGGTTGATCTGTAAGCCGCATGACACGGTCTGTAATACCTTGCCACCAGTCGGCGTGTTCGTCGGTGAGCTTGACGTCTTTCAGCCACTTCGCAGCCGCCGTCGGGATGATGGTGACGGCGATGATCAGCGATGCGATAACAGCGACCGATATGACCAGTGCCAGGTCAGCGAACAATTGACCGGAGACGTCCTTCAGGAACAGGATGGGCAGGAAAATAACGACGGTGGTCGCTGTTGAGGCCATCAGGGCGCCCCAGACCTCGGTGCTGCCCCGGCTGGCCGCTTCCTCGCCGGCCACATTTTTCTCGCGCAATCGCACGATGTTTTCAAGTACAACGATGGCGGCGTCGAGCACCATGCCGGAGGCGAACGCCAGGCCCGCGAGCGAAATCATGTTCAGGGTACGGCCGGTGATTTGCATGACGATGAACGCGGTGAACAGCGACACCGGGATTGCGAGCGCGACGATAAAGGTGGCGCGAAAACGGCGCATGAACCACCAGAGTATCGCTACGGCAAGAAAGATTCCGAGCAACAGGTTGGTACGCAGCATGGCAATCGAGTCTTCAATATAGATCGACTCGTCGTAGGCCTGCTTGATCTCCAGCCCTTCGCGGGCCAGGGGACCTTCCTGCAATTCCTTGACGGCGATTTTGAGATCCCGCATCACATCAAGCACGTTGACACCCTGCTCAACCTGGGTATCAAACGCGATCGATTCCTTGCCGCCCTGGGTCATGAAGCCGCCCGCGTCCTGCATCACGACTTCGACCGTGGCGATGTCCTGCAGGCGCACCGGGTTGCCGCCGCGCCAGTCGAGCACCATGTCGCCGAATTCGGAGAGCTCGTACTTTCCTGCGTAGCGCAGCGTGTATTGGCGCCGCCCGACATCGTTAAAGCCACCCGAGGTGTCGTTATTGCCACCGGTCAGGCCGGCGAGGGTAGGGATGTCGATGCCCAGGGCCGCGGCCCGGTAGGGATCGAAGGTAATTCGAACTTCGTTTTCACGACCACCGTAAGCATTGGACTTGGATACGCCCGCTACCCGTTCGACGCGCGCCTGTACCACCTCGCGAACGAAGTCGGCGTAACTGGCCATTGGTCGCTCATTGCCAGGCGCACGGGTCAGCGAAAACCAGGCGATCTGGGCGCCAAAGCTGTCCTGTCCGGCGTAGATTCTCGGTTCGGTGACATCGGTCGGATAGCGCGGCACCTGGTTGAGGCGATTTACGACCTCGATCAGCGATCGCTGCAGATCGGTGCCCACAGCGAACATCAGGTTGATGTTGCCGCGACCCCGCGACGCCGAAGACTCCATTTTTTCGAGCCCCGGGATGCCGCGCAACACGTCTTCCTGCGGCTCGATGATCTCGGACTCAACCTCTTCGGGTGCCGCCGCGCGCCAGCCCGTACTGATCTGGATGAACGACTGCTGCACGTCGGGGATCATCTGTACCGGCAGGCTGACCATCGCCACCGAGCCCAACAGGAGTACCAGCAGGATTGCCGCGATGACCGCAACCGGGTTGGATAAGGAAATACGTGTGAGATTGACGATCATGCCCCCAAGGCGCCGCAAAGCGATTTTATGTGTCTTATGACTGTGAAACCGCGTGGATGTTCGCATTATCACCGTTTCGAGACGCACATCACAATCCTGCAATTCTACTGGGGGATTATGGAAGCTTGCCGCCTGCGGCCCGCACCGTGGGTAAATAATGGCTCCGGGCACCCTCTGGCACTACCGGTATGCAGGAAAATCACTCCTCGTTAGGAAACAAGGCGTTTGGCGACGGCTCGTTTTCCCTGACGACCGTCAAATATCGTTCACATAGCGACGCGTTGAAGGCTGTGGAATTTGCTCTGCGCGATGCGGGCGGGATCAGCCTGTTGAGTGGTCCGGAAGGGGCGGGAAAGACAACCATCCTGCGCGAGTTTGCCTTACACCTCGCGAACGAGACGGAGGTCGTATTTGTCGATGGCAGTCACCTCAAACCACACCAGCTGCTGGCCAAAATCCTGGCCCAGCTGGGGGGTGATGTGCGTGCCGGATCGGACGAACAGATGCTCGGCGAAATCGAGCGTATCGTATCCGAACGCGCGCGCTCCCGGCAGTTGCCGGTGATAATCATCGACAATGCCGATCGCCTGTATCCGAGCTCTCTGGGTATCGTGAATGTGCTGGCCGGCCTTGAGGTCAACGCCCGTTTCTCGATTCATTTCATCCTGTCCGGCCACGAGACACTGGGGAACCTGGTCAATTCGGACGGCATGAGCAATGTTGCACAACGCAATCCTGGCAGTTATGCGCTCGGCCCGTTGCTGGCCAAGGAAACGATGATTTATCTGCACGCTCGCATGCAGGCTGCCGGTAGCGAGCGCGCCGACACCATCTTTCCGTTTGACGTTTGCGACCGGCTGCGGGAGCAGTCCGGCGGCTGGCCCGGAAAGCTGAACAGGTTCGCACTCGACGCAATCAGGCGCTCATCCGGTTTTCCGCTCAGCGTCGTCGATACGGTGAAGCCAAAAAAGACCCCGCGATCTGCCGACGACCTGCCCGTTCTTGAGCAAGAGAACGACGCCAGTGGCGAAATGCCACGACTCGTCATCAGCCGCAATGGCAAGACCATTGACGAATACGTATTCAAGGAAAAGAAAGTGCTGCTCGGGCGGTCCGATTTTGCCGACGTCATCGTCAATGATGACTTTGTCAGCAAGATACATGCGGTTTTCCTGCTGTACTCCGATGCACTGGTATTGCTGGACCTCAACAGCGCGAACGTTACGACGGTCAACTCGGAAACCGTCAGGAAAACGATTCTGCGCAGCGATGACGTCATCTCGCTGGGTAATCATCGCGTGAAAGTCGAGAATGCTCCGCCGGTCAGCGGCGAGATGGAGCAATTACTCAAGTCGCCGGACACGCTGAAAATGAAGAACCTCATTGACCTTCGCCGGCTGAAAGCGCAGCGGCAAATGAAGCTGATCAGTAAGAGTTAGTCAGGCACTGCCGTATTTCCTGAAGTGCAGTTCTTTCGCCTGACCAATCCAGTCGTCCTGTTCCATGCGGCCGCGGAACTCTTTGAGTTCGCGGTTTACGCGAGCGATGTCGTTGACATCGAATACCGCGATTTGGCGAAAAGTGAAAACGCCCAGTTCATGCAGTGCGTGCTCGAACACTTTGCCGATGCCGACGATTTCCTGCAAGTCGTCGCGCTCCACTTTTCTTGCCGGCTTCGACGACTTGCCATTTAGTTTATGTGTGCCATTGCTCGTCTTGCGTGCGTCTCTGAGTGCGCGGCTTTGTTGTTGCTCGATATCGAGAAAGTTCTTTTCAACTTCATCCAGCTTGATGCGCAGCGTTTCGGATTTCTGTTCCGACTGGCCGGCGCGCTCTTTATAGCGCTGCGCGTCGGTCTCGTACTGCCTGCGACTGTTCTCGAGCGAGGTCACGCATTGTGCGAGTTCCCGATTTTGTACTTTGAGGTCCGCAAGCTCTTCGACATCGCGTTGCAGACCCTCGATTTCCGCCTGTGCGGTGGCCGCATCGTGCCGGAGTTGCGCGTTTTCGGCCTCGAGACTGATAGCTTTCTGCTCGAGCGAGTCCAGGTTGTCCAGGCGCCGCTGCGCGGCCTTTAGCATCTTGTTCACAGATTCTTTTTCAGACACGGATGACTGCAGCAGGTTGGTGAACGAGTCCTGCTCGGCTCGCGCATCGTCGAGTTTGATCTCAACTGCCTTGCGTTTTTCAAACGCCTTGGCCAATTCGCTTTTGTAGAATGCGCGCGATTTTAAAAATTCGGACTGGATCGTAGCCGCCTGCTGCTTGACCTGCAGCAGCGCAGTATGAAATGCGGCCATCTTTGCCTTGGTTTCCTCGCGTTCGGTCTTGAGCGTGAAGACGTCCTTGTTCAGTTGCTTGCCGCGCTCGCGCGCGGACTCCAGCTCGGTCCTGGCCCGGGCAACTTCCTGCTCGTGGCGATGCATGGCGCCCTGCTGCGATTCGATCGTGGTGCGAAGCTTTTCTGCCTCGTGGATCAGGCGGTCCCGGGTGCGGATGACATTGTCGACCTTTTTTTGCCATTCGTCGGCTTGGCTGGAGAGCCGGCGCCGGCTGTGCGCACCGGCCATCAGCCAAACCAGCGCTGCGCCAATACAGGCCGCAGCGACCAGATAAAGACCGATTTGGGGGGTCATTCCATCCATATCGCCGCCAGTATGGCCGAGGCGCGGATTATGGAATATGACGGATTCCACAGATTCCGGAGCTTGATTCGACGGCAATTTCAGCGGCAACGCGGGCATTGTTGATGACCAGCCCAATGTTGGCGTCAAGGCTGCGTCCACCGGTACGCTCAACAATGCTCGCCAGCAAGAAGGGTGTGGCGGCCTTGCCCGTAATGCCACGTTGCCGCATTTCACCGAGGGCGTCATTGATAACGCCGTCGATCTCGGCACTGTCCAGGGCATATTCCTCGGGTATCGGTACGCCCACCAGCAGGCCGCCCGTGAGGCCGAGCTCGTGTTGGGCCTGCATGATCGCGGCAACCTCGGCGGCTGTATCGCCCCGGTACTCGACGGCAAAACCACTGTCCCGGCTGTAAAATGCCGGCAGATTGCCGGTCTGGTAGCCAACAACGGCTACACCTCTGGTTTCGAGGTATTCCAGCGTGCGTCCTATGTCGAGTATCGACTTGACGCCGGCACAGACGACCGCGACATTGTTGCGAGCGAGTTCGTCGAGGTCTGCGGAAATATCCAGCGTTTCCTCGACGTCACGATGTACGCCTCCGATGCCCCCGGTCGCGAATACGCGAATGCCCGCCATTGCTGCGATCAACAGGGTGGCGGCAACCGTGGTAGCTCCGTCCTGCCCGCGGGCGACGACCAACGGAAGATCACGACGACTACACTTGATTGCTGCCTGGCCCTGCCGACCCAGGTGCTGAATTTCTGCGGCCGACAGGCCGACTTTGAGTCGCCCGTGCAACACGGCGATGGTTGCCGGTATGGCGCCTGCGGCACGCACGGTTGCTTCAACCGTCGCTGCGGTCTCGGCATTGCGCGGGTAGGGCATGCCGTGGCTGATGATGGTGGATTCGAGGGCGACCACGGCCTCACCGGACCGCAATGCAGCGGCTACTTCGGGCGCAATGTCGAGATGGCGATTGATCTTATCCGGCATGCTGTTTCTCCATGGCACGGCCGACGGCAGCCAGTGACAGCGCCGGGTTATTCGTGGCCGGGGAGGACAAGGTGATGTCCGCCGCGGTCAACGCAAAGCGCAGGGACTGCTGCAGATCCCAGCCAGCCAGCCAGGCGTAACTGATGCCCGCGAGAAACGCATCGCCCGCACCGCTCGTGCTTTCGATGCTGCGCTTGCCGCTGGTCGGTTTCGCGATGCCGTGGGCGTCGTCGGCACTGTAGAACACGCCATTTTCACCGCGCGTGATGAACACGCGTTGCACGCCTTCTGCATGCAGCAGGTTGGCGATGGCGCGCAGGTCAGTTTGGGTGTGCGCTTTCTGGCCGACCAGCGCCGCTACCTCCATCGTATTGGCCTTGAGCGTGTGAATGGCATGCAAGTATGGCTTCAACCGCAGCGCCTTGGTTGCCGAGACCGTATCCACGAAAATTGGCCTGCTGGCGAAATTATTCGCCAGCCAGCCCAGCGTCGCAGCTGGCAGATTGCAATCGATGACCAGGAGTGATGACTGCTCCAGCATTGCTCTTTGTAAGTCCAGTCGAGCGGGCGTCAACTGATCCACGATGCCCATGTCGTTGATGGCAACACGCAGGTCGCCGGTTTCATCGAGCACTGCCAGGTAGCTTGACGTTTGAGCCGTGGAGATCTCGTGTACGTATTGCACGTTGATCCCGGCATCCTGGCAAAAACGCAGGAGCATCTGGCCGTGATGATCCTGACCGATGGCAGAGATCAGTCGACAATCAACGCCAAGGCGCACCAGGTTTTCGGCAATGTTACGCGCCACACCACCGGCGGATGTCAGGACCGTGCCCGGGTTGGAGTCCCGGTTGAGTAATTTACCGGCCGATCGGCCATGGATGTCGATATTGGCACCACCGATGACCGTTACGAACGGTGCATCGCTGAGCACATAGCCGCGGCCCTTGATAAGGCCCTTGCCGGTCAGGTTCATGATATGGCCCGCCACCGCCGAGCGGCTGATGCCAAGGCGCTCGGCGATTACCTGCTGCGGCAGCATCGGGTCCTGCCGGATTAGTTCGAGGATCTGTTGTTCGCGGGTCGCCATTACAAACAAATGTTATTAGAACGGACAAATGTTTGCAATGAGCACATCGGCGCTGCAAATTGCTACATTATGCAATCTCGGGCACGCGTCATTGCGGATACACGCAATAATATGCCGCACGCAGCGCATCATCGACGACCATAACAAGAACAAACCGACGGCCGGGCAATGCAAACACACGGAATCTCACTAGCAAACAAAGCCTTTGGCGAACAGGCCGATGCGGCGTTGATCATTGCTTACGAATCGCATAGCGGGAACTCATTGCTGACGATGCGACGGCGCTGGATCATCTGCGCCATTTTTATCGCCTGCAGCTCGGCGACAAGATCAGCCACATTCACTCGCAGGCGATCGCCCGGGGCTGAGTAAACCATTCACGACGGTGCAACCCGCTTTCAATCAAATAACGGCCGCATTCTCGCGATGCCGTCGCGAATATCGTCTTCGTTGTAGTGCGCGAAGCAGAGTCGCACGTAGTTGCCGAACTGCCCGGCGCTGGAAAACACGTCGCCGGCCTGGAAGCCGGTTTCGAGTTTGGGTGCCTTGCGACGCAGCGCTGCGGAGTCGACCGACTCGTCAAAGCGCAGCCAGAAAAAATAGCCGCCGTCGGGCCGCGTCCATTCGGCCAGCCCGCGGAAGTGTGTATGTAAGGCCTCATCCATGGCCTCGACCCGGCCGCGAAGCGCCGCGCGTAGTTTGTCGATGTGTGCTTCGAGCAGACCGGAGTCGATCGCATGCCGCACGATGTGTGAGCTGATGTGATTGATGCTGCCGCCGCTGTTGAGAAAACCGTTAGCCAGAATCTGTTTTCTGAGTACGTCCGAGGTCTGGATCCATCCGAGCCGCATGCCGGGTGCGAGGATCTTCGAGAACGAGCCCAGCGATAACACGACTTCACTCGCGATCATCGTGCCGCAGGCGGCTGGCGGTTCCGCGTAGTAGTAGAGGAGCTGGTAGGGTTCGTCCGCAACTACGAGAAAGCCATGTTCCTGCGCCAGCGCAACAATCTCCTGCCGGCGGGCTGCGCTGGAGCTCCAGCCGGTCGGATTGTGATAACTCGGGATCGTGTAAAAGAAGGCGGGCGTCGTTTTGCCGAGTTCCCGTTGCAGCGCGTCGATGTCGGGTCCGTCATGCGTCATCGGTATGCCAACGACGTTCAGCTTGTGATCACTAAAGATCTGGAACGCAAGAAAATAGCTTGGTTCTTCGACGAACACCGTGTCGCCGGGTTTGGCAAATACAGTGGAGACGAGATCGAGCGCCTGCGAGTTTCCGCCTGTGACAAACAGGCCCTCCGGCGTCGCGATGGCGCCGTAGCCCGAGGTCAGAAACCCGGCAAGTGAATCGAGAAATCGCGCATCGCCCGCGATGACGCCGTAATTCAGTTCGAACGGCTCGGCGCGCGCAAAAAAGGCTGCGCTGGCCTGTTGCAGGATGTCGACCGGCAGGAGATCCGCCGAAGGCTGGCCGATGCCGAGGTTGATGGTCCCGGGCGGCGGCGCGCCATCAAACGTTACCATTCCTTGCGTCACAATGGTTGCTCTCCTATTCTGTCTTCTGGTGCACGCACCATCGTAGGCGACATCTGAACAAAGACAAAGCACGATTTATCGCCGATGCGCTGACCTGGTCCCGCATCTTCAGCGTCGTGCCGATAACGGTACTGGCGTGGTACGACTTACGGTGGTGGGTATTCGGGCTGTATATTGCCGCGTCGCTGACAGATCTTTTCGACGGCCTGTTTGCGCGCCGTGCGACGCCGCCAGCGACGGATATCGATTTAGACGGCATCGCCGACCTGCTGTTCTCCATCGTGACTTTGCTCTGGCTCTGGTTGCTGATCTCCAACTTCTTCCAGCCCTACTGGCTGCCGTATATCCCGCTGCTGGTGGCGCTCGAGATCTACATGATCTCGTTGCGTGCGCGGTTCGTACGCCGGCAGGTTCCGCATTTGCAATTTGGCCGCTTTGCGATGGCGCTGTTCATGTTTTTGCTGCCTGTGTTGCTGCTCTGGGGTGACATCAGCTGGTTTGTGCACCTGGTGTTTATTGTCGGCACAGCTGGCAAGATGCAACTGGCCTGGGCGATGACGTCGAGATCCAATGCTGAAAAAAGCGTTTCTTGATTTTCCGTATCAGTCGGACCTCGACAGTCTGGATGCCGATATCGCCATACTCGGCATTCCCTACGGCATGCCGTACGAGCCGGGTCCGAACGACCAGAGCAGGGCGCCCGATGCAATCCGCCAGGCGAGCAGCGCGGCGGATATTGCCTATACCCGAAATCACCATGACTGGGATCTTGGCGGGCCGTTGCTGGACGGGCGTGAGATCAAGGTGGTGGACTGTGGCAACGTCAGCGGCGCCCCGTCGGATCCCGCGGAACACTATCGACGTGCCGAGCAGGCGGCGCGAAAAATATTTCAGGCCAAAGCGACCCTGATAACACTGGGCGGCGATCACGGCGTGCCGATTCCCGTGATGCGTGCGCTGCAGGTCTTCGATGTGCCGATCACACTCGTGCATGTCGATGCGCATCTGGACTGGCGGCACGAAGTCAATGGCGAAACCGACGGCTACTCAAGCCCGATCCGGCGCGCTTCCGAAATGCCGTGGATTGACCACATTGTGCAGATCGGCATGCGCGGCATCGGCAGTGCTCGAGAGCGGGAAGTCGAGGATGCCCGCAACTACGGCGCCGACATCATCGATGCTTACGAGATGCACGCAATCGGGATCGAAAACGTACTGCATCGAATCCCGGGTGGCGGACCCTATTACCTGACGATCGACGCGGACGGGCTGGACCCGACCATCATGCCGGCGGTCATGTCGCAGACACCGGGTGGGCTCAACTGGTTGCAGATCCGGCAACTCGTGCACGGCCTGGTCAGGAAGGGGCGTGTGCTGGGCATGGATCTGGTCGAAATCGCGCCGTCCTACGATGTCGGCAAGACAACGCTGGTGCACGCGGAGCGATTGATCTGCAATTTCATTGGCGTCACGGTTCGCGCCGGTTACTACGACCGCTGAATGTCTGCTCCCGCCGAACCGCTCCGGATTGATCGATGGCTGTTCTTCTGTCGATTCTTCAAGTCGCGCAGCCGTGCGACGGCCGCGGTGGTCGCCGGACACGTGCGAATCAATGGCGAGCGTGCGGCGCCGGGCAGCCGCGTGAAGTGCGGCGATCATGTTGACCTGGTTCGCGAGCGTTTTCGGTTTTCGTTCGAGGTGATCGCGATTCCTGCCCGGCGGGGGCCGGCCGCTGAAGCACAGCACTGTTTTGAGGAAGATGTGTCCGTGGTCCGCGAACGGGAAGCGCGTGTGCTCGCGTTGCGGCAAGATCGGTTGCTGATGCCGACGACCGAAGGTCGACCGGATAAGCACACGCGGCGAAAATTGATCGCGCGTCGCCGCGACTAGTTCAGGCGGGAATCCAGGTAGCGAATAGCCTCGTCGATCAGTTCGGGCGTGGCAACATCGCGCGAACCTTTCAGGTCATAGATGAGCTTGATGTTTTCAAAACCGGCTTTCTTGTAGCTCTCGTAGTCTCCGCGCACCACCGTCTTGGCCTTGGCATTGGTGCTGGTCATGAACACGAAATACTTGCGCTTCAGGGTCTCGACAAAATCCGCCTTGAAGTTGGCCGGGTTGATCGAGCCGCTGATATGCACAACACCGGCAAATTCGCTGCTAGCCAACATCGCATTTATGGCATGAAGCGCGCCACTGCCCGTGCTGCCGAGATACATACGATTCAGATCAATGCCGTAGTCCTGCTGAATCGCCCGTGAGCCCAGTACGGTCATCCACATCGACTTCTTGTCGGAGCTGCTCGACCCGGTTTGATTCGCCCCGATCCAGATCATGTTGAGGCCGTCAAAAACCGATCGGAACTCATCCGGCATACCGCCCCAACCGGCCGGGTCAACGAATACGAATGCGCCCGGGGGGATTATTGCGATCGTAATTCTCGGGTACATACACCTGCCATTGCAGCTCTTCGTCGACCATGATTACTTCATTCAGACTCTGGGCAGTTGCCGGGCCCAGGATATCTGTCGTTGTTCGGGTAAGCCGGAACATGCCCGTCAGTTCGTCCTGCGCATGGGCTGCGCCATGGGCTCCGGCCAGACCAATGAGGATCGTGGCCAGCAAAAGACGTCCAGGATTCATCAATTTCTCCTTCATGCCGGCCAATACTATCGGTATAGTCCAGCCTTGACCAAATGCGCCCGTAGCTCAGTTGGATAGAGTACCTGGCTTCGAACCAGGTGGTCGGGAGTTCGAGCCTCTCCGGGCGCGCCAATAGAATCAAAGGGTTACATCATTAGTGGTGTAGCCCTTTTTCCTTTGGGTAGCACTGTGGGTAGCAATTCGCGCAGAAATGGCCTTGTTTGGCTCTTAGCGACCAGTAAGCCAGATCAGCCTTCAACCCGTCAATCTGCCGCTCTAAAAACGCCCGTTCAATCAGGTCTACGAACTCAGGATCGGGTGGTATCGCACGGAGTACCTACAAGGGCTTCTTTGACGGACATTGCGAACAATTGTAAGAATAGCTAGTGGTCGATCTTCCGTATTCAAATCTTCGGGTTGTAACGGCCACAGCCGCCATCACTGCTCCACCATTGGCCGGGTCCCGGCATGAATATCCCCCATGTGTAGTTGAGCGTTGTTCGGTTGACGGAAAACATCCTGTCCATCGTCGTCTGGCTGAGCATCTTGTGGTAGCTGTAGTCATTAGCCCCTATTGTCATTTTGTCCGCAATGACTAATGCGCCATTCCAATACAGCAATATTTCCGAGGAACTTGGCCGCAGAGTGACCACTAAATTGTCTTGCGTACCCTGCCGTACACCATTTATTTGAACGTCACCTAGACACGAAAGGGTAATAGGTTCGACCGCGGTAGCAACTGTGCGCCCATTACTGTCGCAAAAAGCAACAACTTGGTAACCGACATGTGATTTGCTCCCCCTAGACTCTCCGCCAATATACCAATATAGTCAATGACTTAGGGTATTTTTCTTTTTCAACCCAACATCCCTACCTACATAAGATAACAGCACTCAGAAATGGTTGACTCCGCAAATCACATTATTGAGTGTGGCCGACTGCTGGTTGAGAAGAAGAAGGAGTTAGGCCACGGTAATTTTATCCCCTGGGTGGAGGCTGAGTGTGAGTTTAGTCAGGCGGCGGCCAACAAAATGATGCGAGCAAGCCGAAATTCGTACCTAACTACGAATTTGACTGAAGAGGATGCCATCGCCATATCGAGAGATACTTGGGGTCACAAGGATGTTATTGTGTTAATTTGCACCAAAATGTAATCCAAAAACAGCTATTTTTTGCATTGAAAGCTGACCCGTCTGCTGTTTGCTAGTTCATTGAAAGGATTGCTTTGCGCCATGAGTAGGATGGGTCATTTCCAGGTTGCAAAAGTAGCGTCAATCCGGCGTGCAAATCGACAGGCTAGGACTATGGCAAGGCTTCAAGCTACCATGTCGGTCAAATTCGACAGGACACTCTTTATGCACATCAGCGGCAATGCCCTTCGGCGGATTTGCAAACTTTTGCCATCGATATGCCTGCTGGTTCCATTCAGCAGCAGTGTCGCTCTGGCCCAGGTAAAGATTATTCAGCCTGGCCCACCTGGTGAGTCGGTACGCGAACTCAGCGCAGAAGAGGCCAGCAAGATCGCGGCCAACAGCTATTCCCCCGACGATGTCCGCTTTATGCAGTACATGATCCCACATCACCAACAGGCCACCCAGATGGCGGCCTTGGTTGGCGATCGTACGAATCAGCCCGAGCTGGTAGAGATTGCGAGGCGTATTGATGCCTCTCAGGCGGACGAAATCGCCTTCATGCAGCAGTGGCTCCGCGACCGCGGCGAGGCGATTCCCGATCCATCGGCGCACCATGCGATGCATACCGATCACGATATGGCCGGCATGGCGACGCCCGAGCAGATGCAAGAGCTCGCGGATGCGAGCGGTATTGAGTTCGATCGTCTGTTTTTGACCATGATGATCACGCATCACCAAGTGGCGGTGGACATGGTTGAGGACCTGTTGAAGCAACCAGGCGCGGCCTACGACCCAATCCTCTTCGATTTCACCACTGATGTGACAAACGATCAGACCGTCGAGATCGAGCGCATGGTTGCCTTGTATGCGAGCCTCTCCGACGATCCGCGTTCCGCGCTCCGCGCCGGCGTATTCGATGCGGAGATTGCGATCCTCAACATGAAGCACGTTGGCTTCATGCGCAAAGCACCCGGATTCTTCGATCCTGGAAATCCCGGCGAATTGCCGCCAGAAAACCCGAATGATGAAGAGAAAGAAGCGGAGGAGACCCCGACTTACGACCCCGATGAGCGCTACCCGTTGTTGGGATTCTGGTACTCCGACATGGCCTTCTTCGATGACATTCTGGTTGTCGGCGGTTACCACGGCTTCAACATGTATGAACTCAGTGGTGAGGGCATGCCGAAACACGTTTCGTCAGTGGTATGCCCAGGCGGACAAGGGGACGTGTCTGTTGTCGGCGACTTACTGATCATGTCGGTCCAGGACCAACGCGCGCGTCTCGATTGTGGATTGCAAGGTGTCGATGCTGATGCGAGCCCTGATCGCTTTCGTGGTGTGCGCATATTCGACATCAGCGATGTCAGTCGCCCGGTTCAAGTCGGAGCGGTGCAGACGTGCCGCGGTTCGCACACGCATTCGGTGGTATCGGCCGATGATGACAAGATTTTTGTTTACAACTCCGGCACTTCAGATATTCGCGATAGTGAAGAAATGGAGTCCTGCGTTAAAGAGTTGCCGGGCACGGATGAGACAGCGCTTTTTCGTATTGATGTGATTGAGATCCCTGTTGATAACCCGGCGAGTTCGCGCATCGTCGACAGCCCAGCGGTGTTTGCGGATGACGCCGGCCAGTTGGCCGGATTGTGGCGCGGCGGTGATCACGGTGACAAAACGCAAGAAACCGAAATTACCGACCATTGCCACGACATCACGATTTTCCCAGATCTCAAAATGGCGGCTGGCGCATGTTCTGGCAACGGCATCTTGTTTGATATTTCTGATCCGTTGAACCCAGTTCGCATCGACGCAGTAACCGACCCCGGCTTTGCATACTGGCATTCGGCAACGTTCAACAACGACGGCACAAAAGTGTTGTTCACAGACGAGTGGGGCGGTGGGACTCGTGCACGCTGCCGCGTACAAGACCCGGTGGACTGGGGTGCTGATGCCATTTACGACATTATTGATGGCAAGCTCGTTTTCCAAAGCTACTTCAAGCTACCGGCGCCGCAAGTGGAGCAGGAAAACTGTGTGGCGCATAACGGCTCGATCATTCCGGTACCCGGTCGCGATATTTTTGTACAGGCGTGGTACCAGGGCGGTATCTCGGTGGTCGACTTTACCGACTCAGCCAATCCTGTCGAGATCGCCTATTTTGATCGTGGGCCGATCGATGCTGAGAAACTGGTCGGCGGTGGATTCTGGTCGACGTATTGGTACAAGGGTCGAGTCTACGGCACCGAAATGGTTCGCGGATTGGATGTTTTTGAAATGCTGCCGAATGAGTATCTGACAGAAAACGAGATCGCTGCAGCAAAACTGGCCGACTACAACAATACATTCAATCCACAACAGCAGGTGAAGCTGACTTGGCCGGCGCAACCGGTTGTAATGCACGCCCTTATCGATCAGCTACAGCGTAGCGATGTCGTATCGGAGCTGGAGGCGCGTGTCGTTCGTTCCTATGTCGATGAGCTAGCTGATTCATCGAAAAAGCGTCGCGAAGTAGTGCTCAAAAGACTCCAGGAATTTGCATCAGAACACGCTGCCAGCAGCGTATCGGCGAAATTGCTAGCTGATCTGGTCGACCAAATCAGCTGATAGCGATTGATTGGTTTCTCTGCCCGATATTGACAACTTAACTCTCTTGGCGCGAAAAGGTGGGTATTCAGCGCCACTTCCCATCTAAGACAGTATTCGGAGTGGGCGCCATGACCGATAGATCAAGGCGAAATCGAACCACCGACACGCGGATTTTCAGTCGCGAGTTGGTTCGCCTGAGGTTTTATTGTTGATTTGCACCGAAATGTAATCCAAAAACAGCCATTTTTTGCATTGAAAGCTGACC
>JAQCGO010000032.1 GCA_027618995.1 Pseudomonadota bacterium | reverse complement strand
ATTGCCCGGCTTTTTTTGTTACATGAAATTCGAATCTAGAACATCCAGGCGAGCTCTAGACGAATGACCTCAAGACTCGCGTCGCCGCTTGCCTTGCTCGCCTCGGTTTCCTGGATACCTTAGCTGCCTTTGAGGGACATGCCGTTGCTGAAATCGAATCGCAGGCCTGCCGCGGCGCCATAGGACTCCGTGGTCTTCGAGTAGGTGCTATACTCGGTCGAGCAGATATAGCCCCACCACGGATCCCACCAGCAAATCGTTTGCGGCGGGCTGTCCTGGATATTGGAGTCAATCTCGGTCCAGCCAAAGCTCGCCTCGACGTACGGCGTGAACGGGCCCTCGATGAAATTGAAAGTGCCCTTCAAAAACAGCGAATAAACGTCCAGCTCATGGCTGATTTCAAGCGGTGTATTGGCTACGTCATCCAGGATCAGGACCGCGTCGTAGTCCGGGCTGTTCCAGCTGAATTCGCCCGACAAGGCCAGCCGCTCGCTGAAGTTATAGCCAAGGGTTATGCCATAACCAGTCGAACTGTCGATGTCGAGGGATGTGCCGTCGCTACTGCTCAGGCTCTCCGACGACATGTTGTTGAGCAGCAGGCCAAATCCCCACATGTCTGTTCTGTCACTCTCTTGTGCTGCTGCTGTTACCGACAAAACCAGGCCGGCAATCAGGATACAAACCTTATTCATTTCCTACTCTCCAAAATTGGGTCGCGAAACTGCGACCGCTTTCACCTGTGCAACCACTCTGTCACCGGGTTGCAAATTCAAATTTTCCCGCGAACGCCGCGTAATCCGGGCGACCAGGCGCTGCTGCCCGGCTAATACACGAATCAGCTGCGCCGCGGGCGGTGCATCTTGCACAGCTTCGATAACAACATCAAGCAGGTTCAGGACCGTCGTATCCTGCGGCCGCGTACGGCTGAGGCTGACGTCATTGGCACGAATACGCAGGCGATATCGGTCACCGATATTGCCCAGCCGGCCCGGCAGCCATAACTCGCCACCTGCAAATGTCAGCAGGCTTAGGCTGTACTTGGCGTCGAAGTTCGCGATCCTGCCATCCAGTATCGAGCCGGCAGCGTCGCCCATGACCTGGGGCAGGTCCATCCGTACAAGTACCGACTGCAGCTCACCGCTTGCCGCGACCCGCCCTTGGTCCAGGACCACGAGGTGATCGCAAAGACAGCAGATCTCATCGATGTTGTGGCTGACATAAATAATGGGTATCGACGACTCCGCGTGCAGGCGCTCGAGATAGGGCAGGATCTCGTTCTTGCGCGCGGCGTCGAGCGACGCCAGCGGTTCGTCCATGAGCACGAAGCGCGGTGCCCGCAACAAGGCACGAGCGATGGCGACCCGCTGTGCCTCGCCACCTGACAATTTGGCCGGTTTGCGCTCGAGCAATGCCTCGATCCCCAGCAGTGCGATCACTTTTTCGAAGGCTGGTGTGTCGCGCCCGAGACTACGGCGCATACCGTATTCAATGTTGGTGCGCACATCGAGATGCTTGAACAGTCGCGGCTCCTGGAAGACGTAGCCGATCTGGCGCTCGTGCGGAGGTTTCGAGAACGTCGCATCCTGCCAGCACTCTCCGGTGACGACGAGCTCACTGCCCGGCGCTGCTTCGAGCCCTGCAATACAACGCAGCAACGTGGTCTTGCCGGAGCCCGACGCGCCGAAAATGCCGGTGATGCCGGAGAGCGGCAACTGCAATGCAACATCGAGCGAAAAGTCCGCGCGTTGCAGCCGATAGCGAAGCGCAATTTCGTCGATTGAACTCATTGCTGCCGCCAGTGCCGGTTGAGCGCAAACATCGCGAGCAGTACCGCGAACGCAAACACGAGCAGGATTGCAGCGAGCTGGTGGGCCGCCGCGTACTGCAGCGATTCGACCTGGTCATATATCGCAATCGAAATGACGCGTGTCTCACCGGGAATATTGCCACCCACCATGAGCACGACGCCGAACTCACCCAGTGTGTGCGCGAAACTGAGCACCGCCGCGTTCAGGTAGCCGCGCATCGATTGCGGCAACGCGATGGAGAAAAACGCATCGCGACGATCGGCGCCCAACGTCCAGGCTGCTTCAAGGTCACGCTGCTCGACGGCTTCGAACGCACTCATGATCGGTTGCACGGCAAACGGCAGGCTGTAAACGCAGGATGCAATGACCAGGCCGGAAAATGAAAACGTCAGCGAATGGCCGGTCAGCCTGAGCCACCACTCGCCAATGGCACCGGCCGGCCCGAGCAGTATCAGCAGATAGAAGCCCATGACGGTTGGCGGCAGGACGATCGGCAAAGCAACAATGGCCTGCACGACGGGCCGCACACGTGACCGGGTCCGGGCCAGCCACCAGCCCAGCGGCGTACTGATCACGAGCAGCAGCAGCATCGTGATGGTCGCCAATTGCACCGAGAGCCATAAGGGCCCGAGATTCATCTAGGGAACTCCGTATCCGGAACGGCGAATTGTGTCACGCGCCGTGGCACTCTGCAGGAAGTGCAGGAAGCTCCTCGCGGCTTCATTGTCAGCCGCACGCTGCAATAGAACCGCCTGTTGGTCGAGCGGCGCATGCGCATCGCCCGGCACCTGCCAGAGGCAGGTCGTGAGCGGCAACGCGGGATCTATGGCCTGCGATTTAGCCACCAGTGCATAACGGGCGTTGCCGCTGGCGGCGAAATGCATCGTTTGCCCTACGTTCTCGCCATACACCAGTCGCGGCGCCAGCGATTCCCACAAACCGGCCGCTTGCAGGAACTCCTCGGCCGCACGCCCGTACGGCGCGGTCGCTGGGTTGGCGATCGCAAGGCGAAAATTTCCGGGTGTTTGCAGATCGTTGCGACAATCTTCAGCACCGTCCGCCGCAGACCAGAGCACGAGAATACCGATGGCATAGGTGAAGCGGGAACCGACTACGCCAAGGCCGGCTTCCTCAAGCAAGCGCGGACTTTCCGTATCCGCTGCGAGCAACACGTCAAACGGCGCGCCGTGCACGACCTGTGCGTGCAACTTGCCCGTCGACGCGACACTGATACGCACCTCGTGCCCGGTTTCCGCCCTGAACGCGGCGGCGACGAGTTCTGCCGTTGTACGAAAATTACTCGCGACCGCAACCGTCACAGTGTCCGCCTCTGCGGCCAGCGACAAACAGGAAAGAATGAATACGCCGGTCAGGCGCACTGCAGCTGCGCCTTGCGCCGCCGTCGATGCGCGTGCAACAGCGGCTCGGTGCAGCCATTCGGCTGTTTCGAACCTTTGAATACCAGGTCTGAGGCCGCGGTAAAGGCAATGCTGTTGTCGTAGTCATCGCTCATGCGCACGTAACCCGGGTCCGCCGCATTCTGCTGATCAACAACCGCCGCCATGCGACGCAGTGTCTCCGTGACCTGCTCTATCGTCGTCACGCCGTGCAGCAACCAGTTCGCGATGTGCTGGCTCGATATTCGGAGCGTCGCACGATCTTCCATGAGCCCCACATCGGCAATATCGGGTACTTTGGAGCAACCCACACCCTGGTCGATCCAGCGCACGACGTAGCCAAGAATGCCCTGCGCGTTGTTGTCGAGCTCGCGCTGAATCGTCTGCGCGTCGAGCCCGGACGGGTCGCCAAGCGGCGGGGTCAGGATGTCGTCGAGGCTCGCGAGGTCACGCTTTGCCAGTTGTTGCTGCCGCTGTTGCACATTGACGTCGTGATAGTGCATCGCGTGCAGGGTCGCCGCCGTCGGTGACGGCACCCAGGCGCAATTCGCCCCGGCTTCCGGGTGCGCCTGCTTGCTCCGCATCATCTGCCGCATTTCATCGGGCTTAGGCCACATGCCCTTGCCGATCTGTGCCCGTCCGGGCAAGCCGCAACGAATACCAACATCGACGTTCCAGTCTTCATACGCCTTGATCCAGGGCTGAGTCTTGATCGCTTCCTTCGGCAGGACTGCGCCCGCGTGCATACTCGTGTGAATCTCGTCGCCCGTGCGATCGAGAAAGCCGGTATTGATGAACACGAGGCGCTCGGCCACCGCCCGGATACAATTCTGCAGGTTGACCGTGGTCCGGCGCTCCTCATCCATGACGCCGACTTTCATCGTGTTCTTTGCCAACCCCAACATCTCTTCGACGCGCGCGAACAGCGTATTCGTAAACGCGGCCTCGGCCGGGCCATGCATTTTGGGTTTTACGATATACACGCTGCCACTGCGGCTGTTCGGCAGGCGTTCGGTCTGCCGCGTATTTGCGATCGAACAGGCGGCAGTAACCACGGCATCGAGTATGCCTTCGAATACTTCGTCGCCGTTACGATCGAGGACAGCGTCCGTTTGCATCAGGTGGCCGACGTTGCGTACCAGCAGCAGGCTGCGACCGCTCAAGATCAGGTCGCTGCCATCGGCAGCCGTGTAGCGGCGATCGCGATTCAGCTCGCGGGTCATGGTCTCGCCGCCTTTCCTGAACTCCGCAGTCAACGTGCCCCGCATGAGGCCGAGCCAGTTTCGGTACACAATAATTTTGTCTGCCGCATCGACTGCGGCAACCGAGTCCTCGCAATCCTGAATCGTCGTGATGGCCGACTCGAGAACAACATCGCTGACGTTGCCGGGCGCCGTACGCCCGATGACGTGCTCGGGATCGATCCGGATCTCGATGTGCAGATTGTTGTGGCGAAACAGGTAGGACTTGCGTGAGCCACGCTCGTTGTGGCCGACATAGCCCGGCACATCGCGATAGGCCGCGGCATCGGGCGCCGCGTGCGATCCCGACCGCAACGGGATAGCCCGATCCAGAAATGCCGCGGCGTAAGCAATAACGGCGGCACCACGCCGCGGGTTATACGTCGCGCCACGCTCGCAGCCATCGTCGTCCGCAATGACATCGGTTCCGTACAGCGCGTCATAAAGACTGCCCCAGCGCGCGTTCGCCGCGTTCAATGCAAACCGCGCATTGCTGACCGGCACCACAAGCTGCGGCCCCGCGATGTCGGCAATTTCAGCATCGACACCCGCGGTCGTGATCGCAAAGGATTTGCCGGGCTCATCGAGATAGCCAATCGCTTTGAGGAAGCGCACGTATTCGTCGTGATCGAATTTCGCCCCGGCTCGTTGCTTGTGCCAGCTGTCGATTTTGGCCTGCAGGGCATCACGCTGTGCCAGCAGCTCGCGATTGACGGGGGTCAGATCCGCAATGATTGAATCGAGCCCGGCCCAGAATTCGGCCGCGTTCCTGCCGATGGCGGGCAATAACTCGTCGGTGATGAAGGCGTGAAATCCCGCATCGATCTGCAGCTTGCCGATCCGAATATTGTCTTGTGAGCCCACGGGGTCTCCCTGGTCGTCGTGCCAAATCCGATTCTTGTATATTGTAGTGCGTAGCCCGGTTGGGCAAGGAGACACAATGAACATCAGATTGGATGGCCAGGTGGCCATCATAACGGGTGCCGGTCGCGGACTCGGTCGCGCCCACGCGCTGGCATTGGCCGAGCGCGGTGCCAGGGTCGTCGTCAACGATCTCGGCGATGCCGAATCTGTCGTCGCCGAAATTACCGCCGCCGGTGGCCAGGCGATTGCCAATGCAGCCGATGTCACGGATTTTGTGCAGGTGACAGCGATGGTCAGTTCCGCGATGGATAACTGGGGTCGCGTCGACATCCTCGTCAACAATGCCGGCATCCTCCGCGACAAGAGTTTTCAAAAGATGTCGATGGACGACTTTCGACGGGTCGTCGATGTGCACCTGATGGGCAGCGCCAACTGCAGCAAGGCGGTCTGGGACATCATGCGTGCGCAGGCCTATGGCCGCATCGTCTTCACCACCTCGAGCTCCGGGCTGTACGGCAACTTCGGCCAGGCGAACTATGGTGCGGCCAAGATGGCCGTGGTCGGGCTGATGAACACGCTGCATCTCGAAGGCGCGAAGTACGACATCCGCGTGAACTGCCTTGCGCCAGCCGCCGGGACGGCGATGACCGACGGTGTGTTGCCGCCGGCCGTGTTCGATTTGCTGACGCCCGAGTCGGTCAGCCCCGGCCTGGTGTTCCTGGTCAGCCAGGATGCGCCGCGCCGCGTCGTGCTGGCCGCGGGCGGCGGCGCGTTTGCCATTTACCAGGGTTTTGAAACCATCGGCGTTAGCTTGCTGCCCGACCAGTTGAGCGCCGAAGGGGTGGCGGCAGCGTGGAATGTCATCGCCGAGCACAAAGATATGCAAATATTCGCGAGTGGCCTTGACCAGGCCAGCAAGTTCGCGACCATGAGTGCCGCAAAAACAGGAATTAAATTATGAGAGAAGCTGTCATTGTAGCCACCGCACGCACGCCGATCGGCAAGGCCTATCGCGGTGCGTTCAACAACACCGAAACGCCAACGCTGGGCGGCCACGCGATCCGGCAGGCGGTTGCGCGCGCCGGCATCTTTCCGTCTGAAATTGACGACGTCATCATGGGCTGCGCCATGCCGCAGGGCACGCAGGGCAAAAACGTCGCGCGCCAGGCACTGCTGGCGGCCGGGCTGCCGGTAACTGTCGCCGGCATGACCGTCGATCGGCAATGCTCCTCGGGCATGATGGCCATCGGGATGGCTGCCAAGGCTATCCTCGCCGACGGCATGGATATCGTCGTCGGCGGCGGCTTCGAGTCGATCAGCCTGGTGCAGAACGAACATATGAATAATTACCGCGGCATCGACCCGCGCGTGGTGGCACTGCATGAGCACACCTACATGGCGATGATCGATACCGCGGAAGTGGTTGCGAAGCGCTATTCGATCAGCCGCGAGGCGCAGGACGAATATGCGCTGCAAAGTCAGCAGCGCACGGCGGCCGCGCAGGAAGCTGGCCGATTTGCTGCCGAGATCGTGCCAATGACGTCTTCGATGGGCGTAATGGATAAGGAGACGAAGGAAATTTCCTTTACTGATGTAACGCTCGAGCAGGACGAAGGCAATCGGCCTTCGACGACCCTCGAGGGTCTCGCCGGACTCAAGCCGGTCCGCGATGGCGGTGTGATCACGGCCGGCAATGCGAGCCAGTTGTCAGACGGGGCTTCTGCGGCCGTGCTGATGGAAGCCTCAGTGGCGCAAAAGCGCGGCATCGAACCGCTCGGCATTTATCGCGGCACGGCGGTCGCCGGCTGCGAGCCGGACGAGATGGGCATCGGTCCGATCTATGCCGTCCCCAAATTGCTGCGCCGCAATGGCCTGAAAATGAGCGACATCGATCTCTGGGAACTCAACGAAGCATTCGCCGTGCAGGTCATCTACTGTCGCGACAAGCTCGGTATTGCGAACGAAATTCTCAACGTCGACGGTGGCGCGGTTTCCATCGGCCACCCTTACGGCATGTCCGGCGCGCGCATGGTTGGACATGCTTTGCTCGAGGGCCGGCGACGTGGCGCAAAGTTTGTCGTGTGCACGATGTGTGTCGGTGGTGGTCAGGGCGCGGCGTCCTTGTTCGAAGTGGTCTAGTGCGTGCACTGGTCTGCAATGAATACGGTCCACCCGATTCGCTCTGCATCGAACAATGGGACGACCCGGTTGCGGGCCCGGCACAGATCGTCGTCAAGGTTGCGGCGGCCGGGATCAATTTCCCCGACGTGTTGTCGATCGCCGGCAAGTACCAGGTAAAGACAGCAACACCGTTCGTGCCGGGCAACGAAGCGGCGGGCACGGTCCTGTCGATTGGCGCCGGTGTGCGGCAATTCGCACCCGGCGACCGGGTCATCGTCGCAACACGCGGCGGCGCGTTTGCCGAGCGCTGTATCGCCTACGAAAAAATGGCCATGCCATTGCCGGCGGAACTCGATTTTTCGCAGGGCGCGGGCTTCTCCGTCACCTACGGTACGAGCTACCACGCATTGCAGCAGCGCGCGTCTGTGCGGGCGGGTGAAACCCTGCTCGTGCTGGGGGCTGCGGGCGGCGTAGGTATCGCGGCCGTGCAAATCGGCAAGGCGCTCGGTGCGCGCGTCATCGCCGCCGCGAGCACCGATACCAAACTCGAGTTTGCGCGGGCGGCCGGCGCGGATGAGCTGATCAACTACTCGATGTCCTCGTTGAAAGAAAAGGTCAGGGAACTCACCGGCGGCAACGGCGCCGATGTCGTCTACGACCCGGTTGGCGGTGCGCTGGCTGAGCAGGCATACCGTGCACTCGCCTGGCAGGGTCGCTACCTCGTGGTTGGATTTGCCTCCGGCGACATTCCCGCCTTCGCGGCCAATATCGCCTTGCTAAAGGAAGCCAGCGTGCTCGGCGTCTGGTGGGGCACCTGGGCCGAGAAAAACCCGGGCCTGCAGGCAATCAACATGCAGCAGCTTGCGCAGCTGCTCGTTGCCGGCAAGCTCGCGCCACCAACGAGCGAGTCCGATGCCATGGATGACTTCAGCGACGCGTTTGCCGCGATTACCAAACGCCGCGCGCTCGGCAAGGTCATTCTTCAGATGGCACCGCCGGCCTCGAGCTCTTCAGAATAGCCAAACAAGGTTCGATCGCTGATGCGATCCGGATACAGGATGCCGTCGAGGTGATCGTATTCGTGCTGAAAAACAATCGCGTGAAAACCCTCGGCTTCGCGCTCGATCAACAGGCCGAACTGATCGAAACCGCGATACCTGATACGCGCACTGCGTTCCACGTAGCCGCGCATACCGGGAACTGACAGACAACCTTCCCAGAAACCCAACACCTCGTCGCTGATGACCGAGAACTCGGGATTGATCAGCACTGTCATCGGCACCTCTTCGGCGTCGGGGTAACGCGGATTCTCGTCCGCGCCGAAGATCATGATGCGTTTCATCTCGCCGATCTGCGTCGCAGCGAGGCCAGCGCCGTCGGCGGCCTCCATCGTGTCGAACATGTCTTCGATGAGTTCGTGCAATTCGGAGGTATCGAAAAACTCGACCGGCTCCGCGATCTCACGCAATCGCGGGTCGCCGATGCGCAGGATGGCGCGAACAGTCACGTCAGGACAGCCGCACGAGCTGCTTGCCGGTATTGCCGCCCTGCAGCATGTCGATGAACGCTCGCGCTGCATTCTCGATACCGACAGCGATCGTCTCGCGGTAGACCAGCTTGCCATCGGCCACCCAGCCGATCGCCTTGGCTATGTATTCTTCGCCCGCATCCGGATGATCGGTCACGATAAACCCGCGCATCGTCAGACGCCGCCCGACCATGAGCATCATGCCGCGCGGACCGGGCTGCGGTTCCGCGGCGTTATAGTCCGCAATCATGCCGCACAGCGCGATTCGTCCGTGGTCGCGCATGTTCCAGAGCGCCGCCTCGAAAATTTCACCGCCCACGTTCTCGAACAACACGTCAATCCCGGAAGGGCACACTTTTTTAATACTCGCGGTCAGCGATTTGCTGGCCTTGTAGTTGAAAGCCGCGTCGTAACCGAACTCCTTTCTCAGCAACGCCACCTTTCGATCTGTGCCTGCGGTGCCCGCAACGCGGCAACCGTGAATTCGTGCCAGCTGGCCTACGACGCTGCCGACCGCACCAGCGGCCGCGGTAACGAATACATTGTCACCCGGTTTGGCTGCGGCGATTTTCATCAGCCCGACATACGCCGTCATCCCGGGCATGCCCAGGATTCCAAGGTGCCACGACAACGGCGCCTTACTCCGCGGCAGCTTGCGCAACAAGCGGCCATCACTGATGGAAAAATTCTCCCAGCCCAGCATCCCCACGACGTGATCGCGCTCGGCGATACCGCGGAAGTTGCTCGCAACGACCTCGCCGACGACACCGGCTTGCAGGACCTCACCTATCTGGAATGGCGGAATATAGGATTTCACGTCGTTCATGCGACCGCGCATGTACGGGTCGACCGACATGAACATATTGCGCACGAGGATCTGGCCCGGGCCGGGATCGACGACATCGGTCTCGTTAATCGTGAAATTATCCTGCGTCACCTGGCCCGTTGGCCGACTTGCGAGACGAACCTGTTGATTGATCATGATTCAGATACTCAGCTGTTACAGCCTGTCTTTGAGCGAATAGTACAACATGCCGAGCACCATGCCCGGGTAACGCAGCAAGGTACCGCCCGGGAACGTGAGTACAGGCAGGCTGGAGAAAATATCGAAACGCTCCGCGGTACCGCCGATCGCTTCGGCGATAATCTTGCCGGCAAAGTTCGCTATGGACACGCCGTGCCCGGAATAGCCCTGCGCGAAAAACAGGTTCGGCTGCAGGCGGCCCGCGTGTGGCAGCCGCTGCACGGTAACCGACAAGGTTCCACCCCAGGCGTAATCGATGGCGACATCGGCGAGCTGCGGAAACAGCTTCAGCATGTTCGGCCTGACAAAAGCCGCGATATCGCTGGGAAATCCGGCACGGTAGTTTTCACCACCGCCGAATAACAAGCGATGGTCCTGGCTCAGGCGAAAATAATTTACGACGAAGCGCGTATCGTGCACACCGAAGCGGCCCGCGATCAGCTCGCTCGCGCGCTGCTCGTCCAGCGGCTCGGTAGCGACCACGAAATTATTGATCGGCATGATTTTGCCGGCGACACGCGGCTCGAGTTTCCCGAGATAACCGTTGCAGGCGAGCACTATGAATGCAGCGTTAACCTGGCCCGTCGCCGTCGTGACGGTGGCCGGATCACTGCGTGTGTAGCCGAGAACCCGTGACGCTTCATAAATACGCACGCCGGCCGCTACTGCCGCACGCGCCAGCCCCAACGCATAGTTAAGGGGATGAATGACCATTGCTTTCGCGTCATACATGCCCTCGAGAAAGCTGTCGGTCGCGACCAGCTCACGTGTTTCGTCACGACTCAGTGCGCGCGCGTGTGGATAGTCGTAACGTTCGGCGAGTGCACCGCAAGTCTCCGCAGCCATGCCGAGATAGCGCTTCTTGTGCACGCCGAGCATCTGCCCGTACTGCAGATCACAGTCAATCGCATGTTGCGCGACGCGCTCGCGAATGTCCGTCTTCGCCGCTTCCGCAAAATTCCAGAATTCGCGCGAACGCTGCAGGCCGAACTGCTGTTCCATTTCGACCACGTCCTTGCGCTGACCGCTGCCGATCAAGCCACCATTGCGCCCGGATGCGCCGAAACCGATTCGCTCGGCCTCGAGCAATACGACGTCGAAGCCCTGCTCTGCCAGATTCAGGGCTGCCGACAGGCCGGTAAAGCCACCACCGATGACACACACGTCGGCGCGTACGGACTCCTGCAGGCGCGGATACTCGTGCATGCCGACCGCAGTCGCAGCGTAGTAGCTGTCCGGGTAAGTCGATAGCGCCATGACTTTTTACCGCTCCTGGAGTAATTTGTGACTTCGTTGCCCGACAACAATAACAGAGGTCGCTCCGATGAACGGTGTGCAAACGACCCGCCGCAGATTCCTTGCCGCGTCCCTGGTGTTCTCAACCGTTGCTGTATCGGGAGCCGCCTGGCTGCGTGGTGCCGCAGCCTGGGCCAGTCCAGCGACGACGCTACGCTCGCGCGATTCGGGCGCTTGTTGTTTCCGCACGAAGGGCTCGCAGACGAAGTGTACGCGGAGGTCATAGACCATGTCCTCATGAGTCTCGCCACGATATCACCCAGCGATGACGTGCTGATGCTCACCGAGCAGGCGTTGAACCATCAGCAGGATGCCAGTTGGTTTGACCTCGACGAGACGGCACAGATCAAGGCTATTGAGAATATTCAGGGCGAAGCCTATTTTGCGGCCGTCCTTGGCACGTTGCGCGGCACTTTTTATAACCACCCTGCGGTGTGGGCGCACCTTCACTACCCGGGCTCCTCGAAAGAACATGGCGGTTACAAGTTCCGCGGCTTCGATGACATTGACTGGTTGCCGGAGCGACGCTGATGGCCAAAAAATACGAGCTCAGCGATTCCTCGGTAGTGGTTGTGATCGGCTCCGGCGCCGGTGGCGGCACGCTTGCCAATGAACTCGCGCAAAAAGGCATCGATGTCGTCTGCCTCGAGGCCGGTCCGCGACTAACGCTGGCCGACGTCGTGAATCATCCGCCCACCATGTTTGCGAAGATGGGCTGGCTCGACCGGCGCATAGGACCGATGGTTTGGAACGGCAAGACCGTCGGCGGTACGACGATGTTCTGGTCGGGCATTACGCCCCGCATCCAGGAGCACGAGTTTCGTGCCCTGTCGACCTATGGCCAGCTCGATGCTGGCACGACACTGATCGACTGGCCGCTGACGCTCAAGGAACTTGAGCCGTAATACGACAAGGCCGAAGACAAGATGGGCGTATCGGGAACGCACGGCATTCCGCCCTCAGCGGAAACCAACAATTACAAGGTTCTCAGGGCTGGTGCAGAGCACGCCGGCTACAAAGAAATTACCAGTACGCGCACGGCGATTAACCCGGTCGCACGTAACGGCAGGCCCGGTTGCCAGCAAATCGGTTTCTGCAATTCAGGTTGTGCCATCGGCGCCAAGTGGTCAACCTTGTATACGGAAGTGCCCGCGGCGGAATTGACGGGTCATTTCGAGTTGCGCACCGAAGCCATGGCGACACGCATCAACCATGACAAGTCCGGTAAAGTTACGGGCGTTGTCTATGTCAATGCGGTCGGTGACATACACGAACAGCAGGCGCGCGCGGTTTGCGTGGCCGGTAATACCGTGGAGACGACGCGCTTGTTGCTGAATTCGGACAGCGCGATGTTTCCCGCGGGCCTCGGCAACTCCAGCGGCAATGTCGGCAGGCACTATATGCGCCACACCTTCGGGGTCGCGCTGGCCGTCATGCCGGGCGACGTGAATTTTCATCGCGGTACGCAGCAGTCCGGGATTGTGCTCGACGAGCAATACCACAAGCCCGAACGCGGATTTGCCGGCGGCTACATTATTGAAACGCTGAGCCTCATGCCCTTTGACGCATCCAATATTATGGGCGGCTGGGGCCAGGGCAACGCTGTGTTCCTGGACAATTACACGAAACTCGCGGGCATCTTTATCACCGGCGAAGACCCGCCCGAGACTGGCAATCGAATCTCGCTGCATGCATCGGAAAAAGATGAGCACGGACTGCCTGTTCCCATCATTGAGTACAAGGACCATGCGAATACGACCGCGATGCGTGAGCACGCGATAAAAGCGAGCAAGGCGATTTACGACTCTCTCGGCGCCAGCCATTTTCACGGCGGCGACGCCCCGGTCGGTGCGCACAACATGGGCGTCGCGCGCATGAGCAGGAAGCCCGATGACGGCGTAACGAATCGTTGGGGCCAGGCACACGACATTCCAAACCTGTTTGTGAGCGATGGCAGCCTGTTCAGTACCAGCGCCGCCTCGAATCCGACGCTAACGATAGTCGCACTGGCGATCCGGCAGGCCGAGCGCATGCAGCACAAGTCCCTCTAAATCGGTTCGACCTCTTTTTAATTGCGGATACCGGAGCGTTGCACTGCTGCGGCGACCGTGTCCGGATTGCCGAGGCAAACGAGGTTGGCGCCCGCCACGCCGGGAATGCCCGCCACCTCGCGCAACAGTTCGGCACAAATATCAATGCCCGCCTGCTCCGGGTCGCTTGCCTGCCGCAGCCGCTTGACCACTTTGGCCGGCACCACCGCGCCGCGCAGATTCTTGCCCAACCACTGCGCCATCTCCGCCGACGGCAGCGGCGCCAGCGCCACCATCACACTCGCGCGTTGTATGAATTTTTCGGCAACCAGGCGCGCCATGTAATGGCGCAGCAGATCCGCATCAAAACACAACTGGGTTTGAATGAATTTCGTGCCCGCATCGGATTTTTTTACGAGCCGCAATGGTTCCCAGTCGCGACCCGGTTTGAAAACGGTGGCAATGGAGCCGGTCAGCAAGTTGGCATGTTCGAGCGAGGTCGCGTAGCGGATCAGTTGCAGTGTGCCCCAGTCATAAACGGTTTTTATTTTCGGCCGGACATCTGCCGCAGCTTCCTGCCCGCGCATCAGCAACAGGCTGGACACGCCGAGTGCCACCGCACCGAGCACGTCGGCGCGCAGGACCAGCCGATTTCGATCACGGCAGCTCAGGTGCATTATCGGGTCGATTCCGGCCTGCAAAAGAATGGCGCTGATCGCAAGTGATGACACGCTTGTATAGGACGGCGAGCAATCAGGGACCTGCACAGCATCGACTTCTGCTGCTAGAGTTCGTGCCTGCGCCAAAATCGTTTCCCTGCTGGCATTTGCAACCAGGGCAAGCTCCGCGGTAAGCGTAAAATCCTTGTTGCGTAACGCCTGATGAAAGGTCTGCAAAGTCTGTTCCTGTGTCTTTTCCTGTCGTATTTCAGTAATGTAGCAAATTCACGCTGGCCACATGGCCACAAGTATATGGCGGCAGAAACGGGGCGTTAAACATGCAAGAAGCGGCAGCGCCGGGATTCGCGTGAATGAATATCGATACGCGCCTGCGCGAATTAGGGGATGTTGACTCCGCTGCACTGGTAGACACGATTCTCGCGCTTGGCGATGACGCCTGGCGCGAGGAAGAATATCGCCAGATAGCCTTCGATGTGCACAAGAACACCGAGTCGGTGGTCATGGTATTCGTCAATCTCGAAGTGTGGCCGATCATTGAAGTAAAGAAAGAGCCGGGCTGGGATCGGCTCGCGCGCGTCGCCGTACCGGTCATGCATGACATTATCGAGAGGTGCTACCCGAAAGGCGGCACGATCATTCGCGCGATGGCTGCGAAGTTGCTGGCTGGGGCCAATATCGCACCGCACACGGATGTACATCCGTCGTTTCACATCGGGCATCGCATCCATATACCGATTACGACCAACCCAAGGGTGCGATTCATGATCGATGGTCGACCGCATCGGTTTCAGGTCGGCAAGGCCTACGAGATTAACAATCAATTGACCCACAGCGTCGCGAACAAAGGCGGCGACGATCGCATCACGTTCATTTTCGATTATGTGCCACCCGAACAACTCGAACTCCTCGCGCAAAAACAGAATCGTCAAGCATTGAATGGCTAGGGTCGAGACCCGTCCGGGCCGCTACGATGCAATCATTATTGGTGCCGGCCATAACGGCCTGACTGCCGCTGCTTATCTGGCGATGGCCGGGCGCCGCGTGCTCATGCTGGAGCGGCGCAATGTCGTTGGCGGTTGCGCAGTGACCGAAGAAGTCGACGCCGAACTAGCGCCGGGTTGTCGCGTTTCCACAGCCTCGTACATCGCCAGCATGCTGCGCCCGACCATTATTCGTGACCTGAAGCTCGAAGCGCATGGCCTGAAGATGCTGGCCTGTGACCCGTCGGTGCAGGCCGCGTTCAGCGACAACGATGTCGTTGCCTGGTGGCCGGATGAGCCACGCATGCGTGACGAACTGGCGCGCATCGCGCCAAACGATGTCGAGACTTTTTTTGCAACCGATGTCGAACTCAAACGGCTCGCCGCTTATCTGCAGCCGTTTTTCCTCGAGGCGCCGCCCGACGTACACCTGACGGGCCTGCGCCAGCTGCCCGAGATGTGGCGCCTGTATCGTCGCTTCAAAGGTCTCACGGGCGATGACATGAGCGGCCTGATTCGCTTTCTGACCGGCTCCCTGGGCGACTTTCTTGATCGGCGATTCGAGTCGGACAAGCTGAAGCGCCTGATCCTGAGCAACAGCCTGTATGGCAAGCACGGCGGACCGTACCAGCCCGGCACCGCGATGGGCCTGCTGTTTCACCTGCTAAGCGGCGGTGATGCGAATCAGCAGGCCTGGCAAGGGCATGTAATTGGCGGCATGGGTGCTATTACGCAGGCGATGCGCAGCGCCGCTGAGGAGCTCGGCGTGGAGATACGGACGAACGCAGAAGTTGCGCGAATCAATACGCATGACAGCGTTGCCAGCGGCGTGACCCTCGTGTCGGGAGAATCCATCGATGCGACACTCGTCGTGTCGAATGCCGACCCGAAGCGAACGTTTCTTGGTCTTGTCGAGGCGAGTGAATTGCCGGACGAGTTTCGGCGCGATGTTGCCGACATTCGCATGGATGGTCCGGCCGGCAAGGTCAATTTCGTGCTGTCCGAGGAGCCACGCGTCAATGGCATGCCGGCCGAGCGCAGCAAGGCGCAGCGCTCGCTGTTCACACTGATCCCGACGCTGCAGGAGGCCGAGGACAACTACAACAGTTGTCGCCGTGGCGACCTGCCGGATCGCCTCTGGGTCGATTGTGTACTCGCGTCCAATGTAGATAGCACGCTGGCACCCGAAGGCCGGCACATGCTGACCTGCTTCGTGCAATACCTGCCCTGGCAACTACGGGAAGGCTCGTGGGAAACAAAACGAGAATTGCTCGGCGATCGCGTAACGCAGCTTATCGGCCAGTTTGCGTCGAACGTTCCCGCGTCGGTGATTGCGCGCCGTGTGTATACGCCGCTTGATCTTGAACAAACCTTCGGCATTACCGAGGGCAATATTTTCCACGGCGACATTTCGCTCGAACAAATGTTTTTCATGCGGCCGTTACCGCGCTGGGCGCACTACCGCACTCCGATCAAAAACCTGTATCTCTGCGGCGCAGGAACGCATCCGGGTGGTGGCGTAACCGGCGCACCCGGCTACAACGCGGCGCATACGATTCTCAGCAGCTCGCGCCGGCAATAGCGCGAATGTGCGCGGGCCCGGTACGGCAACAGCCGCCGATGATAGCCGCGCCCGCGCTTACCCAGGTTTGCGCAGCGGCCGCCCAGTCGTTCGCCGTTACCGTACCTGACCAGGTCTTGCTAGCGGCGTCGAATGTTTCGCCCAGGTTCGGATAGACGATGATTGCCTTGTCGGGCAACACTGCGTGAATGCGCTCGATCAGTGCGAGCACGTATTGTGGCGGCGTGCAATTGATCCCCACCGCCAACACCCGCGGGTGATCCCGAAACTGGTCCACGACCTCTTCGATGGGCGTGCCGTCATTGATGCACTCACCATCGCGACAGGAAAAACTAATCCAGCTCGGGAGGTCCGCGTCACGTAACAGTTTGCCGAGCACGATGGCCTCGGTCAGCGACGGAATGGTTTCGCAGGCAAGCAGATCTGCGCCGCTCGCATCGAGCAATTCCAGCCGGCCACGATGAAAGTCATGCAGTTCATCGGCATCGATCGCGTAGTCGCCGCGGTACTCGGAGCCGTCGCTCAACACGGCCCCGTAGGGTCCGATACTCGCGGCCACAAGTGCATGCCGGCCGCTAAGGGCCTCGAACTCGTCCCTCGCCTGCAGTGCCAGCTCGACCGAGCGCCGCAACATCTCCGGGTCGGTCGCCTGGTAACTGGCTGTCGTAATGATTTCCGCGCCGGCTTCGAGGTAGGCGCGATGCGCATCGATAATCGCCTGCGGATTGCTGCGAATAACCGAAGCCGACCACAGGGGATTGTTGATATTGCAGCCCTGTGCCTCCAGCTGGGTGGCGAGCCCGCCATCAATGATCACTGGCGAATTTCGGCTAATTAATGTGGCGAATTTCAATGTTAGGATGCGAAACATGAATAAACTATTTCGCAGTATATCCGTCCCGGCCCTGCTCGCCGCGAGTTTGTCCGGTTGCAGTCCGACTCCAGCGGAAATCGCCACGGTTCCTTTCGTGCCCGACAGTGGCAGCCTGTTCGTGCGCTGCGGCGCCCTGATCGATGGCCTGTCCGACGAAGTGCTGCACGACCGCATGGTCGTGATCCGGGATGGCCGATTCGTCGACATCGTTGCCGGCGACGCCAAGGTCGACGCGGATACGGCAATGCTCGACCTCCGCGACAAGACCTGTCTTCCCGGCCTCATTAATACCCACGTGCACCTAGCGGAAAGGGCCGAGGACTCGCTCGACTACGGCATTTACTACCGGCGCACGCTCGACGATCACAATGCACTCGCGATCAAGTCCGCCGAAATGAACTTCCTGACTGGCTTCACGACGGTCCGGAACGTCGGGGAATTCGAACCCAGGGCCATCACCTATGCGCGGGATCAGATCGACGCCGGCAAGGCACTCGGGCCGCGCATTCAAACCGGGGGTCCCTACCTGACGATCCCGGGTGGTGGCGGCGATCTCGTCGTACCCGATTATGATGAGAGCGAAATTCCGCTCGCGCTGCGCACCGGCCTCGCCAGGGGACCGGATCAGTTTCGCGAGAAGGCGCAACTCGCTGTCGATGCCGGTGCCGATTTCCTCAAGGTCATCGCCTCCGGTGCCGTATTCGCATTCGGTACCCCGCCCGGTGAGCCCGAGATGACGCAGGCGGAAATCGAAGCTGTTGTCGCCGTCGCGCGCGCGGCCGGCATCAAGGTGACCGCTCATGTGCACAGTGCCCAGTCCGGCCTTGACGCGATCCTCGCCGGCGTCGACAGCCTCGAGCATGCGTCCCTGTTGACCGATGAGGTCATTGAGCTCGCCGCCGAACGTGGCGTTGCCCTTTCGATGGATGTGTATAACGGTACCTATACCGACACCGTCGGTCGCGAACAGGGTTATCCCGAGGAATACCTGCAACGAAATACCGACACGACAGAGGCACAGCGCGTCGTGTTCGAGAAGGCCTACGCGCGCGGCGTGACGATCCTCTATGGCACTGATGCATGCGTTCACCCGCATGATATGAGCGGCTGGCAGTTCGCCATCATGGTCGAGCGCGGCATGCAGCCGATGGATGCGATCCGTTCGGCGACATCGGTAGCGGCCGATCACATGGGCATGGCCGCCGACGTAGGTGCTATTGAGATTGGACGGTTTGGCGACCTGATCGCTGTTGACGGTAACCCGCTAAGCGACATGCTGCTCATGCGCGACGTCAAAGTCGTCGTCAAGGGCGGGCTGGTTTTCAAGAACCAGGACCGGTAAAAGCCGCCGCGGGCAGGCCATGAAGGCCTGTCCGCGGCGAGGGGAGGTGAAACTACTCCTGGAAGTTGTACTGGAAACCGATCGCGGAGCTCGTACCGTACTCGTCGTACTGGAAAAGCCGGTTGCGGTTGCCCGCGTAGTAATGTTCTGGCTCATCACCGAGATTGGTAATTTCCGCATAGACCAGCCAGCTGTCAGAGAAACGGTACTTGGCGGTCAGATCCCACTGTGAATGCTCATCGGTATAGCGGTCGTAGTCTGGGTCAACCAGCTCATCGATATAGCGATCGCGATAATTCATCGCCAGGCGAAGATCGAAATTGCCCTTTTCATAGCCGAGCATTACGTTCGCGATATTGCCTGACTGCTTGGGCATGTCGACTACTCGGTCACCGGTATCGGCTTCAGCGTCGACGTAGGTGTAGTTCACACCAACGATGAGGCCGTCGAACGGCGGACTCAGGAAACCAAAGTGCTGCTGGTAGTTAAATTCGAAACCCAGGGCTGTCGCATCTTCACCATTCAATGCAATCTCTACTTCATCGAGGGTGGTGCCAAGAAAATCATAATCGTCAATTTGCTGAACAAAGATGAAGTCCTCGATTTTCTTGTAGAACATGCCAATTGAAACTACGCTCAGTTCGGTTGGATAAAACGCCACCGATGCGTCAAAGTTCCAGGCGCGGAATGGATCGAGGTCCGGGTTACCCAGCGCACCCTCTCCATCTTCGATTTCAACCCGATACGCCACCTCTTCGACTCTTGGGCGCACTACCGAGCGGAAAATTGATGCCCTGCCGACCACACGGTCGCTGAATTCGAAGCGAATGTTCGCGCTGGGCAGAACATCCGTGTAGGAGTTGCTCGCCGCTATCGGGGTAATTACGACGGCATCTTCCGCCGGGTCGCCCGGTCCGTTCTGGTCTTCCTCAATCAGCTCAACGATGTTACCGCGATTGTCGAGATCGGTTTCCTCGACCCGCACTCCGGCGCTAAACGACCCCCGAGCCATATCCCAGGTAGCCATTGCGTAAGCGGACAGTATGTCTTCATCGAAAACGAAGTCAGCAACATTCGAATCAATTTCGGAATCGATGTCTTCAAAATCAATACCGATACCACTCGGCCCAACCACCTCGCGCTCTATCCTGTTGTCCGGCACAGGATCTACCGGTGTCGGAAAGCCGTATGCCGAGCCGCCATCGGGCAGCAGCGCGTCTGACAGGAACCAGGTGCCGTCACCCGAGTAAATTTCAGCATCCTCATTCGTCTTCTTTTCGCGCCAGCGCATCTTGGCGCCGAATTTTATCGAGCCGAAATTAGTGTCGCGAGTGAGATCCAATGCCACGGACGTTTGCGTGTCCTCGTTCGTTTCCTCGGACCGTTCGAGCTCATCCAGTTCATAGAGAGTTGGATCCGAAAGCGCCGACCAGAAATCCGAGTTCACCACCGGAATCCGGGGGTCGCTTCGATCAAGCGTCAATACCGGCGAACCGTCCGGGATAATGCCGTCGTCCGATTCGAATTCTGCAACCCAGGTCCCGCTCACCTGATCGGGTGTGCGCTCGCGCCCATAGGAATAGCCGAACTGCGTTTCCACGAGCCAGTCTTCCAGCTGTGTCTCGGAGCCCAGGGAAACTGAGAGCATTTCCGCGACCTGACCGCGAATTTCGCGACCCTTCGTGGTTCGCTCGATTTCTACCTCACTGTAGTCCGCACTGGCATCCGTTACTGTGTCTTCGTCCAGCCCGTCGAGGCCGAAGCTCACTGCGTTGCGCAACTCGGTGTCTGTGAACTCGCTGTAGAGCGTGTAGGCATACAGCCTGGTTGAATCGGAAACATCGAGATCAAAGTTCAGTACGCCACCAATTCTTTCGCGACCGATCGTGTACAGCCGCGGCTCAAATTCTTCGGCGAAGTCGCTGCCGTTGTCGGCAACTTCCCAGTCATCGGCTTCGTTGTTGTCGGCTTGCAGCTCCCGATCGTTCCAGCTGATCGCCGCGGCAACACCCAGCCGCCGGCCACTATCAAGATCGAAGATGTTGCTGCCTGCGAATGACAGCTTCGGGCTCCATTCCTCGCGCAATTCATTGTAGGAAGACTCGGCTCTCGCTTTTACGTAGGCGCCTTTGCGACTGAAGGCACTGAGCGTCCTGACGTTAATCGCACCACCGATCGCGTCTCCGTCCATATCCGCCGTCAATGTCTTGTGGATTTCCAGTCCGTCCAGCACGTCGGATGGAACGACGTCGAGCTGCATCGCCCGCCTCGGCTCCGCCGCCGAAGCGCGCAGGCCATTGATTGACGTCGCGTTCAAATCCGGATCCATACCGCGAATGACGACGTAGCGTCCTTCACCCTGATCATTCTCGACCGTCACACCGGACAAGCGCCGCAGCGACTCAGCCACGTTCTGATCAGGGAACTGGCCCATGGCGTCGGAATCGAGCACTGATACGAGATTTTCGGCGGATCGCTCCTGGCTAAGCGCGCTTGCCAGTGCCGCCGCCTGCCCATAAACGATGACCTCTTCCGTGGCCTCGCCAGCGGCACCAATCGCGATGCCACCGATCGCAAGACCGCTATCGGTCACGGTAATCGGCATGGTCTTTTGTCCCGCACCAACATAGGACACGACCAGCGTGTACGTTCCGGCGGGCACATTGGCGAGACGGAACTGGCCACGTTCGTCGGTCGTCACGGAGCGCTGTAATTCCGTGATCGTAACTTCAGCTCCTTTGAAAACGACCGTGTTATTCGCGTCAGTTACTTCGCCCGTTACCGTTTGTGCGGCAACGATCGGGGCAAGCAGCAGACCTGCCAGTGCCAGTGAAAATGCAGAAAATGCCTTCTGACGCATTGTTGGTCTCCTGGTTGCCGGGTCATTTGCGCCGGCGAGTTTTTGGAATGAATAGTTCATGATAGGCCCCCACCCGATATTGACTGCTGATCATGACAATCAGTTGACGGCAGTATAGAACAAATATTTTCTTTAGTAAAAAGTTGGAAAATATTTTCTATTCGGGTTGAAATATCTGTTTCACCACTGAAAATTATGTTTCACTTGGCCCGGTCCGGCCCTAACAAGAGCTTTCCGGCATGAAACAGAATCCACCCGACAACCTTGAAATGTTGCGCTCCGAGATCGCAAGGCGGTACTCGGATTTAAGTCCAAGACTGAAACAGGTCGCCTCATATGTACTTGATAATCCTAATGATATTGCGATAGAGACCCTGGCCGTGAATGCCAGCCGTTGCGACGTCCAGCCCTCGACCATCGTTCGTTTCGGCAAGGTTTTCGGCTACAACGGCGCGCGCGAGATGCAACGCCTGTTTCGTGACGAGATCCTGACGTCGGCACCGAGCCCAAGCTATTCAGAGCGCATTCGTCAGTTCCAGGCGCGCTCGAATACCGTCGACCGCCTGTTGCTGTGCAACGTCATGCGCGAGTTTGCAGAGAGCAATATCATCGCCCTGGAGCATCTGTGCGAGGCCGTCCATACCGAGGATCTCGACAAATCCATCGAGCTGATGCAAGGCGCCCATACGATCTATCTCGCTGGCATGCGCCGCGCGTTTCCGGTCGCCGCTTACCTGGCCTACTCGCTCAGCCATGTCGAAAAACGCGCGTTCCTGCTCGACGGTGTTGCCGGCATGACCTCCGAACAAAGCTGGATGCTGGGACCGGAGGATCTGGTCATCGCTGTTTCCTTCAAGCCCTATGCGAGTGAAACTCTGGCCGTCGTCGAGACGGCGGCGGCGAACGGCGCGCCGTTGATCGTGATCAGCGATAGCCGCCTGAGTCCGGTCGCACGCGCGGCTGATGTCTGTTTTGAAATCAAGGATGCAGAAGTGCGCCAGTTTCGATCACTGACGGCGTCTATGTGCCTGGCGCAGACGCTGGTCATCAGCTATGCCTACAAATTCGGGCTTGATCGCCCTGCTAAGGAGTAAGCGATGATCGATATCGCTGTGATCGGGGCCGGCCGCATCGGCCAGATTCATGCATCGAACCTGCATCAACACCCGGCGGCCAGGCTGCGCTGCATAGTGGATGTATCGGCAGCCGCGGCGGCGGCATTGGCCGCTCGTTGCGATACGGTGACCGGGTCGCTGCAATCCGTCCTCGACGACAAAACCATTCAGGCGATTGTCATTGCGACATCGACTGACACGCACGCGGAGCTGGTCATCGCTGCGGCCAAAGCGGGCAAGGCGATTTTTTGCGAGAAACCTTTGGACCTCGATGTCGCGACAGCGAAGAACAGCCTGCGCGTGGTTGCTGCCGAGAAAGTCCTGCTTTGCGTTGGCTTCAACCGCCGTCACGATCCATCGTTCAACCGCCTGAAGGATGAAGTCCTGGCCGGCTCGGTTGGCGAGGTCGAAGTCGTCAGCATTACGAGCCGCGACCCGGCGCCCCCGCCAGTGGAATACATTGCACGATCGGGCGGTTTGTTTCGCGACATGATGATTCATGATTTCGACATGGGCCGCTGGTTGCTCAGCGAAGAGCCGGTTGAGATATTTGCTGCGGGCAGCAACCTGGTTGACCAGAGTATCGCTGCCGCCGGCGACATCGACACGGCGATTGCTGTAATGAAAACGGCAAGCGGTCGACTGTGCCAGATCACGAACTCACGCCGCTGCAGTTATGGCTACGACCAACGCATCGAAATTTTCGGCTCAGGCGGCATGGTCCGCGCGGCCAATCAGCGCGACACCCTGGTCGAGGTTGCGAATCAGGATGGTTTTGCGCGTGAACCGGCGCTGCCTTTTTTCCTCGAACGTTACGCTGACGCGTATCGAATACAGCTGGACCGCTTCCTGCGCGCGGTTAATGGCGAACGTATCGCCCTGCCCGGCGGCGACGACGGGTTGCGTGCTCTGCAAATTGCCGATGCCGCACAACGCTCGAGCGAAACCGGCGTTCCGGTTGCGCTCTGATCGCCGGATCGAAAGAAAATATCAATTGTTCATATCTTGAAATTTTTGTTCCAATCCCGTAGCGTGACGAGTCCTACATTTCATGGCGGCGACTAGTGACCTGTGCGATTAATTCGTTAACTATTATGATATACTTGGATGCATGCCAAAACCAAGTAAAGTATTTTC
>JAQCGO010000031.1 GCA_027618995.1 Pseudomonadota bacterium | reverse complement strand
TGGATTCGCAGCTTTTGCTGCCTCATATGTTGATTTGCACCCAATATTGACCCGGCATTTGCACTGAAATTTGATCCAATCCCGGCGCCAATTTGTATCGACGATTGACCCGTCGAGTTGGCACCGGGCGTCGATATGCACTGAGTTTCTGTGCGTTTTGCCGGGCTAGTTTTCAATGCAAGTACCGGGTCAATAGTTGGTGCAAATCAACAAGGAGCACCATCATTGCAATGTCCCGCAAGGATACGAGCCGAATCCTAAATTGGCGATATGGTGCCAAGTTCAGCGCCTCTCTAAGCAAGGAGGAAAATTGAGTGAAGAACGAACCCGACGGCTTGAGTCCATTGGATTCGAGTGGCGCATAAGTCGGGGGTCGACCCCAGCGGGTTAACGAGCGCCTGCCATCGCAATCTGAACCGGACTCTGCCTTCATAAGGCGGTGATCAACGGGAATGGCTCTGCATATAAATGCACTTTTTCGAGTAATCCTGCCCCCGCTACCAACAAACCCGAGCCGCCCCAGGGATGGGGCCAGCTTTTCTCTTTTCAATATTGTGTGGCGCGGTCTGTTGAGATGGCTGGCGATTTATGGCACCGTTCCTCATCCATGTGCTTGAACTCGACATTTTCAGACTTGGTGAGCAAAGGTGTATTCGCCTTGGTTCTGGTGTCTTTGGTTTTGTCCGGAATTCCGATGGTCGAGGTGCATTCCCATGAGAATTCGACGTACGGGCACTCTCATGACACTCATGATTTCTTTGACGATCACGGCGTAGCGGAAGCTGATACCGAGGATGGCGATGCAGATACGGGCTCCTTGCATGCTCACAACGTCAACGCGACCAGCCTGAGCTTGATATCGAGCATTTGCGTCGATATTGCCATTCCTCAGCATTCTCATAGTCACATACCACCACCGTGTAGTTGGTTTCCTGACAACATCGTAATACCACTCTACCGACCTCCAATTGCATAGAACCCTCGGCTGCCGGAAGGCGGCCTGGTCGCGGCTGTGCCGCGTTGGTTCTTCATATTGGAGAGTAAGTTGTCTCGTTATCTAATTTTGTGGCTGATTATGGCCACACCGCAATCGTACGCACAGGACGACTCTGACGATGTCCCGCAGCTGACGCTGCCCCAGGCGGCAGCCCTCGTGCTTGAAAGGAATCCCCATCTGCAGTCTGCGCAATTCGGTAGAAACGCTGCAGAGGCGCGCCTCAGTGCGGCGTCGATGGAGCCGCAATGGTCCGTATCGCTGGATGTTGAAGACTTTCTCGGCACGGGTCCGTTGTCCGGTCTTGATGGCAGCGAGTCGACGTTAAGACTGTCGCGAATTTTCCAGCCCGATGAGGCTCGTACAGGCCGAATGGCCGTTGCCTCCGCAATTGGAGGGCAGACCGATAACCTGTTCGAGGCTGAACGACTCGATGTACTGAGCTTGCTTGCCAAGCGATTCGTCAATGTCGTTTACGAACAGGAAACCCTTCGGCTCTCTGAGCAATCGGTAAAAGTCTGGGGGGCGGCGCGAGCGCTGGCTTTGACTCGAGAGCGCGCAGGGGCAGCACCTGCTGTTGACCGGCTGCGTACCGAGATTCGGGTCGCAAATGCGAACCTGGCAGTAGAAGACACGGAACATGAGTTGAAGGCCGCCCGAATGTTACTGGCCGCGACCTGGGGTAGCTCAACGCCTGACTTCGGTCGTGCCGGCGGTTCACTGTGTAGTCTCTCGGGCCTCCCGCCATTCGAGGTGCTTGCAGCCCGGATTGCACAAAACCCGGACCTGCTGCGCTTTGCTACCGAGCAGCGAATCCAAGCGGCCGAGTCTCAGCTCGCGAGCGCCCGTCAACGGCCCGACTGGTCTTTGTCGGCTGGTGTGCGCCACGACGCGCTTAACGATGAGCAGTCCCTGGTGTTTAGCGTTTCCGTGCCGCTGGGCGCGAAGTCAAGAGTCGAACCAAGCCGTCGCCAAGCGGATGCGCTTGCTTCGCAATCGGCCTTGCAGGAAGAGGCCTTTGAAATGGAAGTGCACGCCAGGCTGTACGATATCTACCAGGAAGTCCTGCACACCGTTCATGAAGTCGAAGTGTTCGACAGCGAAATACTGCCGAAGGCCCGGGCAATTCGTAATGAAATCGAGGAAGGCTACAGCGTTGGTCGGTTCTCTCATGCCGCGCTGCTGAGCGCGGAGTCCGAATTACTGGCTGCGGCTGGAGCGCGACTCGACGCTTGTGCGGACCACCACCGATTATTGATCGATATCGAGCGCCTGACCGGCGGCGACTCGACCTGGCTCACTACGGACGGCGAGGGCACGCCATGAAAATTCAAAAATCTCTTCAGGCAAATTTAATTATCGCTATTACCACCGCGCTCCTTTTTTCGGCCGGCTGCGAATCACCGTCATCGACGGATTCCAGCCATGCGGTTGCTGAAAACGACTACGAGCGGGGGCCACATAACGGCCGCATGCTGCGTGACGGCGAGTTGGCGCTCGAGATCACGATATTTGAGACCGGCGTACCGCCAGAATTTCGTGTTTACCCGTACCGTGACGCGCAACCACTGGACCCGAACCAGGTAAACCTGACAATTGATATCGAACGACTGGGTCCCGTAACACATCGCTTCGAGTTCGCCGGACAGGATGACTACCGCCGAGGTGATGGCGTCGTTCTCGAACCGCATTCCTTCGATGTGACAGTTCAGGCGCAGGTAGGCGGGGTATCACACAAATGGAATTATGAGTCTCACGAGGGCCGTACCCGGATCGAGGAATCTGTAGCGCAAGCAATGGGTATTGCCGTTGCGGACGCGGGACCGGAATCCATCAGTGAGACCATGACCCTTCAGGGAACGATCGAGCCGCATCCGGAAGCCATTGTGGAAGTCCGTGGCCAGTACCCCGGGCTCGTACAGTCGTTAAGCAAGAGTGTCGGCGACACTGTCACGCGTGGCGAAGTACTCGCACGTATCCAATCCAGCGAAAGCCTCCAGGTTTATGCCGTGAACGCCCCGACGAGCGGAACGGTGGTGACTCGTGATGCCGTAGTTGGAAGCGCGTCCACCGACGTGTCGCTCTACAAGGTCGTAGACCTGACCCGGCTGGTGGCTGATTTAAGCGTGTTCTCCAAGGACCTTGGCCAGGTGGCGGCAGGTCAGTCTGTCGTTGTGTCCAGTCTGGACGGCACGATGTCATTCACAGGCACCATTGACCGGATTCTGCCGACCATCGATCCGGTAAGTCGAGCGACAACGGTTCGCGTGCTCATTGAGGGCGCCGAGGATGGCTGGCGTCCCGGGCTGTTCGTTGAAGGCGTCGTCACCATCTCAGAAGCCTCAGTTCCTCTAGCGGTTCGCGAAAGCGGGTTGCAGTCGTTCCGGGACTTTACGGTTGTCTACGCGAAGGTCGGCGATACCTACGAGGTGCGGATGCTGGAACTCGGCAAGCGAGATGGTGAGTTCGTCGAAGTGCTTGGTGGGCTTGAGCCCGGAACGACCTACGTCATTGAGAATAGCTACCTGGTCAAGGCGGACGTCGAGAAATCCGGCGCGAGCCACGATCACTAGCGGGGTAGACCTGTGTTCGAAAAAATTATCGACATATCGCTAAGACGGCGCTCTTTGATCCTGACGTTAACCGTCGTGGTCGCCGGACTGGGTCTCTATAGCTATCGGTTGTTGCCCATCGATGCTGTACCCGACATCACGAATGTCCAGGTGCAGATCAATACGGAGGCGCCGGGCTATTCGCCGCTGGAAGTGGAAAGCCGCGTCACGTTCGTCATCGAGACTGCCCTGAACGGCTTGCCGCGACTCGATCTCACGCGCTCCGTTTCTCGATACGGACTTTCACAGGTCACGGCGGTATTCGAGGAAGGCACCGACATCTATTTCGCCCGCCAGCTCGTGAATGAGCGGCTGGTACAAGTGCGTAGCCAGTTGCCCGAGGGCCTCGAGCCGGAGCCGGGACCGATCGCCACAGGTCTCGGCGAGATCTATATGTACACAGTCTCGTCAGAAGAAGGCGCTGATTACGACCCGATGTTCCTGCGCGAGGTTCAGGACTGGATCATCCGGCCACAGCTGCGGCAGACGCCGGGCGTCGTCGAAGTGAATTCGGTCGGTGGCTATACGCGTCAGTTCGTTGTCGCGCCGTTGCCCGAGCGTTTGTTGGCATTCGGCGTGTCGACCGATGAACTGATCG
Organism: Pseudomonadota bacterium; assembly: GCA_027618995.1. Classification (GTDB taxonomy): domain Bacteria; phylum Pseudomonadota; class Gammaproteobacteria; order Steroidobacterales; family Woeseiaceae; genus UBA1847. The sequence continues at coordinate 20,830 of JAQCGO010000031.1, read as the reverse complement.
AAGCACTCGAAGCTAATAATGACAATGTCGGTGCAGGGTTTATCGAGCGATCTGGCACGCAATTGCTGGTCCGGTCGCCCGGCCAGGCATCCGGTGAGGATGATCTCGCAAGCATCGTCGTTGGCCATCGTGGCGGCGTACCCGTTCGTATCCGAGATGTCGCCACGGTGAGTATTGGGCATGCGCTGCGCAATGGGGCCGCGATGCAGGATGGACGCGAAGTAGTTCTCGGAACCGTATTCATGCTGATCGGAGAGAACAGTCGCACTGTTGCACGGGCAGTCGAACAAAAGCTGGAGGAGGTTCAAGCATCGTTGCCCGACGGCGTGGTAGCCGAGACGCTTTACAGCAGGTCGTACCTGGTCGAAGAGACAATTAGTACCGTCCGCGAAAATCTCGTCGCCGGCGCATTGCTCGTCATCGTCATTCTGTTCGCCATGCTGGGTAACTGGCGCGGTGCATTCGTCACGGCTGCCGTAATACCGATCACGATGCTCATGACGATAACGGGAATGGTCGAATCGGGCTTATCGGGCAATCTCATGAGCCTCGGCGCCCTGGATTTCGGGCTCATCGTCGATGGCGCAGTAATCATCGTTGAGAATTGCCTGCGGCGGCTGGCCATTGCTCAGGAAGGTCAGGGGCGCATTCTGTCGCTTGCCGAGCGGCTCGAAGTGACGCGCGCGGCGACGCGCGAGGTTCTCAGGCCCAGCATCTTCGGCGTGACGATCATACTCATCGTGTACCTGCCACTCCTGACGCTCACCGGCGTTGAAGGCAAGATGTTCCGGCCGATGGCACTAACGGTCAGTGGCGCATTGTTGTCGGCCCTGATCCTTTCGGTGACGTTCGTGCCCGCAGCGATCGCTGTCTTCGTGTCCGACAAGGTGAAGGAGCGCGAAGGCTGGATCATGGTGCAGGCACGCAGGGCTTACAGGCCTGTTCTGGCGTTCGCTTTGCGCGCCAGGGTGTTTGTCGTTGCTGTTGCTGTTTTTCTGCTCGTTGGCGCAGGACTACTGGCGTCGAAGCTGGGTAGTGAGTTTCTGCCAACGCTCGATGAGGGCGACATCGTCATGCATGCGCTGCGTATTCCCGGAACGAGCCTTGAGCAGGCTGTATCGATGCAGGCGGTTCTGGAGGCCGAGATAAAGGCAGCCGCCGAAGTGCGCCACGTATTTTCAAAAATCGGCACGGCAGACATCGCGACGGACCCGGTACCGCCATCGGTTGCGGATGTCTTCATCATCATGAAGCCCAGGGCCGAGTGGCCAGACCCACGCAAGAGTAAAGCCGAGCTTGTGTCGGAGTTGGAGGCTGTCGTCGCTCGAATTCCGGGCAGTCGATACGAGTTCATCCAGCCGATACAGATGCGATTCAACGAATTGATCGCGGGCGTGCGTTCCGAAGTCGCAATCAAGGTCTATGGTGATGACCTCGATACATTAGTAGCTATTGGTCAGGAGGTTGAGGGTCTGTTGCAGGCCACGCCTGGTAGTGCCGACGTACAGACTGAGCAACTGACTGGCTTGCCGATGCTAACAGTAACGCCGAACCGAAAGAACCTCGCTCGGTATGGCATTAACGTCGCCGACGTGCAGCACACCTTATCGACTGCCATCGGTGGGCACGCCGCCGGGATCATCTTCGAGGGTGATCGGCGGTTTGAAGTCGTCGTGCGACTCGAAGAGGCGCATCGGCAAAACGTCGATGTTATTCGTCGCCTGCCGATCGCCGTACCCGGCGGCGGAGCTGTGCCGCTCCGGGAGGTCGCAGATATCGAGACGGTTGTAGCCCCAAATCAAATAAGCCGGGAAAACGGCAAGCGCCGAATCGTCGTGACCGCGAACGTACGCGGACGCGATCTTGGCTCATTTGTCGACGACGTGCGATCGGCCTTTTCGCAGCAGATCGAGCTGCCGGCAGGCTACTGGGAGGAATACGGCGGGACATTCGAGCAGTTGGAGTCTGCCAGCCAACGCCTCGCAATCGTAGTGCCGCTTGCGACATTGTTGATATTCGCTCTGCTGTACGTCGCCTTCGGATCTGCGCGCGACGCGCTGCTGGTCTTCAGTGGCGTGCCTCTCGCCCTAACGGGTGGTGTGCTGAGCCTGTGGCTGCGCGGTATGCCATTCTCCATCAGCGCGGCGGTAGGTTTCATCGCCCTGTCCGGTGTTGCAGTGCTTAACGGCATGGTCATGCTGTCATTCATTCGCGATCTTCGGGCGCAGGGGAAGGGGCTCGAATCGTCGATTCTTGAAGGTGCGATGGTCAGGCTGAGGCCTGTCTTGATGACGGCACTTGTTGCCAGCCTCGGATTCGTCCCTATGGCCTTGAACGTCGGCATCGGTGCAGAGGTTCAGCGACCGCTAGCGACAGTAGTTATCGGCGGGATTGTGTCGTCGACGCTGCTAACACTGGTTGTGCTTCCGGCGCTGTATCGGATGGCTGGAGCGCGACAGGTCGTAACGGATGGCATTACGGCGTCTGAATCGGCTTGAGCGAGCTATTTGAGACGAATGCGGGTGGATGGTTATCGGAACAGTGCAAATCACGCCCCTGCTACCAAGCGAATAGATGGACTGACCGAACGGCGATGCACCGATCCTTGGGTGTACTAGGGCCACGCAACAGTCGGCACGACGCCAGGCACCGGCTGGGATCGGACGTAAGTCACCAGTTGCCAGATCGTGACGTCGGACAGTATGCCACCGTAGGCCGGCATGCCGTTCGCGCGACCGTAGAAGATCGAGTGGAACATTGCGCCGTCGTCACCGCCGTGGCGCCAGCGCCCGTCAATCAGGCTCGGTCCGACGAAACCGACTCCACCTCCGCCATGGCAGCCAGCGCAGTTCATTGCACTGAATAGCGCTTCGCCCTGTTGCGCGGCGCTCGGGTCTCCGCTCAGCGGATTGACGAGGGGCTCGGCTGGGGGCGCGAGGGCCCCGGCGGAGCCGTACTGATCGTAACGCACGGATACCGGTACGTTTCGTGCTGCCTGGATGGCCTCTGGTTCGGCTGGATTGGAACCGCCGCAGGCAACAAGCGCGCACGGGACAACGACCAGCAGCCGCTTCACAGTGCGAAGATCCACAGCATGCCACCCCGGCTCGTGTACCGCGCCAGATCCGGCGCGAAATCCGACGGCGGCCTCACGTCGGCTGGGTCGTCCGACCGAATGTCGCCCGCAATCACAAACCAGTCTCCGCCAATGCCGGCGTAAACTGCGACGTACTGCTTGCCGTCCGGGCCACGATAGGTGATCGGCGCGCCGACGACGCCGGAACCGACCTTGAACTTCCAGAGTGGCTCACCGGTCCGCGCGTCGGCGGCTTTGAGCCAGCCATCGAGCGTTCCATAGAATGTGACGTCACCGGCGGTCACGACGCTGCCGCTCCACACCGGAAATTTTTCCTTGATCTCCCAGACGCGTTTCCCTGTAGCGGCATCCCAGGCGATGAACGCCCCGAGATGCCCACCGGGGCCGGCCGTGTACGGGATGTTGGCACTGACATACGGCGTGCCGCGGATATACGCGGCTTCGGCAGATTGCTAGTCCATGCAGAGGTTGTTGGTCGGCACGTAAAAGAGCCCGGTCCTGGGCGAGTACGACGCGGGAGATGCCGGGCTCTTGCCGCCCTCGAGGTTCGGACAAATGTTATGCACCATGCCCAACGATTTGCCGGTGAGCTTGGTCTCATCGACTACCGGGCGACCGGTCTCGAGGTCGACTCGCTTGGCCCAATTGACGTGCACGAAAGGTTCGGCGACCAGCAACTCGCCCGTTGCCCTATCGAGCGTATAGGCAAAGCCGTTCTTGTCGAAGTGCACCAGCACACTGCGGCTGCGGCCGCCGATCGTCAGTTCGGTAAGGATTTTCTCCGCGTTCGCATCGTAGTCCCAGTTGTCGTTAGGCGTGAACTGGTAGGCCCAAACCAGCTCGCCATCGTCAGGACGTCGCGCCAGAACACTCGATGGCCACTTGTTGTCGCCGGCGCGCTGCTCGGCGTTGTAGGGCCCGGGATTGCCCGTGCCGTAATAGACCAGGTCCAGCTAAGGGTCGTACGACAGCCAGCCCCAAACCGGCGCGCCGCCGCGCTGCCACGAGTCGCCTGACCAGCTATCGAGAGCGAGGTTGGTCCCTTTGTCGTAGTAAGGCTTGAATGTGTCCGGTTTCGCCAGGACCTCGCTGTCCGGGCCCATGTTCCGTGCCGTCCATACGACCTTGCCGGTTGCGAGGTCGAGTGCCTTGAACCAGCCGTGGATTCCGTACTCACCGCCCGAAGGACCGACCAGTACCCGGTCGCCGACAACCAGCGGCGCCATCGTGATGGTCTCGCCCGATGCAAGATCCGCAACCTTGGTTTTCCAAAGTTCGCGGCCGGTCTTGGCGTCCACCGCGACAGTGCGACCGTCCAGCAGGTTGTAAACGATTTTTCCATCCGCGAATACGGCGCCGCGATTCACCGCGTCGCAACAAGCCACGCCAACCGAAGCGGGATTCACGTCAGGGCGATACTTGAAGCGGAGCGGGTAGTCTTCCTTGCTGGGATCGAACGCATACAGGACATTGGGATAGGGGGTGACGACGTACATGGTTCCATCCACCACCAGCGGTTGGCCTTCGTGGCCGCCCAGCACGCCGGTGGAGAAAGTCCAGGTTGGCCGCAGGCGTCCCACGTTTGCTGCCGTAATCTCATCGAGGCGCTCTAGCGAGTGGCACCAAGATCCTTGCCGGGACGGATCCACTGACCGTCGTCCTGAGCAAGGACGGCACTGCCCATCGCCGTGATCAGAATCAGCGTGCCGAAGGTCGCGCGCAATCCGGTAGCAGTGTTCATGGGTTACTTGTAACACGCGGGATGTTACGCCGGCAATTTCGGGAGCGACAGCTTTCCGAAGGGTACTGACAAGTTGCCCTGACCAAATTGCTGGAAAGGGCGGTTTCTTGAATTGGGCAAGCTGGATTTCATTCGCAATGTAGACTTAACTCCTCAGTACCGACTTTCATGCTACGAACATATCAGTCTCGCCGGAGTGAAAAAATGATGCCATCCTATCCAGTCGCGATGTCAATCTTGATTCTAGTAATAGCAGCCGTTACAAGTAGCGCCCAGGAGAGTGTTGTGCATACCCCCGTAGAAGACGAAGACAAGCCGTTCCTGCTGACATACCCGAACCTGGAAAATTCCGACGGCGAGGTCGTGCTGACGAACGAACACGTCGTGCTGCAGCGGCTCGTTGTCGGTCCTGGGGAATGGGAGGGTGTCCATAGTCATCCCGGCAACCAGATCTTCGTTCACATTAAGGGTGGGGAATGGTCCGGCCGTCTCGGCGGTGAAATCGAGTATTCGGAAATCATGAGCCCGGACGGAGAGGTGGGCTGGATGAATGCGATTCCGCTCAGTGCGGGACATGATTCAGGCAATACCGGTGATACTCCGATCGAATTGATTTACGTCACTCTCAAAGGCGATGCACCCATTGCGCCGGACGTCGTTCATACACCGCAGGTCTATCCCACCATCCCTCTGACACTGCTGTTGGAAAATCACCGGATGATTGTGCAACGAGCGCAGATCGAGCCGGGTGAATGGACCGGCATCCACAGTTACCCCGGCAACCAGGTTTACATCCACGTCAAAGGCGGCACGTGGTCGGAGCGCCACGGAAACGCGCAATCTGCGCCGGCACACGTGGAGGCCGGCTCGGTAGGCTGGCTGGACGCCGTCGATATCAGCGAAGGGCATAGTGTGGGTAACACCGGTGACACTACCCTCGACTTCATCCTGGTTACGATCAAGTAGCCTGTCAGATCCGAATTCCCATTTTAGGAATGCAGCGGCAAGGTCACGGCGAGTAAATGGACACTGCGACAGAAACCAAGCTACGCGACGTTGTTGAAAGAATTGTGGTTTGCATTCAACAGGGCAATCACGCCGGGGCGGAAGCGTTGGCGCAAGAAACCCTGCAGGACTATCCGAACGAGCCGAACTTGTTGCGCATTTTGGGCATCGCCTTGCTGCAGCAGCTCAAGTTCGACGATGCTCTGAGTCACCTGTTAGCTTCGGTCAAGATCGATCCGGAGCACGCCTATAGCCACGAGCAGCTTGGCCTGGCCCTGGCCGCATTAGGCCGACTCGATGAGGCGGAAGTGTCTCTTGAGACCGCCATAAGGCTCAACCCGACGAGCGAAACGGCCTATTCCAAGCTCGCACGCCTCCAGGCGATGCACGGCAAAGATGAAGAGTCCCGCAAGACACGGGATCACCTGTTTGAGCTCGCTCCACGGCGGCGAAAATTGAACGATGCGATGCAGCTTCAGGCAGAAGGCAAGCTCGCTGAGGCGCGTCAGCTTATTAAGAACGTATTGCGTCAGCACCCGGACGACATCAACGCTTTGCATGTGATGGGCGGTATATGCATGGCACAGGAGGCGTTTAATGACGCGGAGGCTTTCTTGCGAAAGGCGGTGGAGCTTGCCCCTGACTTCGCCATTGCGTGGAGTGTCCTTAGTGCATCCTTGAAAGAACAGGGTAAATTTGAGGAAGCCATCGAAGCGTTGGTACAAGCGTTGGCCCTGGAACCCAGGAATGCGGGTGGACATTGCAGTTTGGGCAACACATTAATGGCGTGGGGTAAGGAGGAAAGCGCACTGTCCTCGTTTGAGACAGCGCTGGCCATCCAGCCGGATCTTGCAAGCGCCTTGCTCGGCAAAGGTCATGTCTTAAAAACCATGGGTAATCAGGACGATGCCATTCGTGCGTACCGGGCTTCCGCCAGGGCACGCCCCGATCTCGGAGAAATATATTGGAGTCTTGCGAATTTGAAGACTTTTCGCTTCGACCCCGATGAAGTCAAAGCGATGCAGGCTCAACTTGACTCAGGGCAACTCACCGATGGGTCCGAGGCGCACTTTTGTTACTCCCTGGGCAAGCATTTCGAAGATGATAAAGACTATTCGAAAGCGTTCCAATATTACACGCGAGGCGGTGCGATAAAGCGTCGCGAGGTTAACTTCGACCCCGTCGAGTTTGTTGTTCAGTCAGAAAAGATCATTGAAATATTTACACCGGAGTTTTTCGCGCAGCGGGAATCGTTCGGGTTTTCTGACCCAGCACCGATATTTATCGTGGGATTACCGCGCTCCGGATCAACCCTGATCGAACAGATTCTCTCCAGTCACTCCGAGATCGATGGCACTGCGGAGTTGCCAGACCTCATAACGCTGGCGTATCAAACCGGACAGAATAGATTCGACAAATTGATATACCCGGAGACCCTGGTCGATATGGATTCCGAACATGTGGAGGACTTGGGCAAAGAGTACATCAAGAGAACGCTTCGCCACCGGCAGGGCGCGGCTTACTTTACCGACAAGATGCCCAACAATTTTTCGCACATCGGATTTCTTCATCTCATCTTGTCGAATGCGAAGGTGATCGACGCCCGTCGCCATCCCTTAGATTCCTGTTTTGGCACGTTTAAGCAGCTTTTCGCGAAGGGACAGCCTTTTTCCTACGATCTCTTTGAGCTGGGTCAGTATTACAAATGCTACGCCCGGTTGATGGAGCATTGGGATCGGGTGCTACCCGGTAAGGTCCTGCGGGTTCAGTACGAAGACAACATTGCCGATCCGGAAAATCAGGCTCGGCGGATGATCGAGCATTGCGGTCTTGAATGGGAAGACCAGGTCTTGCGTTTCTATGAAACAGAACGTTCCGTGAAAACGGCAAGCTCTGAGCAGGTCCGTCAACCCATCTACAACAAATCAGTCAATTCGTGGAAGCGCTATGAGACGGAGCTGGCGGACCTGATACTGGTATTAGAGGATGTTCTGGCGAAACTTCCGGAGCATTTGGAGCGACCTGGGGTACCCTCTTAGTTGTAGGGCCATACTTCAAGGGCATGGATGGTGTCGCGAATGTCCTTTGAAATGTTTATGGCCATCAGCATTTTTTTCTGCTCAAGATCATACAGTGCAACAGTGGCGGGAGATGATCCTGCCGCAATCAACGTATCGCTAAAGGCGCACAATCCACGGCCAAAACCCTGCCGTGCTATTTTCGAACTATCCATATTCGGAAACAGCGGCACACCGATAGCGCAATCATCTTTGCCAGAGCGAGTCGCGTAACGCAGCGTGTTGCTTTGCGTATCGTTAAACAGGATACCGTCCCGAAATGGGCGCGCATTGTTCGCGCCAGCCGGCAATGTAGCGCTGAGTCCAATGCGTTTGCCATTGTAGAGGAGCAATCCATTGGTCTTGAGGCCCGCAATATACATGCCGCCTTTTTCACAAAAAACAGAATTGATGTGTAATTTGTTCATAGGCAGCGGGCCTTCATCACTGTCCGGGTTGAACTGGCCCATAGAGAAGTTTCGGCCGTCAGTCTTCACCATGAAAGCCTGGTCAAAAGTATTTGTGGTCAAATTAAACGCGAGGATCGAGTCGAAAGCGGTAGAGGTAACAAAGAGATGCTGCTTGTAAACCTGTATCGCATGGCAATGCTTGAGGTAGGGATTGCGGTAACACGCTATCGGCTCAAAATTCGGGTTGAATTCAAGCAATCTGTCACTGGCAGCAACGAAAATGCGATTGTTGTCAATCGCAACACCCCTGAGACCCCGATCCCCGCCGTGGCCTCGCCAGTCAATATTCGTCGACTTCCAGTCGATCGGCTGAAAGACACGTTCTTTTTCGAAATCTATGACATACATTCCACCGTGACTTTCGCCCGGGCTGCTGCCCCGGACGACCGAGGTGGCCACGATCTTAACCATTCACAAATACTGCATTCTGCTCTTCGGCAACATCGGGCGGAACGTAGTCAAAGATGAAATTAATACGGTCCTCCTTGCTGGCATTCATGACGCTATGCGTTTTTCGATTGTTGATCTCATAGACATGCCCTATCTCAAAGCGATAGGGACTCCCGTCAATCATGAACCGCACAAGCTTGTTCGTGGTAACGGGAATGTGAATGCGGTGGCCGTAGGCGAAGGATGCCAGTGAGTCAATGTGTGGCGTAATGTTTCCGCCCGCGGTGAGTTTTGCCGCTACCGCCCGGATAATCGTGCCCCCTGGTGGGTAAAAGCGTTCGATAATTTCTGCCATTACGGGTTCGGCGACATCCGCCAGGCGATTCCAGCCCTTTTCCCGCGTTATGGTCACTCGGGGCCACGTCTGCGAGGCGAACAGCAGGACGATCGATTTTGTTCGCCTGTGGACGTCATAATCAACTTGCCGTTGCTGGTCTTCGTCCCACGCCACCTCGGGTTGGCGCAGGATAGCGTCACGCAACCTTGTTGTGTCCAGCTCGCCCCAATCCTTTATAGGCACACCAATATCCATACTCTGCCTCTGTTCCTGCTTGCGCCGCGCAAGTTGCCTGATTATGGCTCAGGGGTCGACCTTTTCCCAACTCGTGCCCGGAACACCGATGAGGGCTTTTATCAGGGGGATTGGCCTATAGGTATGGATTGTAATTCGATTCGGTGGAGGCTAGTATCCTGGAGCATCGATCGGCAGCTCATTCGGGCTGTTCGGCGACACATGTAGCTATCGGGAGACGATAATCATGGCCGGTCTTAGTAAAAAACAGAGAGCATTTGAACTGACAGATGTTGGTCGCGCTGTTGTGACGGCTTGTGGCGCATCGGTTGCGGGTCTGGCCGCTCCAACAGTGAACGCGCAGGAGGTTGCGGCGCTTGAAGAAATTATTGTCACCGCTCGAAAGCGCTCCGAGAATCTGCAAGACGTCCCTATCAGTGTTATGGCATTCGGTGCGGACGCTATCGCAAAGCAAGGTATCAAATCTCTTGAAGACTATGCGCGACTCATTCCAAGCCTGACCTATTCGTCCTGGCTCCCTGGCAATTCCATCGTGGTGTTCCGGGGCGTAACCGTTACCGCAGACGCCTTCAGCGGAAGCTCTTCAGCGTCAACCTATTTCAACGATATGCCGGTCACGTCTCAGGGTGCGACCCCGGAAGTGTCATTGGTCGACATGGAGCGTATTGAAGCCGTGTCCGGCCCACAGCCGACAACCTACGGCGCAAGCGCCCAATCCGGTGTATTGAAGTTTGTTACTGCCAAGCCGGATCTCTCGGGTTTTGACAGCTTTGTGGATTTGTCAGCCGCCAGCATGGAAGAAGGTGACGCCGGACTGGTCCTCGCGCTGGCGTCATACGACGTACAGGGCATGGTGAATATTCCGCTGGTTGACGATAAGTTTGCGATACGCCTGGTCGGTTATCAGTCCCTGGAAGGCGGCTTCGTCGACAATATATCCGGCTCCAGCACACAAACCCACGACTATTCCCCGGCTTTCGACAGCGACGCTGGCGTGGCGGCGTATCCTGGCGGCTTTGACGGCCCATCAAACATAGCGCGTGTGACCGCAACGAATGCCGATATTGCAGAAGACAATATCGGGGATATCGAGACGACAGGTCTGCGTCTCACGGGTGCATGGGCAATGAATGATAAATGGCTGGCCACCGCCATGTACCAGTATCAGGATATGGAGGCAGACGGCATTGCCAGCTGGCACCCGGAACTCGGAGACCTTAAGCAGATTCGTTTTAACCAGGAAGTCAAAGATGACAGCTGGTATATCGCCACATTGACTTTCGAGGGCGACCTGGGTTTCGCCGACTTCACATCGTCAACAGGAATCATGCAGCGGGACATTATTTATGATCTCGATGGCTCGACCTATCTTCATCAGTTCCAGGGGGTTGGTGGCGTTTACTACAACGCGCTCGATATTGCCTACTTCGGTGCGGTCACTCCTGGCGAGCCTGGCAGCACCTATACGTACAGCATCGCTGCTTATAGCGGGGGGATCACAGGGTGGGCTCCAGGTCCGGGCGCGCTTACCTACTATATTACCGAGCTCAGAGATGTCACGGCGACGATGTTCGACGACTTGACAGACGAGCGCTTCGCACAGGAGCTGCGTTTGAGTTCCAAAGATGATGGCAAGCGCTATCAATGGATGATAGGCGGTTTCTACGAGAAAATTGAACAGAGCGCCGTATTCCGAGCAATCTTTGACGATTTTGGCAACAGTATCGCCGGGGCCATCATTGAAGAGAGAGACGGATTTGTGATCCGTAATCCTGGCAACTCCTGGTACGGAAATAGCAATTCGGAAGATACGCAATGGGCCGTGTTTGGCGAATTCGGATTTGATGTCAGCGACAAGCTCAATATTCTAGCCGGTTTTCGTTATTTTGACGCCGAATCGGACAATAGAGACGCGACCCTGAATGCGGATGGCACCGAAGCACAAACTTGTCTCGAAGATGAGGATGGTGACTGTATCTTGTCTCCTGAAAACATCACTTCCGACAACAGGCTTGGTACTGCCCAGGCCAATAACATATCTACAGACGACGGTGTTTTGCCGTTATTGAGGATCACCTATACGTTGAATGAGGACGTCCTGACCTATTTCACAAGGGCCGAAGGCTTCCGGACAGGCGGGACGAATATCATTCGTGCAACCAGTACCGCAAATGATAGTTATGAAGAGGATGTGGTCGTTAGCAACGAAATTGGTTTGAAGTCGACCCTCATGGACGGCCGCCTGGTATTCAATATAGCGGCCTACCAGATGACATGGGAAGACATGCAGCTGGTTGCTGCTGACCCGACCATTTCGTTCGGCTGGGGCCAGATCACGGTGAACGCTGGTGAAGCTGAGATAAACGGAGTTGAAGCAAACTTTGCGCTGGCAGCGACCGCCCGACTGAAATTTGACGGCTCTTTTGCTTACAATGATTCTAAAGTGACCGAGGGTGCGTCGATCGGTGAAGACGTTGTTATCTCGGATGGCGAGGAATTGCCGCTGTCGCCGGATTTCAAAGCGTCTCTCGGCGCCGAGCTCAGCTTTCCGTTCATCGGTAAGGACAGTTACTTGAGACTTGACTACAGTTATGTAGACGAGCAAACGAACGCAACGCAAGGATCGGGCCTGTTGACCAGCAGTGGTCTATTGCGCGGCACCGTTACAACCATGGATGCGTACTCGATTGGAAACCTGATTTTCGGCATGGAAGGCGATGATTGGAGTGCAAGTCTGTCGCTTAACAATATTGCGGACAAACGCGCCATCACCTACGTACCGACACGTTGGGCGGACGGCCGACTCTATTCGGTGCGCCCTCGCGAGCTCGTTCTCAATTTCCGTAAGAACTTCTAAGACTGGTTCTACAAATGCAACGTGCAACGTGCAGCCGGCGACGGGATTTCCTGTCGCCGGTTTTTCATTTCAGCCCCTCCAGAAGTTAATCTGTCAGTGCCTTGCCCTTAAAGTGCCGGGAGACGCTTCGATGACGAAAAGTTTGCTAAAGAGCCGCAGGGACCTCGCCCTGGGATCCGGTGCAGAACTATTTTATGACACGCCGCTTGAGATCGTACGCGGCGAGGGTGTTTATTTGTACGACAGGGACGGGCGTCGCTACGTCGACATGTACAACAACGTGCCGTGCGTTGGACATGCGAATCCAGCGGTGGTGCAGGCCATGGCCGAACAACAGGGCACGGTCAATGTGCACAGCCGATATCTCCATGAAGGCATAGTGGCTTTTGCCGAACGGCTGGTCGGCCTCAATCATGAAGGTATCGAGAGCGTAATCTTCAGCTGTAGCGGTACCGAGACCGTTGAAGTCGCCCTTCAAATGGCTCGCATCGTCACCGGAAATCGCGGCCTCATTTGTACCGACTCCACATACCATGGCAATAGCGACCTGGTGGGATCGCTGAGCTACCTCGGATGCCCCCCAAATCAGACCGGAGAGATTCGCAGCTTTCCGTTTCCTGAACGCTACAGGCCGCTGAAGGAGGGCTTGAACGAGGACGAGCTATGCGCGGCGTACCTGGCCGAAGTTGCGGCACGCATCGAGAGCCTGAAGGCTCAAGGGTCCGGGTTTGCGGGACTGATCATGTGCTCGATATTCGCCAATGAAGGACTTCCGGATATTCCTGCCGGTTTCATGAGCAGAGTCACGGACCTGGTGCATGGCGAGGGCGGTCTGGTGATTGCCGATGAAGTCCAGTCGGGATATGCGCGAACAGGGCGCTGGTGGGGGTATGAAGCAACACAGTTTCGGCCGGATATCGTCGTGACGGGCAAGCCGATGGGTAATGGTCTGCCGCTCAGCGCCACGGCAGCCAGAAGAGAGTTTGTGGAGTTGTTCCGCGCCAAGAAGGACTATTTCAATACCTGTGCGGCGACGCCACTGCAGGCAGCCGTCGGAATGGCCGTGTTGGACGAAATCGAACGCCTCGATCTTTGCAATCATGTCGCCGAAGTTGGTGCCAGGTTTACTGGCGAACTCGAGCGACGTGTTGACCGGTACAGTTCAATAGGGGATGTGCGCGGTTGCGGGCTTTTCATCAGTATCGAGATGATCAAGGACGGCGCTACTAAGGAACCCGATGCGGCATTGACAAAGACCTTATCCAATCGCCTGAAAGATAAGGGATTCCTGGTCTCGTACTCGGGCAAGTATCATAACGTGCTGAAAGTCAGGCCGCCGCTGGTCTTTTCCCATGCGAACGCCGATGAGTTCCTGGAGGCCTTTGACGAATGCCTCGCGGAGACGCATGAGTAAAACCGGATGACAGAGGGCGGCGGCAAGCTGCTGCACCACCGCACGGTCTTCGATGACTGGCGCTCCCTGAGCATCGGAGTTTACATGGCCCTTGTGGGCTATTTCGTGATGGTCGGCATGCCCGTCATCAGCACTGCATGGGTCGAAAACCTCGGGTTCTCCGAGATCCAGGTTGGTCGCGTCGCGGGTGCGGACCTGGGAGGCCTGGCCATTGGCGCGGTGATCGCCGCGCTGTTCGTCGCCAGAGTGGACCGTCGTCGCATGGCGATTATTGCAGCACTTGTCACGATCGCGGCCAATGCGCTCAGTATCGTTTACCAGAGTTACGAGGTCACTCTGTGGTTGCGGTTGTTGGCAGGAATCGGTGCCGGCGGTTATACCGGAATCGCTGTGGCGACGATCGGCGGGCATTCCCGGCCCGCGTTTGCATACGGCGTCGAGCTTTTTGCCTTTGCTGGTTCACAGGGCGCCGAGGTGAAGCTGCTGCCAATGCTCTCGATGGAAGGGATCTATATCACGATCATCGCGATCTATGTGATCGGCATCCTGTTTATTTCCTGGCTGCCCAGGCGGCCCGTCGACAAGACGCTGGACGTGGAAGTCGATGTCGACGAACCGAGTGGCGGACACCATGTCGAGCACAAACACGTGCCGGTGTATGTGCCATGGATGGTCCTGGCCGCCATCGTCCCTACGTATGTCAACATTGGCGCTTACTGGACCTATATTGAGTTGTCGACCGTGGGCACAGCAGCGTCACCCGAGTGGGTCGCCAGCATGCTATGGGTGTCCTCGGTATTTTCGGTGATAGGGTGCCTGTTTGCCGTGCTTTTAAGTAATCGCTACGGTCTGGCGAGACCGTTGCTGGTTACTTTAGTATTCCAGGCCACCATCGTTCTGATGCTGGCTTTCGGAATCAGCAACTTTACTATCGCATTCAGCCTGTTCTTCTTTAATTTCTGCTGGATCTTCATCGACATTTACCAGGCCGCTACCATTGCCAACCTCGATCATTCGGGACGCTTCCCGGCAATGATTCCGGCGGCGCAGGGCCTGGGAAATTTCCTCGGGCCCAATATCGCGGCATCGGCGCTCGCCTGGAACTGTGGCTACAACGGCGTGTTCATCATCTGCGCGCTGGCGTCTATCGCGGCAATGCTTGTGTATCTTTATATGTACCTGATGCTGAAGAAGGCAATCCCCGCGCTGGCCGACGCGTCATGAGCAGCAGGAAATCGGGACCAGTGCGTAGATGACAGGGTTAGGGGAAGCTGTAGACAATGATCTTGAGCCCATATACACGTCTGCTGTATGGAAAGCGCTGGAACGCTTTCCAGTGGATGTGGAGTCAATCGAATTCGTTGAGCATTCGGAGAATGTAACGTTTCGTATTCGTGCGTGCGATAGGGCATCTACCTATGTTCTTCGGCTGCATCGTCCCGGTTACAACTCGGGACAGGAGCTCAAATCCGAACGTGATTGGATCGTGGCGCTAAACAATGCCGGAGTTTCGGTACCGAGTCCTGTAGTGAGCCATGATGGCACCCATTTCGTTCTGGTCGACATTCCCGAGGCTGGCGAGCAGCGCTACGTGGGCGTGACGTCGTGGATTGAGGGGGCACCGCTCAGAGATTATTTGGCAACAGTGTCCAGTAAAAAAGAGCGCGAGCGTCTTTTCCACGGCATCGGCGAGATCGCGGCAGCCATACACAATCAGTCGGCCAACTGGAAAGGGCCACCAGGATTCATGCGCCCATGTCTCGATATCGATGGCCTGCTGGGCGAATCTCCCCGCTGGGGACGATTCTGGGAGCACGCGGAACTTTCCGGGGGCGAAAAAGAATTGCTACTGCGGGCGAGAACAAATCTGCGGGCAGCGTTGACGACCTATGGCAGTGAGCACGATAAGTTCAGTTTGATTCACTCTGATCTCGATCCTGACAATATCATCTATGCCAGTGGCGGCCTGTCGTTGATCGATTTCGACGATTCTGCGTACGGCTGGCATATGTACGATATTGCGTCTGCTTTGATCGAATATTGTTCAGCGCCGGATTTTGCAGCGCTTTGCACTGCTTTGCTGGAAGGTTATCGAGAACATCGTCCACTCGAGTCGCGTGATGTCGAGATGTTGCCTGCTTTCCTGCTGATTCGAGGCATGGCTATCATCGGCTGGTATCACCAGCGACCCGAGCACGCCGGGTCAGAGGGAATCGACAACGTGAAGAACTGGACTCTCATGCAATGTAAGGCGATGCAGCTATGAAGCACCGTGACCTGGGAATGGATCGCCGAATCACACGTCGCGACTTCGTCAACGGGGTTGCGGTTGCGATCAGCGGCAGCCTGGCCTGGCGATGGACTGAGGCGCAGGCCCGGTCAGGCGCATATCCGCCCGTTCTCACCGGCATGCGCGGCAGTCATCAAGGCTCATATGAAGTTGCCCATGCAATGCGCGATGGCGCTCGTTGGGACAGGCCGGAAGATACTGGCGAAGCGTATGATCTCGTCGTCGTAGGTGCGGGGCTTAGTGGCCTCGCGGCTGCCTGGTATTATCGTGAAGCAGAACCGGATGCACGCATACTGATTCTCGACAACCACGACGACTTCGGGGGGCATGCCAAGCGCAACGAATTCTGGATGGACGACCGCATGATCCTGTCGCATGGTGGGACGGAGAATATTCAGGACCTGAGGCGCTACAACGCAGCCGGGCGCCGGCTCCTCGAATCGATCGGTATTGATGTCGCGCGTTACTCTGAGTTTCACGACGAATCGATCTATAACGACCATGGTCTCGGACGGTCGGTATTCCTCGACAGAGAGACTTTCGGCTCGGACAAACTTCTCGTCGACGAGGGCCAACCGTCGTGGCGAGAGTATTTTTCGAGGACACCGCTGTCAGAGAAAGCGCAGGACGATCTTGTTCGCCTGCATGAAGCCGACATCGACTACTTCGAGGATCTCGGTCTGGAGGAGAAGACCAGGTTTCTGCAAAAGACCAGCTATGAAGACTTTTTGCGCGAGACGGTCGGCGTTGGTCCGGAGGCCGTGGCGTATCTGTGGCGGTCGACCACCTGGGCGACCGGTATTGACGCCATTTCCGCCTGGGTCGCGGCAGGCGAGGGCTGGCCAGGTACCGCCGGGCTCCAGGTGTCCGGTCAGTTCGAAACGGCTGCAGTACCCTCCGCGGAGGCCTTGTATTGCCAGTTCCCGGATGGCAACGCGACGATCGCACGTTTGATCGTTCGTTCGCTGGTGCCAGGCGTGGCGAACGGCAGCACGCTTGATGATGTGGTAACAGCCCGATTCGACTACGACGCGCTGGACGCGGCGGACTCGCCCACACGTGTCAGGCTCAACAGTACTGTCGTCAATGTCAGGCACAGCGGCGATCTGGATAGCGCTCGTGACGTCAAAGTCACGTATGTACAGGATGGACGAGCGTTCCAGGTTCGCGGCGGACGTTGCGTGCTGGCCTGTTACAACGCTGCGATTCCTCACATTTGCGACGAAATGCCGGCAAGTCAACAGCAGGCCTTGTCGCAAGCTGCCAAGGCGCCGCTGATTTACACCAATGTCCTGCTTGGAAACTGGACCGCCCTTGCGAATCTTGGCATTCGGTACGCACGTTGTCCCGGGAGCTACATGGAAACAGTCCGCCTTACCGAGGCTGTAAGTATTGGTGGCTATCGCCATTCCAGTTCTCCCGAAGAGCCTGTTGTCTTGCGGATGGGCCGGGCGCCGCTTCTCCCCGAGCTGCGCGGTCGGCCGGTAACGGAGCAATGGCGTGCGGCGCGCGCCGAGTTACTTGAGACAACCTTCGAAACTTTTGAAATGAAGATCAGGGACCAGCTGGGTCGCATGTTGGGTGTGGGCGGATTCGATCCTGAACGAGACATCAGAGCAATTACGGTAAATCGCTGGCCGCATGGTTACGCCTATGGCCTTGACCCGGCCACGGGACAGGTGGCCTGGATGCTAGATGAGTTGCCGCCTGAACGATCGCCTTGGCTTATGGCGCGAAAACCGTTCGGGCGCATTGCAATTGCAAATTCCGATGCAACGGCGGACGCCATGACTGAAGGCGCATTCAGGGCGGCGCAACTCGCAATAGACGATCTACTGGCTACAGTTGACGCAACAATTCTTTGACGCACATGTAGGCGGGCGTTCCTGCTACCGAACCGCAGGGATAAGTGCTCGAGCCACAAATTGACGCATTCTCGATATCGCCGAGCTGGTAGAAACGCCGGCCGGGTCCGGTCGTGTAACTGCGATTGTCATAGGCTTGTTCATGGACCAGCATCGTGTGCTCGATATTGCCGCCCGGGAAGCCGAAGGTTTGTTGCAGATCCCTGGGAGTCAGTAAGCGACTCCAGACACAATCCTCGGGATTTTCGATGTGGCTCAGGATGATGGCCTTGACCTCGTCTTCGACAGCGCGGAGCTGATCACCGCTTTTGCCGAGTGCGAGGTTTTTCAAAAAAACGGTCAGTCGGTCGAAAGACTCAACGATGCCCATCCGGCGCATGGACGCGCCTTCACAATAAATCTGGTAGTAACCTGGGGCGAAATCCTCGCCGTCAGCAGCGGCCATCGTGGCTGATTCGAAATCTGCCAGCGTGTCCGTGGCGAACAGGTAGCGGAAAGCGGTATCGGATTCCGCCTCGCCCTTGCTGTCTTTCCAGCAAACCGGGTTGCGGAACATCAGGTTGAGCTTGCCGGATGTACCGAGCACCTGCTCCTGCGCGGTGTGGTCAATGAGCATCGCATCACCCGTCAGGCGTGCAGCAACCTGTGGATCGGTCGCAAATATCACGTGCTCCGAGTGCAGGACCTGACTACCCGATGCAGTCTCAAACCGAATTGTGCCGCTCCTGGTGTCCACTTCGTCTATGTTGGCGTTCAGCACGAGATCTACGCCCAACGACCGGTTGATCCGACCAAGTTCATGTGTAACTTGCCAGATGCCGCCTTTTACGAATCCGCTATCCCCGTCGAATACTGATCCGGATGACATCATCGGCATGATAAAGGCAGAGTAGGGCTCGTCGATCGAAACGGGTCCGCTTTCCGACACATCCATGGCCGCATTCACCTTGGTACGTTCGGCTGTGAAATAGTGGTCGACAAGGTTTCTGGCTGTCCCTGTGATCCACAACGTCGCAAGGTCTTTGCCGAGTACTGCTTCGGCGTTGGCTGCGCTGGGCGGTTGGCCTGCGCGGTAACCGTCCTGTAAAAAGCGCACGACTCTGTTCTCATCGGCAAAGTAGGCGGGCACGTCCCCACGTTCGCCCCAATTGTTGGCTAATTCCTGAGCGGCCAGGTCTGCATCGCCGTAAAGTCGGGTGGGATGCTGATCCCTGGGGAACCACACGAGGTCCGGATGCGTGACCGCCCGGCTTTGCAGCCGATCCGCGAGGCCGGTTTCCTGCCAGACAAACCCCTGCATCAGTCCCAGTACCGAGGCACCCAGTGCGTAGTCCTGTTGAATGCCCTCGATCTCCGCCGTATCCGAGACGCAGGCCCCGCCCACCCGATTGCTACGCTCGAGCAGTGTGACCTTGTGGCCTGCGCGTTGCAGGTAATTGGCGGCGACCAGGCCGTTGATGCCGGCGCCGATGATGGCAAAATTCTTGGAGGATCTTGTCACCGGAAAAAGTCGTCGCCTTATAGGGGCCATAGCCCAAAGGCTGGGTACGTCGTCTACGGTGTAGCCGTACGCGTGGGGAAATCGCTTAGAATTTCGGCAACCACGCTCTGAACGACGTCGGGATTGACGGAACCCTTGCCAAGCTCGCGAGAAACGCGGCTCCGCCGCACTTCGGCATTGCGGGTCGGGTCGATGGCATGAATGACCAGTGAGCCTTCGCTTATGTTCTTGACACCCGACGTGCTGGTGCCGACGCTACCGCCAACGCCGCTGCCGTAGCTGCCGACACCAACACCGATCCGGAACGGACTGCTTTTTACTTTCTCGGTTTGCGCGGCCTCAAAGTCAATCAGGAGGTCGCCGGTGCTGCCCGCCGGTGCTTCAGCGTAACCTTTGCGCTGCATCTCAGTCGTGATCGCTGCGCGAATGCTGCTGTCCACCAGGGACATGGGCTCATCGGCACCCTCTGCGCTGTTACTCGTGTGCCAGGTGAATGTTTTGTAATCGCCGAAATCGGCTTGCGGGTCGATCATCGCCGCGGACTTCGTTGGCGCCGAAGCGCATCCGGCAGACAACGCTGTGACGGCCAAAACGAGGCCTACGACGGCCACCGGGGAACTCAACAGTCGCTTGTAAAATCCGATTCCCGGAATGGTTTGCAGCGTTGTCATCGGGTAACTCCTGGCGCCGTTTGGCGAATCAATTGGCCTGACACCGAGAATATTACTAAGCCGGGCCGGAGGAAAGCGGTAATAATTACGAACCCTGCAACATTGATCTCTAATCTCGCCGCAACACGCCAGTCAGTGTCAGTACGACAATCGCTGAAAGCGCAGCGCCGACGATCACATAGAGACTGTGCAGCAGCAGCCACAGCCACCGAAACGGCCCTAGCGGCATGAAGCGGCAGCGCAGATCCTGGCCGAGATCAATTACCGGCAGTGCCGCGTCCAGTGCAAAGTGCAGCGGGTCGAGCCCCGGGCAGCCGTGCCCACTTGTCAGCGTCGCGTCGCGAGACGAAGAGTGGGTGGAACGAGTCTTTGGGGCTCTAAGGGCCAATTGGCCAAACCCAACCGCAAAGTGCGTCGACGACTTCTGAATCGTCTAAGCCACAAACCGATTTTCCTAAATACGGATACGACATTAGGAGATTGGGATGAACGATGAACAAAGGGCCATTATTCTGGAGCTGACGCGAGAGCATGCGATACAACTTGTTGAAGCCAAAAATACAGACACATGGAAACACATTTGTAAGAGCATTCAGGAGCTGGCAAGGTCCGGCGTATTGCTCCCGATCAACGTGTTTCAGTTTTATACGGCAGTAAGATGGGATTTCAACTCGAAACGATATGTCGCTATGGAAATCCAGCCAAACCAATCTTAAGCACCCTAATCAATTGCGTCAGCACAGGATTTTCTAACGAATTCCGTCTTCTGCGCTTCTGACATTTTCTCCCATTCCTCCTTCTCCAGCGACCATAGGAGCCATCAAAGCCCACGGCCATGAGATCGCGATGCAGTTGCTTCAGGTTACGCCGGCGCTTGCGT
>JAQCGO010000030.1 GCA_027618995.1 Pseudomonadota bacterium | reverse complement strand
GCAAGGATCGTTGCAGTTTGCCGAGTTCCTCATTCTGCCGCAGGTTCAGGTCTTCGCGAAATTCCGTTTGCAGCCGCGTAACTTCGCGTTGCAGATCACGCAACTCTTTCTCTACGTTGCGACGCTCGGTTTCGCCCATAACAGCGGCATCCTTTTGCGCTTTCGCCTGCAGATCCTCAAACTCCTTCTGCCTGGCAGCGAACTCACGCTGCCGTGGCGCAAACTCTTCCTGCAGCGCATCCATCGCCAACTTCGTTTGTGGCGCCTGTTCCATTAGCGCCTGAATGTTCACGACACCAATACGCAAATCCTGTGCACTGGCCGGTAACGCGAACGCTACGCTGAGTGCAATCCCAAGTAATACTGAAACTCGTTGCTTTGCAAAACTCATAAAAAATCCAATCCTTAAAACGCCTGTCCAATGGAGAACTGGAATCGTTCCAGCTCGTCTTTGTAATACCTGTCGTTACCTTCATGCTCATTCAGCGGGAACGCATAGCTGAACCGGAAGAGCCCCATCGGGGACAGCCATTGTACGCCAATACCCACCGACGCACGCAGTTCGTCGACATCCGGCTTGTATTCTACCGGTGATCCCAGCTTGTCCGTGAACTGGACCTCGCCGGTATTAAACACATTACCGAGGTCATAAAACAGACTCGCCCGAGCCTGTGACGTGAACTTCTTAGGCATCGGCAATATAAGCTCTAACTGGCTGGCGAACATAGCATTGCCGCCATAGGGATTGCCGAAGCTGTCTCTGGGTCCGAGGTAGGACTCCTTGAATCCACGTACGGAATTGGGACCGCCGCCGTAGAACTGTATGTAAGGCGGTATTGCCGTGGTGTCACCCAGCGCCTGGCCAAATGCCGTCTCGAGATTATAGGCCAGGGTCCAACGGCGGGAGAGCGGGAAATACTTGGTGAAATTGTAGCGTAGTGTGTAGTACTCGACTTCGCTGCCGGGAATCGTCACCCCGACAAAGACCTGCTGCGAGGTGCCGCGATCGGCAAACAATGCCCGGTTGCGGCTGTCGAACGACCAGCCCGTTATCATCTCGACCGCATCGAATTCCGAGCCAAAAAACACACCGCCGTTACCTACCGTTTCGATAAAAGGGTCGCCGTTATTCAGCACCCAGTCCTGAGCCTGTTGTGTACTTCTAGTCGACGCCAGCAATTCGGCATGCTTATAGTTGAGGCCGAAAGACACCGACTGGAACTCAGACAGGGGGTAGCCATAATCAATGGTCGCGCCGGCGCTCGTCGTCGAGAAATCTGACGCAGACGACGTAAATTGTGTGATGTCGCGGTAATTGACGCTTACCGTGCGTCGGACACCGTCAATAGTCCGGGCAGGATCCGTGTGCAACAGGCTGTAGAGCTTCTGGAATCGGCCAGAGTGCAATTCCAGAGATACCCGGTTGCCCGTGCCAAGAAAATTAGTGTGTACGATACTGCCATTCAACATCACGCTTTGCGATTCCGAGTACCCGACGCCACCACTGAACTGACCCGGCATCCGGTACTCGAGCTGAAAATCGACGTCAACCATGTCGGGACTTCCGGCAACCGGTACGTTTTTGGTTTCAACGGACTCGATATACGGCAGCCGCTGCAATCGAACTTTCGATCGTTCCACGAGCCGGTTGGAAAGATAGGTGCTCTCCATCTGCCGCATTTCGCGCCGCAGAACCTCATCGTCGACCTGATCAACACCTTTGAAATTGATTCGCCGCACGTACACGCGACTTTTCGGGTCAACATAGAAGGTGACCACCGCTTCCCGCGTCTCGTAATTGAGTTCGGGTACGGGCTCAATCTCGGCATTTGCGTAGCCCTGCTCGCCGAGCCGGAAAGACATCAGTTCCGTCGACTGGGTCAGCAGTGCCTGGTTAAAAATCGAACCGGGTCGAGCCAGTACCATCGCCCTGAGTTGCGTCTCAGGAACCACCATGTCCCCGACCAGTTTCACCTCGGAGATTGTGTACAAATCACCCTCATGCACACCGACCGTGACAAACATGTCTTTCTTGTTGGGTGAGATAGCGACCTGGGTTGAGTCAACACGGAAGTCCGCGTAACCGCGGTCCATATAGAAGGAACGGAGTGTCTCGAGGTCTCCCTCAAGCGCTTCTTTCGAGTAACGATCGTCCTGACGGAACCACGACAACCAGTTGGCCGTATCGAGTTCGAAGTTTTCGCGTATTTCCTTTTCGCTGAAAGTATCGTTGCCAACGACGTTTACCTGGCGAATCTTGGCACGATCTCCCTCAACGATGTTGAAGCCAACGCGAACCGTATTATTCGGCCGCTCCTGCACATACGATTCGACCTTAACCGCATACTTACCACGATCGTAGTACTGCTCACGCAGCGCCTTCTGCACGTTTTCCAGGATCGACGGATCGAATGTCCGGCCTTTGGCAAGGCCAACGTCACGCAATGATCCCGTGAGATCTTCGGTCTTGATGTCCTTGTTGCCATCAATCTGAAAACTTTCAATGGACGGCCGCTCATGCACAGCGATGATCAACGTTGAGCCGTCGCGACGAATTTCGATGTCGTCGAACAAACCTTGCAGGTACAAAGCGCGAATCGATTCCTGAATGCGGATGTCGTCAACCGTATCGCCAATGTTCACTGGCAAATAGTTGAACACAGTGCCCTCAGAAATGCGCTGCAGACCCTCGACCCGCATGTCGGTGACAACAAACTCGTCCGCCAGCGCCACCAGCGGCAACACCAGGCACGCAGCCGCAAAGGTAAGCCTAATTTTGTCGCAACCTCTCATTGCAATATCGCTATCCCATCAAGTCGTTGTAAAACGCGAAGCTCATTAACAATATCAGTGCCACTATGCCGAACTGCTGGCCGATAATTTGTGACCGCTCCGACATCGGGCTGCCCTTGAGCAGCTCGACAGTCTGGAACACGATCTGCCCGCCATCAAGTACCGGGACCGGCAGCAGATTGAGAATGCCAAGACTGATACTGACCAGGGCCAGAAAAGTCAAAAATTCGCGGCCGCCACGTTCTGCCGAATCACCCGCGTACTGCGCGATCTTTATGGGACCGCTGATATTCTTGATCGAAACGTCACCGGTCACCATGCGACCCAGCATACGTACTGTGAATGTCATCGTTGACCAGGTTTTACCGATCGATTCACGAACCGAATCCAGCGGTCCGTATTTGCGCAGGTAGGCCAGGTCGCCATAATCATGGCTAACGGTTACACCGATGCGGCCAATGACTCCCTGCTCCTCGGGTTCCGCACGAATAGTAATATCGACAGTACGCAGCTCATCACCCCGATAGTACTTCAAAACTACCGCTTCGCCGGGACGCGCCGATACCTCCCTGATGAGGTCGTCCGCGGTTCGAATCGCACTGCCATCGACCGACACCACCCGATCACCCGCAATAAGATCAACGGCACTTGCAGCACCGCCTGGCGCAATAGCGGCGATAACAGCAGGCGGTTGCCAGGGGACGAACCCGAGCCCCTCGAACAACATGCCCGGTTCGGTCAGCCGTGCCGCGTCACTGCCAACGACAATCGTCGCCGAACGTTGCACGCCCGCGTCGCTCTGCAACGTCAGCGGTACGTCGCCGTCGCTGATTATCCGATCGAGCATCGCAACCAGCGCGGTCTCCCAGTCGGCGGTCGCAGCGTCGCCCACGGCGAGAATGCGGTCGCCGGACTTCAATCCCGCCCGCGCCGCGTACGAACCTGGCGCAACATCGCCGACCGCAGGCAACAACGTCGGCACGCCGCTCGTAAAAATCACCCAGTACGCCAGGATCGCGAACAGGAAGTTGAAGGCAGGCCCCGCCAGCAAAACAGCAATGCGGGCAACTATCGGTCGCTGATCAAACGCGCGCCCTGCATCTTCGGGCGACACGGGGCCCTCACGACCATCAAGAAAACGGACATAGCCACCCAGGGGAATCGCCGAGAGGCAGTACTCGGTGCGATCATTGCCACGCACCCAGGTCAGCAACGGCTTGCCGAAGCCTATCGAGAACCGCAATACCTTCATGCCCGCCCAGCGGCCAACGATGTAGTGACCATACTCGTGTACGGCAACCAGGACGCTGATCGCGACAATGAAGGCCAGCAAATTGGTCAGCAAGTCACCCATTAGCGATCGATGCTCCTGTTGGTTTCCTGCAGAAGTGGACCCCGGCAATTCCGTCCGGTTCCCGCGGCAATGCGTTCACCCTAAAGCAGTACAACTGAACAGTAACTGAACATCGCGTCATCGGACACCCGCCCAGCTGAGTCCGAGTGCGAACAATGGTGCCGCGGCAGCAACGCTGTCGATCCGGTCGAGCACACCGCCATGCCCCGGGAACATCGTGCCACTGTCTTTCATACCAGCGGTGCGCTTGAACATGCTGACCGTCAGGTCACCAACAATCGACAACGCGGCGACACCCAGACAGAAAGGCACCAGGACCGCAAAATTGGTTTCAACCTTTAATGATCGCAGGCCAATCAGCAGCACGACCGCCAGCAGTCCGCCGATGACACCTTCCCAGGTTTTGCCGGGGCTGATTTGGGGCGCCAGCTTGACCCGGCCCAGTGTCTTGCCAGCGAAGAAGGCGCCGCTGTCCGCGACCCAGACAATCAACAGTGCGAACAACAGGATGCTCGGGCCAGCGGCATACAACAGCATCAAAGCCGTATACAGCGGCACGAGTACCAGTACGCCGACCAGAACGCGAACGGGAAACGGAATCGGTGTCGGAAAGAAGAACATCCAGATCAGCGCCATCGCCCACCAGACGAGACTCACCAGCAATATCAGTTCCGAGTGCGGTACAAGAATTGTCGCCGTGGCGACGAGCAGAACGGCGATACTCAAAACGTATGCCACCCGCATAGCCATGTTGTCCTGGCTCAGGAATCCGGACCATTCCCATGCGCCTGCGAGCAGCAGCACGCCGATGACAACACTGACTACGATCGGCGGCATGAAAAACAACAACCCTCCAAGGACTGCCAGTGCAATGACTGCTGTCATGATTCGTTGTTGCATCAGCTGACGGCCTCTACCTGTTCACCCGTGTGCCCATAGCGACGTTCACGTTGCGCATAAAATTCCAGTGCGTTGTCAAACTGCTGCTCGTCGAAGTCGGGCCACAAAGTGTCGCAAAACCATAATTCTGCATACGCAAGATTCCATAGCAGAAAATTGCTGATGCGTTGCTCACCACCGGTACGAATCAGCAGATCGGGATCCGGGATTCTAGCCAGTGCCAGGGAACTTGCAAGCGCCGCATCATCAATGTCATCTGCCTCAAGCTCACCGGCGGCAACCCGCCGCGCCAGTGACTGTGTCGCCTGCACGATATCCCAGCGACCGCCATAGGCCACGGCTACCTGCAGGCGCAAGCCGCTATTGCTCCGCGTCCGGGCTTCAGCAGCAGCGATCGTGTCGAGCAACCCCCCCCGCAACTGAGTCCGCGCGCCGATAAATTCAAGCCTTACATTATTACGATGCAGATCATCGACTTCTCGTTGCAGCGCTTCGACAAACAATCCCATGAGTTTTCTGATTTCTTCGCGCGGCCGATTCCAGTTCTCACTGCTAAATGCGAACAACGTCAGGTAGTTAACTCCGCGCTTGGCGGCCACCTCGACGATATTTCGTACTGCTGCAACACCGGACCGGTGGCCCATGTGACGCGGCATGCCGCGTTTTCGCGCCCATCGGCCATTGCCATCCATGATGACAGCAACATGCTTGGGGATGTTTGAATCTGATGCCATTAGATGTCTGCGAATCCAGGAAAGATTCCTAGACTTCGAGTAACTCGGCTTCTTTGTCTGCCAGCACCTTGTCGATCTCGGCGACGTATTTGTTCGTAATTTCCTGGATCTCGCCCTCGCCGCGACGCTCATCATCTTCGCCAATCATTTTTTCCTTGAGCAACTCCTTGACCTCGCTGATGGCATCACGGCGAACATTGCGTATCGCGATACGACCGCCTTCGGCTTCATTGCGCACCACGCGAATCATGTCTTTGCGACGCTCCTCGGTGAGCGCGGGAAGGGGCACCCGGATAAGCGTGCCAGCCGACGCGGGATTCAGGCCCAGGTCCGAGGTCATGATTGCTTTCTCGATCACCGGCACCATGTTTTTCTCCCACGGTGTCACAGTCAGCGTCCGGGAATCCTCGACACCCACATTCGCCACCTGGTTCAGCGGTACCTGGGAGCCGTAGTACTCAACCGTGATGTGGTCGAGCAAGCTGGTATGCGCTCGACCCGTACGCAACTTGGTCAGTTCCTGCTTCAGTGCAGCGACGCTCTTTGCCATGCGATCACTAGCTTGTTTTTTGATTTCATTCAACACGATAGTAGCCTCTGTTTAGGTCTGCCGGAGCAATCAGTTGGTCACCAGCGTACCGATTTCATGACCGGACATTGCTTCTACCAATGCATTGTCACGAGTGAGATCAAATACACGCAACGGTAACTCGTTGTCGCGACACATCACGATGGCCGTCGCATCCATGACCATCAGTTTGTCAGCGAGGACGGTGTCAAAACTGACGGTTTCGTAGTGCTTGGCGCGCGGATTGGTCGCCGGGTCCGCATCGTAGACGCCGTTCACCTTGGTAGCCTTGAGCAGCACATCGGCACCAATTTCGATGGCGCGCAGACTGGCCGCTGTATCAGTCGTAAAAAATGGATTGCCGGTACCGGCCGCCAAAATCACAACGCGCCCTTTTTCAAGGTGTCGCACTGCGCGGCGCCGGATGTAGTCTTCACAGACGTCGTGAATCTGCAGCGCGGACATGACGCGCGCGAACGCGCCTTTCGATTCGAGCGCGTCCTGAATGGCAAGGGCGTTCATGACCGTCGCCAACATACCCATGTAGTCGCCGGTGACACGGTCCATCCCAGCTCGCGCCAGACCGGCGCCCCGAAAAATATTGCCGCCGCCGATAACGATCGCGATTTCGACGCCGGTTTTCTGCACCGTCGCGATTTCGGCGGCCATGCGCTGAATGACTGTAGGTTCGATGCCGTAGTCCAGATCACCCATCAGCGCCTCGCCGCTAAGCTTTAGCAGGACACGACGGTACCGGACCGGGGAATCACTCATCAGCATGCCTCATAGGTGGTGATCCAAGCGCCCGCGGAATCTGCAGTACCCCGGGGCGGCCGTAATTCTAGCGTATTCGTCTAAGCTGGTCTCTATTAAATTAATGGCTTAAGCGTGAAACCTCAGCGAGCGCCTTTGACCTGGGCCATAACTTCTTCGACGAAATTATCGACTTTTTTCTCGATGCCTTCGCCAACTTCGAAGCGTACGAACGCGGTGACTTTCGCTTTGGCATCTGCCAGCAGTTTGCCGACAGTAATATCAGGGTCCTTGACGAAAGGCTGACCTACCAGTGTGATGTTCTTGAGGAACTTGTTGATCCGCCCGGCTACCATCTTATCGATGATCTCGGCTGGCTTACCCGAGCCTTGCGCCTTTTCGGTTTCAATGCGGCGTTCGGTCTCAAGCACATCGCTTGACACGCCCGACTCGTCGATACACTGTGGATTGGTGGCCGCGACATGCATTGCAATGTCCCGCGCCAATTCCGCGTCGCCACCCTGCAGGGCTACGACCGTACCAATGCGAGCGCCGTGTGAGTAACTGGAGATAACGCCATCCGACGCAATCCGCGCCATGCGGCGCACGCTGATATTCTCGCCAACCTTGGCAATGAGCTCCGCACGAGCGGCTTCAATCGTGTTGCCGTTAGCCAGTTTTTGCGCGACCAGCTCGGCAACATCCTGTGTTGACGATTGCAGGGCAGCTGCTGCAACAGCATCGGTAAACGCGACGAAATTTTCGTCCTTCGCGACGAAGTCGGTTTCGGAGTTTATTTCTACAATAACGGCTGCGTTATGGGTTTCCGCAACTACGACCCGACCCTCAGCAGCAATGCGACTGGCCTTCTTGTCCGCCTTGGCCTGACCGGAGATACGCAACACTTCCCCCGCCGCATCCAGATCGCCGTTCGCCTCGACCAGTGCCGTCTTGCATTCCATCATGCCCGCACCGGTACGCTCGCGCAGCTCCTTGACCAGCGCTGCACTAATCGTCATCGCCGTCTCCGTCGGCTCTCTTTGCGACCTTCTTTGCGGTCTCTTTCTTTTTGGTCTTTTTCCTGGCGGTTTTCTTCGCCGGCGCTGCTGCCATCGGCTCTGCCGCTACGGCATCCGTAGTTTCGGCATTAGCCGCATCAACAGCAGATTCATCTGCATCCGCATTAACTGCCGAGGCGGCTTCTGGCTTCGCTGCTGCAGGTTTGTTCGCCCCTTTCTTCCTGATCGTCGCCTTCTTCGCTGGCTTCTTATTGCGGCCGGCCGACTTCTTCACGTTGCCTTCCGCATCCAGCTCGACAAATTCGTCTTCGCCCAGAGCAACTTCGGGCAACGATGCCTTGCCGTCCAGAACGGCGTCGGCAATCATGCCGGCGTACAGCTCAATGGCGCGCATTGCGTCGTCATTGCCGGGAATAACGTAATCAACGTCTTCAGGTGAACAATTGGTATCAACAATGGCGACGACCGGGATGCCAAGTTTGCGGGCTTCGCTCACCGCAATATCTTCGTGGTCAACGTCGACGACGAACAGGGCATCGGGCAATGATGTCATTTCCTTGATGCCGCCGAGACTGCGCTCGAGCTTTTCCTGCTCACGGCTCAGTCCCAGCACTTCTTTCTTGGTAAGGCCGTCGAAGCCGCCCTCTGTCGCCATTTGCTCCAGCGCCATCAGTCGCTTCACGGACTGCCGAATCGTCTTGTAGTTGGTCAGCATGCCACCGAGCCAGCGATAGCTGACAAATGGCATTCCCGCGCGAATGGCATGATTGCGCATCGACTCGCGTGCGGCACGTTTGGTGCCGACGAACAGGACTTTGCCGCCATCGGCAATCGTTGCCTTAATGAATGCAGCGGCTTCACGAGCCAGGGGCAGGCTCTTTTCGAGATTGATGATGTGAATCTTGTTACGTTCACCAAAGATGTAGGGTGCCATCTTCGGGTTCCAGTAACGGGTCTGGTGACCAAAATGCACGCCAGCCTCAAGCATCTGGCGCATGGATACGTCTGCCATAATATTTCTCCGGGTTAGGCCTCCGAACACCCCGTCTCGCAACCCCTTTTTTGGTGGGGCACCCAGCGTGACGTGACGGTATTCGTGTGGATTAATTGCCTCAAGGGCGCGCGCTTTATACCATAGCCGGTCGCGGCCAACAACCAGATCCGGAGCTTTGCCGGACTGCCGATAACAACCGGGCCAGAGCCCTTTTGAGCGCACGCATGACCGTTACGATCAAGACACCTGAAGAGCAAGACCGGATGCGAGTCGCGGGCCGCCTCGCCGCCGATGTGCTCGACATGATCGGTGAACACGTCCGGGCCGGCATAACTACGGACCAGCTGGATGCCATCTGCCATGCTTATATAACGGACGTGCAGAAGGCGATTCCGGCACCACTGAACTATCGTGGCTTTCCAAAATCGATCTGTACATCGATCAATCACGTGGTTTGTCACGGCATTCCGGGTGATCGCACGCTCAAGGCCGGCGACGCCATTAATATTGATGTCACCGTGATCAAAGACGGATTTCATGGCGACACCAGCCGTATGTTCTTTGTGGGCAAGCCCGGCGTCCAGGCGCAGCGCTTGTCGGACGTCGCTTATGAAGGCATGTGGCTCGGCATTGCCGAACTCGCCGCAGGCAAGCGCCTTGGCGATGTGGGTGCCGCGATACAGAAGCACGTGGAGAAAAACCGGTTTTCGGTCGTCCGGGAATATTGCGGGCACGGCATCGGTCGCGTCTTTCATGAGGACCCGCAGGTCCTGCATTACGGCTCCGCCGGTACCGGCCTTGAGCTCAGGGCCGGCATGACGCTGACCGTGGAACCCATGGTCAATGCAGGCAAAGCAGGCGTGAAATTGTTACCTGATGGCTGGACCGTGGTGACCAAGGACCACAGCTTGTCGGCGCAGTGGGAGCATACGATCCTGGTGACCGAGAGCGGCTACGAGGTACTGACCCTGAGCGCACTCGATCGATTATTTTAACCTGATTTATCAATGAGTTATACAATAACCAATCGCGCAGAGCTCGACGCTGCCAATGCCGATATGCGAGAGCGCTTTTTGGCCGGCGAGTCTGTCGTCATGCTCGTGCACGAGCGCGCCGACGTCATCGACTCCGTGCTAACGCACCTCTGGCTGAAGCATGCACCGGAGTGCGTCGAGAGCGCTGCCGTGGTTGCCGTCGGCGGCTACGGGCGCGGTGAGCTGCACCCCTACTCCGACGTCGACATTCTCGTGCTGCTGCCTAGGAAACTGTCGGATACCGGCAAGGCGCAACTCTCGGACTTCGTCACCGCCTTGTGGGACATCGGCCTGGAAATCGGCCAGAGCGCCCGTACGGTGGCGCAGTGTCAGGACGAGGCCGAGGCCGACCTCACCGTGATAACGACATTGATGGAATCACGCCTCATTACGGGTCCGGCGGAACTTTATGCAGACATGCAGTCCGCGATTGCAGCCGACAAGATCTGGCCGCCGGCCATATTCTTTGCGGAGAAACGAAAGGAGCAGATCGAGCGCCATCATCGCTATGACGATTCGGCCTACAACCTCGAACCCAACGTCAAAGGCAGCCCCGGCGGGCTGCGGGATATCCAGATGGTTGGCTGGGTGGCGAAACGCCACTTCGGGGTGGAAAAATTTTCCGAGCTGATACCGCACCGGTTTCTGACCCCGGGCCAGGTAAGACGCCTGCACGAGGGCCAGGAATTCCTCTGGCGCATCCGGTTTGGCCTGCACACGCTGACCGGCCGGCGCGAAGACCGACTACTGTTCGATCACCAGATCAACCTGGCAAAAATGCTCGGTTACGAGGATGCCCGCTACACGCTGGCAGTCGAGCAGCTGATGCAGCGTTATTACCGTACGGTCATGGACCTGAGCCGGCTCAACGAGATGCTGCTGCAGCTGTTCGAAGAGGCGATCCTGATGGATCCGACCGCGGAACCCGCGCCGCTGAACGCACGTTTTCAGGTCAAGAATGGCTACCTCCAGACGGTCAACGACCGGGTCTTCAAACGCGATCCGTCCGCACTGCTCGAGTTGTTCCTGCTGCTGCAGCAGAATCCGGAAATCCGCGGTGTCAGCGCCTATACCATTGGGTTGATCAAACGCAATCTGCAACTGATCGACGAAGAATTTCGCCAGAACCCGCGCAATCACCGCCTGTTCCTCGCGATTCTGCGCGCCCCGACGAGTGTAACGCACGAGCTACGACGAATGAACCTGTACGGTGTACTTGGCCTGTACATCCCGTCTTTCGGCCGTATCGTCGGCCGCATGCAGTACGACCTGTTTCACGCCTACACCGTCGACGAACACACGCTGTTTGTGGTCAGCAATCTACGCCGCTTTGCGCTATCGCGCTTCGACCACGAGTATCCACGATGCAGTAAGATCATGCAGGCGTTCGAGAAACCCGAAATCGCCTACCTCGGCGGCCTGTTTCACGATATCGCCAAGGGTCGGGGCGGTGACCACTCCGAACTCGGTGCCGTCGACGCCGAGGCCTTCTGCCTCGAGCACGGCCTCAGCGAATACGATGCGCGCGTGGTCGCATGGCTGGTGCGCAATCACCTGATTCTTTCGACAACCGCGCAAAAGAAGGACCTCGGCGACCCCGCCGTTATCGATGAGTTTGCGTCGCTGGTGCGTGATCCGCTGCACCTCGACTACCTGTACGTCCTCACGGTTGCCGACGTACGCGGTACGAACCCGAAACTCTGGAACTCCTGGAAGGCGACCCTGTTTGGCGACCTGTACGAACTGACGCACCGGGCGCTGCGCCGTGGCCTCGAAAACCCCATGGATCGCGAACAGTTGATCAGCGAGAAAAAATCGCAGGCCAGGGAGTCGCTGGCCGAGCGCAAGATCAGCAGCGACGAAGTGGATGCTGTCTGGAAACTATTTAATGACGGCTATTATCTGCGTCACCGTAGCGACGAAATTGTCTGGCACACGCAGTTGCTGGCACGTGCCGATAGCCAGAGTTCGGATGGCATGGTCGAGGTTCGCCTGCAACCGAACGGTGACGCGATCGAAGCCGTGCTCTACACGCCACGGATACGGCATACGTTCGCACATGCCACAGCGGTACTTGGCGAACTGGGCATG
Source organism: Pseudomonadota bacterium (assembly GCA_027618995.1). Lineage (GTDB taxonomy): Bacteria > Pseudomonadota > Gammaproteobacteria > Steroidobacterales > Woeseiaceae > UBA1847. Next base: position 14,874 of record JAQCGO010000030.1, on the reverse strand, counting down.
AACATCGTCGACGCCCGCATTGTGCCGATCGCCAATGGCTACCGCATCGATACCTACATTTTCATGGAACTCGACAAGCGCACGGACATTGACGCGGCGCGAATCAACAAGATTCGCCGCGCGCTGACAAATATATTGATGGCCGCCGACGAGAAAACCGCGAAAGTTACGCGCGCCGCGCCGCGCCGCGTGCGCATGTTCAATACGAGCACGAGCGTGCAGTTCGGCAAGAACACGCAGGATGGTCGAACAGTCATGAACCTGGTGACCGCCGATCAGCCAGGCTTGTTGAGCAAGGTCGGGCAGGTTTTCATGCAGCTTGGCATCGATATCGATGCCGCCAAGATCATGACCATTGGCGAACGTGCCGAGGACGTGTTTTATATTTGCGATGATGCTGGCAAGCCGATCGATGAATCTACAAAAACTCGCCTGCAAGATGCTTTAGTCGATAAACTGGATAACAAATGCAAGACATGATTGACATTGTTGAACGCGGCTTTGAGCACGGCGGCAAGTTGCCGGACGCTGCCGACGCCAGGAAATTGCGTGAGGCCGTACACGCAGCCATCGAGCTGCTCGATGCCGGAACATTGCGGGTCGCAGAACCCCGGGCGGATGGCTGGCACGTCAACCAGTGGCTGAAAAAGGCAGTCTTGCTGAGTTTTCGTTTGTCGGACAACGCCGTGATGGCGGGCGGGCACAGCAAGTTTTTTGACAAAGTACCGCTCAAGTACGCCAACTACTCGGCTGCGGATTTCCAGCGCGATGGCGTGCGCGTGGTCCCCGATGCCGTCGTGCGCCGCGGCGCCTATGTCGCATCGGACGTCGTACTCATGCCCAGCTACGTCAACATCGGTGCCCGCGTTGACTCGGGCACGATGGTCGATACCTGGGCGACGGTCGGCAGTTGTGCGCAGATCGGCAAAAACGTGCATCTGTCAGGTGGCGTTGGCATCGGTGGCGTGCTGGAGCCGGTACAAGCCGCACCCACTATTATCGAAGACAGTTGTTTTATTGGCGCCCGCTCGGAAATCGTCGAGGGTGTGATTGTTGAGCAAGGCTCCGTCATCTCGATGGGCGTTTACATCGGCCAGAGCACCAGAATCTACGATCGCGAGAGCGGCACCATAAGCTACGGCAGAGTGCCGGCCGGGTCCGTCGTCGTCTCGGGCAGTCTGCCATCGAAGGACGGCAAGTACTCATTGTACTGCGCCGTCATCGTCAAGCGCGTTGATGAAAAGACGCGTGCCAAGACCAGTCCCAATGAGTTGCTGCGCAACATCGAGCAGGATTGACCGCGATGCTAACGGTGTACGGCATCAAGAGTTGCGAAACCTGCAGGAATGCCAGGAAATTCCTGCGCGAGAAAAACATCGAGCATAAGTTTCACGACTTGCGCGAAGACGGGCTCAGTATCCAGATGCTGGAACGCTGGGTTGCACGGCTTGGCTGGCAGCGCCTGCTCAACAAGAAAAGCCTGACCTGGCGCAAGATCCCGGAAGTCGACCGCAGCGAACTGACGCGCGACAAGGCGCTGGCGGTCATGATCGAGAGCCCGACGCTGATCAAACGCCCGGTCCTCGAAGACGACAAATTCATCGCGGTCGGTTTCTCGGAAAAGCGTTTCGCCGAGTTCCTGAAAAACCTCTAGAGAGCGGGAAAAGTCGTGAACGGGACGTTTTTCGACCGAGGTAAAGCGCAGCGTCAGCGAGCCACGAGGGAGAGAAATGTCCCGTTCGCGGCCTCACTCAGCCAATCCGACCGGTGATGTAGTCTTCGGTGAGCCGGTGCCGTGGGTTCGTGAAGATTTTATTGGTTTCGTCAACTTCGACCAGTGAGCCGAGATGAAAATAGGCAACACGTTGCGACACGCGCGCTGCCTGTTGCATCGAGTGCGTTACGATGACAATCGAATAATCCTCTGCCAATTCGTACATCAGGTCCTCGATACGGGCGGTAGCAATAGGATCGAGTGCCGAACAGGGTTCGTCCATCAGGATGACCTCCGGATCGACCGCGATGGTGCGGGCGATGCACAAGCGTTGTTGCTGGCCACCTGATAATCCGGTGCCCGGTTCGTCCAGCCGGTCGATGACTTCCTTCAACAGGCCCGCCCTCTCCAGGCTGGTGTGCACGATATTGTCGAGTTCGGCACGGTTGGCCGCGAGGCCATGAATGCGCGGACCGTACGCGACATTGTCATAGATACTCTTTGGGAACGGGTTCGGCTTCTGGAATACAATGCCAACCCGCGCGCGCAATGCGACCGGGTCCAGTTCCTTACTGCAGATGTCGGTGCCCGCGAGGGTGATGTGACCAGTAACTCTCGCGCTTTCAATAGAGTCATTCATACGATTGAGGCAACGCAGAAACGTCGACTTGCCGCACCCGGAGGGACCGATCAACGCGATGACTTCTTTCGTGCCAATCTCGAGTGACACGTTCCTGATCGCGTGATTGTCGCCATAATAGACATTGACGTTTTCGGCGACAATGTAAGGGTTGGCGCTGCGAATATTGCCAACCGTTTTGCCAATCTCGGACGGCTGCTCAGGCAGCGTAACATTTGCTTTAGCCATACGGTCCGGCACCAAGTCCGCTCCTACCACTTTTGTTCCATGCGCTTGCGCAGCACTACGGCAACCAGGTTCATCAACATCAGGAATCCCAGCAGCACCATTATCGCCGCTGAAGTGCGCTCCGCGAAAGCTCGTTCAGGGCTGTCGGCCCAAAGGTAAATCTGCACCGGCAGTGCTGTCGCCGGGTCGGATAAGCCAGCAGGCACATCGACGATGAACGCTACCATACCAATCATCAACAGTGGTGCTGACTCACCGAGCGCCCGGCTCATGCCGATGATCGCCCCGGTCAGCATGCCTGGCAGTGACAGCGGCATAACATGATGAAAAACCACCTGCATCCTGGATGCACCAAGCCCGAGCGCGGCATTGCGTATGGACGGCGGCACCGCCTTGATCGCGGCGCGTGACGCAATAATGATTACAGGCAAGGTCAGCAGCGACAAAACCAGTCCGCCGACCAGCGGTGCGGAACGTGGCAGCGCCGCCCAGTTGATAAAAACAGCCAGGCCCAGCAGGCCAAAGACAATTGAGGGCACAGCCGCGAGGTTATTGATATTGACTTCGATCAGGTCGGACCAGCGATTACGTGGCGCAAATTCTTCAAGATAGATGGCCGCGGCGACGCCGATCGGCAAGGCGAGCACTAATGTTACCAGCAGCATGTAAAAGGAGCCCACCAGCGCACCGCGAATACCGGCAAGCTCGGGTTCGCGGGAATCTCCATTTGTGAAAAACGCGCGATTCCAATGCAACTCGAGCCGCCCCGTGCGCTGCAGCGCGTCGATCCAGGCGAGCTGCGCATCGCTGATGGTTCGTAGAGATGCGTCGATGGAAGCGTCGATATTGCCCTTCTGCAGCATGTCTACGTTGGATGATGCTGGCAGCCATACACTCTGCGTCATGCCGAGCAGGTCCGGGTTCTCCACCAGCATGTCACGCAACTGGTAGCCGGCACCAACACTCAAGAGTTGATTCAACTCGCGCAACGGGCCGCGACCGCTGACCTCTGGAAACAGGCCGCGCAGCGCGTTCCTCGCAAGCGCGTCGAAATCCGCATACTGCAGATCGACACTGCCGTCCGGCGCGACAATGGCGGCGTCGAAGTTGACTTCAAGATTCACGAATGTCTGCCGGAACGCGCTGCTGCCCTTGCCGATCAGGTCAACAAAAAACACCACCAGGAAAACGATGCCAACGGTGGTCGCCAAGAGGCCGGTCATGCGAAACACGCGCTCCTTGCGCCGCCGTCTGGCCAGACCCGCGCTGACCTTCTTGCGCGTGGACTCACTCATATTGTTCTCGATACTTGCGAACCACGCGCAGGCCAAGAACGTTGAGGCAGAGCGTAACGGTAAATAGCATCAGGCCAAGCGCAAACGCCGCCAGGGTCTTGGCACTGTCAAATTCCTGGTCACCAACGAGCAGCGTAACGATCTGCACGGTGACTGTGGTTACTGCCTCGAAGGGATTCGCGGTCAGGTTGGCGGCCAGGCCAGCTGCCATCACCACAATCATGGTTTCTCCTATTGCCCGCGAGACCGCGAGCAGGATACCACCGACGATTCCGGGCAACGCCGCCGGCAAGATCACTTTGCGCATGGTTTCGGAACGCGTCGAGCCTAGCCCGAGTGCGCCATCGCGCATCGCGCTGGGCACTGCGTTGATCGCATCGTCGGCCAGTGACGAGACCAGCGGAATAATCATAACGCCCATGACAAAGCCGGCGGCGAGCGCACTTTCCGACGCAACTTCCAGCCCTAGCGCTTCACCGGTTCGCCGCACCCAGGGTGCCACCGTGAGCGCGGCGAAAAAGCCGTAAACCACGGTTGGAATGCCGGCCAGGATTTCGAGCAGCGGTTTCACCGTCGCGCGTACTGACCGTGACGAGTATTCCGCCAGGTAGATCGCCGTCATCAGGCCAACGGGAACGGCAACCAGCATTGCAATCGTGGTTATCAGGAGCGTGCCGGCAAATAGCGGCAGCGCACCGAAGTTGCCGGATGATCCGACCTGGTCCGCGCGTATCGCCGTCTGCGGACTCCAGTTCAGGCCAAACAGAAACTCGCTGATCGGCACCTTCTGGAAAAAACGCAGTGCCTCGAATAACACGGACAGGACGATGCCGATGGTGGTCAGGATCGCAATACTCGATGCCGCCACCAGCAGCACCAGCACGATCTGCTCGACCTTGTTACGCGCCCGTAGCGCCGGATGAATGCGTCGCCAGGCCAGCACGCCGCCAAGGCCGGCTACCGCGAGCGTCACAATCACGAGCATGCGGCGACTGGCGTCGGTGTAGGCCAAATACCGTGCCGCGGATTCTGACAGCATGGAGTCAGCGACGCCGCTGATAGCATCGCCATTCGCCAGGTTCTGGATATTATTCAGCAGCAGGTTGAGTTCGCCGGCTGACAAAGCCTGTTGCGCAGCAGGCAACTGCTTCACGAGCAGCGCAATGATGACGCGCGACTCCAGGCTGAACCACAAAGAAAGGACCAGCAACGCCGGCAACAGGCACCAGATCGCGGTGAAATAACCATAATAGCCAGGCAACGAGTGCAACTTGCCGCGTAACTGCGGGCCGCTGACAAGTTTAAGCGAGCGGGCGCGCCCCATAAAAAAGGCCACAACACTGGTTGTGGCCAGAATCAATATCAGAGTGTTGCCTTGCATTATTTACCTTGTCAGTTACCGGCCAAATCCATCGGCACGAGCTCGAGTACGTTCGCTGCGATCTGCGCGCGCTCCTCGGCCGGCATCGGGATCAGGCCGCGCTCGGACAGGTAACCATCGTCACCCCAGGCACGCTCGCTGGTAAATTCGCGCAAGAATCCGCGTAGTCCGGGAATCACATCTACGTGCGCTTTCTTCGCATAGAAGTACAGCGGCCGGGCCACGGAATAAGAGCCGTCCGCAATGTTATCAAAACTGGGTTCCACACCATCCACAGCCGAACCGCGCACCTTCTCCGCGTTCTGGTCAAGAAAGCTGAAGCCGAAAATGCCCATCGCGCTGAGGTTAGCTTCGAGCTTTTGCAAGATCAGGTTGTCATTCTCGCCCGCTTCCACATAGGCACCATCCTCGCGAATGGAGTGACACACAGCCTTGTAGCGCGTCTCGTCGGTACTTTTCAATTCCTTGATCCAGCCGATCCCCGAGCAGCCACCTTCCATCGCGAGTTCGACGAACGCGTCCCGGGTACCCGAGGTCGGCGGCGGGCCGAGCACCTCGATACGCGTCGCCGGGAAGTTCGGGTTTATGTCCGACCAGAGCCGGTAGGGATTGTCGACCAACTCGTTCGCGCCCTTGCCCGGCACCTGCTTGGCCAGCGCAAGAAAAATTTCCAGGCGCGACAGGGCTATCGCGGGCGCGCGCAGGGAATTCGCGAGAACAATACCGTCGTAACCGATCTTGACTTCGATAACTTCATCAACGCCGTTCGCGGCGCAGCTTGCTGCCTCGGATGATTTTATGGCGCGCGAGGTGTTTGCAATGTCCGGAAAGTCGACACCAATGCCGTCACAAAACATTTTCAACCCGCCGCCTGTGCCCGTGGACTCGACTTTGGGTGTCTTGAATTCACTGCCGCGCCCAAAACGCTCCGCAGCTACCGTTGAAAACGGATAGACCGTCGAAGATCCTACGACATAGATGTGATCGCGAGCTGACTGTGCGCCAGCCGTACCGCATAATGCGGCCAGGATCAGCCCACAGGTGATTGATGCACGTACAGTGATTTTGTTTGCCACAAATATTCTCCGTAATGGAAAGCAGGCGGGTTTTCAAGCTGCGCACAGCATAGCGGCTGGTTGTTACCGAATTGTTGCAAACACACGCCATTGATGCTCCCATTGCAATGTCAGAACTTCCTGACTTTTTGAAAATGTTTCATATAGTTATGCGGATACTTGAGAATTGACCAGAGATTTGGACACTGAGCACCTCGCCCATCCGAGTATCGAACTGCTGAAGTCGCTGCTGCGTCGCCGTTCGATCACGCCTGACGACGCCGACTGCCAGCCGATACTGGCCAAGCGGCTCACCGCGCTCGGCTTCCGGTGCGAATCGATGCCATTCGGTGATGTCAGCAATCTGTATGCACGACGTGGCGACAGCGGGCCGGTGCTGTGTTTTGCCGGCCATACTGACGTCGTGCCGACGGGCGCCGAAAGCGAATGGAATTCACCGCCGTTTGAACCCACGCTTCGCGACGGCTTGATCTACGGCCGCGGTGCGGCCGACATGAAAAGCGGCCTCGCCGCCATGATCGTGGCGCTTGAAGAATTCATCACCGACAATCCGGAGCACCCTGGCAGCCTCGCGGTCCTGATCACCAGCGATGAGGAAGGCAGTGCCATCGATGGCACGCGGCGAGTCATTGAGGCACTTAAGGCGCGTGGCGAGCAGATCGACTGGTGCGTACTCGGAGAGCCATCGAGCGAGGGCCAGCTCGGCGACACGGTACGTATCGGGCGACGCGGTTCACTGAGCGGCCTATTGCAGGTGCGCGGCATCCAGGGACACGTCGCCTATCCTCAATTAGCAGACAACCCTATACGGCGCTTCGCACCGCTGCTGACCGAATTGCACAACATCGAGTGGGACCAGGGTAACGAATTTTTTCCGCCTACGAGCTTTCAGGTCGTCGAACTTCATGCCGGCATTGGTTTTCCGAATGTCACGCCGGCCAACCTCAACGCACGCTTCAATTTCCGCTATTCCACGGAGTGGACATACCAGACCCTGCAGGCGCGCGTCGAAGCGGTAATCGCATTGCACGACCTCGACTACGAGCTCAATTGGCACCTGTCAGGCGAGCCATTCCTGACCGCAGCCGGTGAGCTGGTCACCGCGGTATCAACTGCAGTGCAGGAACATACCGGCAAAGCGCCGGTGCTGTCGACCGGCGGTGGCACGTCGGATGGTCGTTTTATTGCACCGGCAGGAACCGACGTTGTCGAGCTCGGCCCGATCAACGCATCGATCCACAAGATCAATGAAAACGTCGCGATTGCCGATGTGATCAAGCTGACCTCGATCTATCGCCGTATCATCGAGTTATTGTTGCGGCATGACGCCGGCCGATCCCGCCTAGGCGCGTGACAGGTTATTCCAGGCGCCGAAACCGAGCAACAGAAGTAGTGCCAGAAAAACCCAACCCGGCATCGAAATTCCAAGCAGCGACCAGTCGATGCTGGCGCACTCTCCCGACCCTTTGAACACCATCTTCAAGGCCTCGGCAAACGGGAACGTGTCCAGCATATAGCCGAGACCCGGCCCACAGGACGGCACCTTGTCGGGCGGCAGGTGCTGCAACCAGATATGTCGGCCTGCGACAATGAGGCCGCCGAGCGCTGACAGTCCGAGCAGGCCGATGAAGATTCGATGCAGCCAGCCCGTAGAGGCGTTGTGCAGGGCAAGCATCAGGAAAGCGGCGCCACTGCCAATGACAGCGACGCGCTGCAAGATACAAAGCGGGCACGGCTCCAGAAGCAGTACGTGTTGCGCGTACAGGGCGTAAGCCATCATGCCGGCACAAGCCAGGAAAGCGGCAAAATTCAGCGCGCGTGTCGAAGGCAGGGTCACGATCTTTTTAGTTTTCCGGTGGCTGCTGAGAGAGGCCAGCATGCCGGACGTCCCGGCCCTGCACCATGTAAATTACATACTCGCTGATATTTTTCGCATGGTCGCCAATGCGCTCCAGTGAGCGCGCCGCCCAGGTGACATTCATGACGCGCTTGATACTGCGCGGGTCTTCCATCATGAAGGTAATGCACTGTCGCTGAATCGCTTCGTACTCGTCGTCGACACTTTCATCTTCGTGCACGATCCTAATCGACGCCGCATCGTCCAGGCGTGCAAACGCATTCATTGCATCGCGCAGCATTTGCTGCACATGTATTCCCAGCGTTTTCAGTTCTCGATACGAGTCTGCCGGCCGGTCCATTGCCGCAAGTTTCGAGGCCAGGAAGCCGATTTTCTCTGCCTCGTCACCAATTCGTTCCAGATCGGTGATGGTCTTGATGATCGCAACAATCAGGCGCAGGTCGCCCGCGGCCGGGGCACGCGTGGCCAGTATGCGGCTGCATTCCTCGTCAATACCGACCTCAAAGGCGTTTACCTTGTAGTCGTCGTTGGCGACTTCGAGCCCGAGCTCGCTATCGCCACTGACAACTGCGGTTATCGCTCGCGAGAGTTGCGACTCCACGAGCCCGCCCATCGCCAGTACCTTGTTGCGTAGCTCCTCGAGATCTTTGTTGAAGCGGCGCGATATGTGTTGCGTCAGGTCAGATGCTTGCATGGCAATTAGAAATTGAACTCAACGTCAAGTTGCAGTGGATCATAATCCAGTTCGGGCAGGCTGGATATGGTGGACGAATTCGCATTCACAGTATTGCTGAAATACGTACCTGCCAGCGCTACATTTTTCCCCAGCGCGTACTTGGCCTTGAAAACCAAGCCGTTCGCACCGGTGCCGCCGCCACCGAAGTCCGAGTCATTAAAGGTACCAACGACAGAATCCGCTTCGATATCGTGGTAGGCCAGGGCAACTTCCCACTGGCCCCGCTCTTTCGCCGACCCAAACCTGGCACCATAGGCCATGCCGGTGTCCTGCTCGTCGACTTCGCTGTTACGCGTTGTGTGCGCGAAAAGTTGCAGTGGCAGATCCCCGACCTTGGTATCAAATTGCAGGAAAACTTCAGTGCCCCTGTATTCGTATAGGTACTGGAGTTGTGTGTCAACTGAGTTACCTTTCGGCAAACCATTGTAAAAAGGAGTGTTACCGATCGTGTTACTGAACTCGAAGTAACCGACGCCGGCCGTCAGGCGCGCATTCTCCGCAATATTGAATTTGGCCCCCAGCTGCACTGCCGACAGTGTCGAATCATCTTCAGTCGCACGTTCCTCGACCCAGAAGTGGCCTGCAACACCAAAAAACATGCCCCGCTCGTAGGTCAGCGCAAGCCCTTCCGGGTTCAGGTCACCGTCCCAGATAAGCGAATTGCTGCCGGCGCGGTACAGGGGATTCTTCATCTTGCCCCCAAGTACATGCATTCCCTCCGTCGGCGTCCAGTCCGCATAGGCCAGACCGAAGCCAATGTCGTCTGCGGAAAAGCCGCTATCGAAAGTGACGTTTCTGGACACCGGATCGTCGGCGCCCGAGGCAAGCTCCATGACGACTTTAACGGCGTCGCTGGCCTGGACGGCCATCGCGAGCCTGGCACGATATCGGGCGCTGTCGCGCTGGTCGACCGATTCCAGATCGATCGTCTCATATCGCAGCCGCAAGTCGCCGCTGAAGGAGATGCGGTCCACCCAGTTCTCTTCCGCCGCGTTCGATGTGGACAGCGGAAGGATCGAAGAAATTAGCGCAACGCTCGTGCACTGTATCGGTTTCATTGCAAGTAATGCCCTGTTTCGAAATTGTGACGACAAGTTACGGGCTTTGTATTTCGAAATGGTGACGGGCATGTTGCAGTTTTATAACAAGACTAAGACGCGGCTGAAACGCGCTCTGCGGGAAAACAACAGCGAAACTCGCTGCCCTGGCCGGGTGCGCTCTTGATCTCTAGCCGCGCATCGTGCCGCTGCAGAATGTGTTTGACGATTGCGAGCCCCAGCCCGATGCCGCCGTCTGCGCGGCTGCGGCCACGATCAACTCGGAAAAACCTTTCAGTCAGTCGCGGTATGTGCTGCTCGGCGATGCCCTCGCCATTGTCGCTGACGCCAAGTTCGGCGCCGGCGTCCGTCACGCGCCAGCTCAGCCTGATACGCCCGGTTTTCGGCGTATGCCGTACCGCGTTGGATACCAGGTTTGCGACCACCGACTCGATTTCGCGGGTGACACCGATGATTCGGGCGGAGGATTCCACCTCAAGCCTGATTTCCGGCGACGAGTCCAGGCTCGAATACGTATCGGCAGCTGCCGTCAGCACGGCGTGGACGTCGACCAGTTCGTCATCACCAGCGCCGCCGCTGCCCTCGACGTGGGACAATTGCAGTAAATCCTGGACAATGCCCGACATTCGCTGCGCCTGCGCCTGCATCTGCAAGATCGGCTGGCGCATTTCCGCCGGCACGGAAGCTTCGTCCACGAAGCTGTCGAGATACCCGCAAATAACGGTCAGCGGGGAGCGAAGTTCGTGCGAGGCATTGGCGATGAAATCGCGTCGCATCTTGTTCAGGCGCATGCGTTCTGTGACATCCCGAATGATCAGCAGCTTCTGTCCCGCCCCGTACGGCACCAAGCGGCAATTCAGCCAGGCATAATCCTGCAACGGCGACTCAATATCAGCCGTCATGGCCGGGTCGTTCGCCCGCAGTAACTCGGTGAGCGCCGGATCGCGAATGATATTGTCGACCCGTTGGCCGCGGTCTTTTTTCGGTTTGAGACCAGCCAGTGATTTCGCGGCCCGGTTGCAGGTGATGATCTCCAGCTGTGCATCGAGAATGATCGCGCCGTCCGGCATGGCGCGGGTCGAACGGCGAATTTCCTTCAGCAATTGCAGCCGCTGGCTCTTGTATCGGTCACCGCGCTCACGCTCGTAGCGAAACTGCGAGAACAACTGCTGGCAGATGCCTTCACCGAAGCGGAAAGCTGTGAAGTCGTCGCGCTGAATCGCGCGTTCCAAAAAGACCAGGTTGCGCAGCATCCACAGCAGGACCAGGGCGGCGGCGACCAACAAGCCACGCTCGAGATTGCCATAACTCCAACCCACGAGCGCACCGGTGGCCAGCAACAGGCCGACGCCGATGATCACTTTTCGCATGGACTCGCTCACTCGCGGTCAGCTCTTGTCTTTGGTCGAAAATCGATATCCGGCACCACGAACAGTCTGAATATATTGTTGCGCGGTCTCGGCGGCGAGCGCCTTGCGCAATCGCCGCACGTGCACGTCAACCGTACGCTCTTCTATATAGACGTTGGCGCCCCACACACGGTCCAGCAGCTGCGCGCGGCTGAAGACCCGTTCAGGATGGGTCATAAGAAAATGCAGCAATCGATACTCGGTCGGGCCAAGTCGGATCTCCTTGCCATCGACGCTGACCCGATGGCCGGCGGCATCGAGATGCAGTTCGCCGGCAATCAACGGCTCGTCGTCGATATTGCCAGCACGCCGCAAAACGGCCTGGATCCTGGCAACCAGTTCGCGCGGCGAAAACGGCTTGGTAATGTAATCGTCGGCGCCACCTTCGAGGCCAGCAACCTTGTCATACTCGTCGGCGCGCGCCGTCAGCATGATGATCGCCAGGTCAGCGTTGGCGCGGTCGCGTTTCAGCACCCGCGTCAGCTCGAGGCCACTCATGTCGGGCAACATCCAGTCCACCAGCGCCAGGTCAGGCCGCTCATTGGCCAGCTGTGTGCGCGCTTCCTGGCAATTCGCCGCTTCGATTACGACAAAGCCGGCTCGCCCGAGATGAAAGGCAATCATCTCGCGAATGGGCGCTTCGTCTTCAACGATCAGTATCTTGGTCGCAGTCATCATCGGCTCTTGAAGGTGCGCCATGGCGCGCGGCCCGAGCATTACAGCAGCACTATATTACAGATCTGTTACGAACTCGCCGCCGGTGCTACCGCCACGGTGTGGCGCAGATACGCCGGCACGAGATCAGCCGGTAGCATCGCGGCGCCGTTGGCCAGTCCCTCCGCCGCAATGCGAAGCACAGCCGTCGCTCGCGGGTAGAGAACATCGACCGTACCATCCAGCTGCGGCCGGTTCGCTGCGAGCAATGCCGGGTAGCGGCCCCAGCCGGCCCCTGCCGCGAGGCGCGCGCCGTTACGGGTCGCCCCAAGCCCGGCAATCGGCTCCTGCGCGTGCAGTCGCTCCGGCATAAGTGCCATCGGCAGGCCGACCGCATTACGTGAAAAACAACCGAGATACACCTCGTTCATATGCGCATCCTGGGCCACAACCACCTCGGCCGCATCGTGCCGAGCGAAAACCTCGGCGGCGACGGCCGCAAGTGACGACACCGGCACAATGCGGAGGCCCGCGCCGTGCGCCAGGCCTTGCGCGACCGACGCGCCGATGCGCATGCCGATGAACGAACCGGGGCCATTGCCGAGTGCGATTGCGTCAAGTTCTCCTGGCTCCACACCGAGTTCGTCGAGTACGGCGCGAATCATGGGTAACAGCAGGCGCGTGTGTTCGCGTTCCTGTTCAGCATGCCGTTCGACGACACGATCACCGATTTGCAGCGCAACGCTGCAAGCGAGCGATGAGGTATCCAGCGCCAATATCTTCATGCATTGGCCCGCCGGTTTTCGTGCCGTGCCAGGAATTTCGCAACGTCGTCCAGCGACTGGGTCCAGGGCATCGGCTCGAAGCTTTTGAGAAACATGGCGCCATAGCTCTTGCTCGTAATGCGTGGATCGCAGAGCACAATGACGCCGTAGTCATTCTGGTCGCGCAGCAGGCGACCGGCACCCTGCTTCATGGACAACATGGCCTGTGGCAACTGGTGCTGGGTAAAGCCGTTGCCACCCTCGCGTCGTATGAATTCGAGCCGCGCCATCATCAATGGATCAGTCGGTGAGCCGAACGGCAGTTTGTCGATCGCCACGATCGTCAACGCCTGGCCGCGCACGTCCACCCCTTCCCAGAAGCTGCCGGTACCGAGTAACACAGCATTGCCCGCATCGCGAAAACGCCGCAGCAGGTCGTCGCGCGGTACGCTCCCTTGCACCAGCAATTTGCGCCCGGCCAACACTTTCTTATTGGTTTTGAACCACTGCTTGGCGCTGTTCAACGCACGGTGACTCGTAAACAGGCAGAACACGCCGCCGCTGATCATCTCGAGCAGCGGTGCAACGGCCTCTAACGCTGCTGCGGTATGCAATGCGTTCGACGGCTCCGGCAACTGTTGCGGCAAATAGACGAGCCCGTTGTCGTGCACTGCGTAGGGGCTCGGAAATGACAACGCCGTGGTTCCCGCAAGGCCCATGCGCGACAGGAAATGCGAAAAGTCATCGCCTAAGGCCAGCGTCGCCGAGGTAAACACCCAGGCCTGGCCCGGATTGTTAAGCATGCTGTGCAGAGTCGCAGAAACGTCGAGTGGGGTCAGGTTCAGCCGCAGCGAACGCGGATTGATTTCGATCCAGCGCAGCCCATCCCAGGACTCGTCGTTCGCCAGCAATGCGAGGCGTTCGATGGCCGTGATGACCTGCTCGTGTAACTGCTCCAGCTCGGCAGACGCATCCGCGATATCGGTCAGCATTTCCTGGATCTCGCCAAGAGCGAGTTGCAAATCCTGCAAAGCGTCACGAATCTCGGGCAAAACTTCGGCAAGCTGGTGCTTACCCTCCTGTCGCGGCGCGGCCACACGCAGCGACTGGATGGCGGTTTGCAGCTTGTCGATCCGGCGCTGCAATTCGGGCTGTTGAAATGCCAGGGTCGCCGCACGAATTTCGTCGACGATACGCTCCAGCTCGCGGCTGCCCAGGCTCTCGCCGAAAAACTGCACGGCGAGATCCGGAATCTGATGCGCCTCGTCCAGGATAATCGCCTCGGCACCCGGCAGGAACTCGACGAAGCCTTCTTCTTTCATGGCCAGGTCGGCGAGCAACAGGTGGTGATTAACGACGACGAGATCGGCTTCCTGCGCGGCGCGACGCGCTTTGACCACGTGGCAATTGGCGTACTCGGGGCACTTCTGGCCAAGGCAATTGTCGACTGTCGAGGTCACGATCGGCCAGACGCCGGAGTCTTCTGCGACGTCGGTGAGTTCGGCGCGATCGCCACTGCGGGTCCGATAGCGCCACTCGCGAACGGCACGCAGATCATCGCGCAATGCGGTCGCGACGTCGTCAAGCTGGTCCAGGCGATGCAGGCACAAATAGTTGGCCCGGCCTTTGAGCAGTGCCGTCGATACCGGTCGCCCCACTGCCTTGCCGATCAGCGGCAGATCGCGGTGATACAACTGGTCCTGCAACGCCTTGGTACCCGTCGAAATGATCGTCTTCTTGCCGCTTTGCAAAGCAGGCAACAGATACGCAAACGTCTTGCCCGTACCGGTGCCGGCTTCGACCACGAGCTTGCCGCCATTGGCAATCGTGTCCGCGACCGCTTCGGCCATCCACGCCTGCCCGGCGCGAGGCTGGAAGCCGGGCAACAAGTCTTGCAGTGGGCTGTCGATTGAGAAAAATTCGGCGAGCGAGATCACGCCGCGAAGATTACACGTTTAGACTGTAATTCGCAGGGCTATCTACCCGTGATTTTCTGCATGTATGACGTCAGCGCCTATGGGACAGAATTAGTTCTGGTTTAAGAGAGTGTTTTTGTTCATC
>JAQCGO010000029.1 GCA_027618995.1 Pseudomonadota bacterium | reverse complement strand
AAAATGATGAGAAAAACACTCGCCTAACCTGACAACACATCTGTCCCATTTGTTTGAAGACGGACAGTCAGCAAACAAGATCGCGACTTCCAGGTCCTTAGCCATTCAGCGTATGCAACTGTTTAAAATACAAGGTTATTTTTCTGCCACGACATAGGCAACCCAGGCCAGATCGGCCTCGCCTTTGGCGTTCGGAGTGAACTCACCATTGCCGTCGCCATCCTCATCCTCGCCTTCCCAGTAGACTGTCACATTGGAGAAGCCGGCATCCAGTAGCAGGTCACGAATCTCGGGTGCCGTCCAAACCCGCCAGGAGTAGCTGAATGCCCGCTTGAGCCTGGAACCGTCCTTGAACTTGAAGTGTATGTAGCACTGCAGGTGATTGGTCACCGGATGGAACTTCGCCTGGTGCCATACATAAGTGAAGCCGTCGTGCTTGGTCTTCTCCTTGGTCTCTTCCATCGACTCAGGGCCGCCAAACAGGTCCAGGAACAACAAGCCGTCCGCCTTGATCGACTCGTAACAACGACGCAGGTAATTCAGCATCTGCGCACGCTCGTCAAAGATCCAGTAGCTGAAATTGAATGCCACGAGCAGGTCGACCGGTGGCGTTTCGACCGTTTGTACATCCGATTCGATCAGCCTGACCCTGGCCTGGTCGGGCGAGCTCAGGCGGCTGATGCGATTTTGCCGGCCCCACTCCAGTACCGATGCATCGATATCGACGCCCATCGCAGAGTATTCAGTTCCCTGCTTGACCCACTCGCAAGCCAGGCTGGCCGTGCCGCAGAAATCTTCACGCAAGGTGTACGCGGTGCGACCGGTACGCTCAGCAAACGTGGTTTTGAGGAATTCGACCTCATTCTCGACGTTTTGCACCGACTCCTCATAAAGCTCATGAATATCGGCCTCGTCAGCCATCGTCGGCTGATTTCCTTTGTTTGCTGTTTTTGCGGTCATCTGGGGGGTATCGCTCAGTTGCTGTTGCGGGACCCGGTATTGTAGCGGTGGAATCCCTAGGCCGCCATCGGCATTGCGTTCAGGGCCGCGATAACCACATCAATACCCGCGCCGTCACGATAGGCATTCTCCGACAACGTGCGACGCCAGGCGCGTGCGCCCGATTGCTCGGCAAACAGTCCTGACATGTGTCGTGTGATGTGTGACAGGCGCTCACCGGCAGCGATTTCACTCACAATATAGGGAAGCATCTGCTCGACCACGGCACGTCGTTCGGGCAATGGCCAGTCCGGATGCAGATGCTGCTCCAGCTCGGCTAAAAAATAGGGATTCTGATAGGCCTGTCGACCAATCATGACCCCATCGACCTCGGCGAGAACCGCATCGACCTGAGCTAGCGTTTGCACGCCGCCGTTCAACACGATGGTCAGGTCCGGGTAATCGCGCTTGAGCTGATAGACGCGCTCGTAGTTGAGCGGTGGCACGCTGCGATTTTCCTTCGGGCTCAGTCCGTCCAGTATGGCGATACGCGCATGCACGATGAATGTCTGACAACCGACTGCAACCAGCGGTTCGACGAAACTGCGCAGGAAGTCATAGCTGTCGTGCTCGTCGATGCCGATACGCGTCTTGATCGTTATCGGCAGATCGACTTCCGCGCGCATCGCCGTGTAACAGGCAGTAACAATGTCCGGGCTGCCCATGAGACAGGCGCCGAACTGCCCGCTCTGCACCCGATCGCTGGGGCAACCAACATTGATATTGATTTCGTCGTAACCGTAGTTGGCCGCCACGCGCGCTGCAGCGGTCATCCACGCTACGTCGCTGCCACCAAGTTGCAATGCGATTGGGTGTTCGGCGTCGTTATAGCGCAGCAGATGATTGTGGTCGCCATGCACGATCGCCGCCGCCGTCACCATCTCGGTATAGAGACGCGCAGTCGGCGACAATAAACGCAGGAAATAGCGGCAATGCCTGTCGGTCCAATCCATCATCGGGGCAACGGCTATTTGTGGGCGGTCTGTTGAAGTATGCATGTAGATATTTTTCGCCGAATTTAAGTGTTCCGTCGTCGTGCCGAATTCACGGCCGCCCGAAACCGCTCGAATTCCTCGTCAGTCTCGCCCTCGTTTGCAAACCATGTTCGCAGCTCCTGCCAGTCAATCTCCTGGCTGGCAGCGACAAGAATTGCCTGCTCACGTGACTGGGCGTCCTTCCAGGCGAACGCTGCCGCAAGTCGATCCATAACTGACTGCGTCGGCGTAACGATTCGTAGTTTGCCAGCCGGGAACTCAATGGTGGCGCATTGCTTGTGAGTCACATGCAGATGACCAAACGAGATCGGCGTGGGTGGGAACTCGACGTACCACTCGATCAACGGATGCGAGAATTGTGAAAATCGTGGCACACCTGTGTATACGAACCCGAGTTCGACGAGCACTGGTGAAAGATCGGCAACCATCGCCGCGGTGACAAAGTCGAGGTCCTTCCATTGATAAGCGTTGTGCGAATAGATCGACACAGCCGCACCGCCGGACAGCGTCGAATTCGCTGTGATGCTAACCATCTATAGTGGCTTTCCCTTGCGCCTCGGTCGTCGTCGCTGCCGAAAGTATTTCTCAAGTCGGTCAGCGGGAATTCCATAATCAAGCGTACTTTTCAGCAATTGTCGTAGTCCGTCGAGGGCCAAATCTCGGGGATTCCAGGTGAACATTCGGCTGGTGCCAACGGTTCGACCGACCAGGATCCCCGATTCTTCGAACTTCTTAAGTTGCTTTTGGACTTCGCTGACCGGCATCTCGAAGGTTCTTGCGATAGCACTTGCGTATCCTTCGCCGTAGTTCTCTATAAACAGGAGTACTTTGGCGGCCGCCTGGCCACCAAACAGGGTTTCGAGAGTCGTTTGCGTTGCCATTGCGGGCATCCCACCTACTGAGTAGGTTTATTCTACCTATCTGATAGTATATTTCAACCCATTAAGTAGGTTATTCGGCGTGCGCCCACCAATGTCGGGCATGTGGGTCATATTTTATTCGGCTAGCAGTCATTCCCGAAGAAACCGGCACGTCGATTCCTGGCATTGATCCTGGTTAACTTAAGCAAGCTCGCGTTCAAACAACGCCAGCAATCTGCTCCAGGCGCGTTCGGCCTGCGCTTCGTTGTAGACGGGTGAGTCCGGCGGGCACCAACCGTGCAGCGCACCTTCGTACACTTCAATTTCCGCACTGACGTCGGCGCTATCGAATGCCTCGCGCAATAACACCTTGGCATTCGGTTCCTTCTCATCGTCGTTGGCCGCTATCGCGATCAGGAATCCGGCCTTAATTTTCGGCGCCAGAAGATGCGGGCTATCGTCGCCGTCTGTTGCCAGGCCACCGCCGTGAAAAGAACCACCTGCGCCGATTCGCTCCGGTATCGCAGCAGCGAGTCGCAGGGTGTAAGACCCTGTCATGCAATAGCCGGTAACGCCGATCTTTCGACTAGTGTCTACCGAAGACTGAGCATCGAGGAATTTCACGAGCGCCTTACCGTCACTCACGCAGGTCTCAGCAGACAGTGAATTCCGGTACGGCATTAGCCTCTCTCGAACTTCCGGCATGCCGTAATTCTCGCCGGCTTCAATAACCTCACCTTTGATCGTTCTGTAGTAAAGATTGACAACCAGGGCAGAATAACCGGATTGCGCGAGGCGTTTGCCCATCATGCGAAAGGACGTTCGAATGCCCATAACGTCCGGCCAGACTATGACGGCGGCATGCGCACCTGCAGCCGGGCGAACAAAATAGCAGTCCGCCATGCCGTCAGGCGTTTCGACGAGTACCATCTCCTCAACCACATCCATCGCATTGGCCACTGGCGGCAACATCATCAGCATGGCAACCCCTGCAGCGCCCGTGCCGAATTCGCGCCGTGTCAGGCCATGCTTGCCGAGAAATTCTTCGTTGCCTTCTACAGTTAGTTCATCGCACATTTCTGCTCCTCATTTTCTTTCCTGCATCGAATCGGCGAGTGAATCAGTAGCTCATTGCACCATCGCTTTGAATATGAAGCTCGAGCTCATGTCGGGCACGGGTGTGTAGTTGTAAGTAGCGCCCGAGTCATTTGAGAAATCGTCGCCCAGCAAACTCCAGTCGAATTGCCCAGGCACGTTTGACGCGTTGAGATTCAAACGTACCTGGTAATCCGTCACCGGCGGCCCCGGTGGCTGACTGATACTGACCCAGAAACGATAATTCCAGTCGCAATGCCACCACGCAATGGTTGGCGCCGAATAGATCGCCAACAACAGGATGATGCTACGTAGCAGTTTCACGACCAAACATTACCGTATTGCTCGTCGGACAGGATCTACTGCTGCTCCGATTCCTGATGTTCAACGATAACGGCGATGGCCTCAGTGAAGGTAATCACAACCAGGTCACCGACAATTGCGCGATGCAGATTGTCCGGATCGCGAGCGGTATACTCGTTGACCGAACCATCAGGAAACTTGAGTGCGAACGTGTTCGCCTCGACGTTGATGTTTTCAACACTCGCGATGACTACTCGCGTATCCATTGCCGCAAAGCCGGGCATATCGCCTTCCTTCGCTCGCGCCATGGCCAACATCTCAGCTTCCTCAGTGCCCATGCCGTCATCCGCAATGACCTCAACCGTCATGGTTTCTTCATATTCAACCATCAGCACATCACCGACCTCGACCTGACCAAGATTGCGCGCCTCTTCGCGCACGGTGAAAGTGACCGCTTCACCATCTTGTTTACGCACCGTAACAACGCGCGTCTCGTGATTAATTGCTTCGACCACTGCCGTAATGGACGCACTCTGGCTGGCCGCAAAAGACGGCCGGTCCAGCGACACGCTTTCCCCGCCCGCGCATGCAGCGGTCATTACGATCAACAATGCAGCAGGTAAGTATTTTATTCTTTCATGTTTTGCTTCCGTTAGTTAAAGATTGAGTGAGTAATCGTGCGAGTCTAACACCGGCCTGCTGCAGGCGCAGCTCCACCACCTGCCCTTGGCGGCGCAGATAGCTGTTACTGATTTCCTGCTCGCGCCGGATTTCACCTTCATCCAGCAGCATGTTGTCGGCACTGTACCAGCAGGCGCCCTGCTGCCAGACGCAGTAGCGCGTCGCCGGCGCGATCGTAATCTGAAAGGATTCGTTCGCCCATTCGATAACGGAGTCGTGTTGCCATGCGGCGCGTTGCGGGTCGGACAGCCGCGCGCCAAGGCGCGTCGCAATCTGCCGATAATCGTCACCCATACTGTGCTTGAGTATCTCGCCATCCCAGACGCCGTGAAAATTTGCCCACTCCATGTCCAGATCAACGTTGATGCTGTTGGCGCCCCGGTCGTCCCTGAACGAAACATGCAGCGGTTGATGGATGTCGCCCACCCAGTGACCCAGCAACTTTACTGCAAGTAATTTCTCCGCATCGCTGGACTTCGGGTCGCGCAAAACCATGACGTCCTGGTGGATTGCCGCGATGACGCAACTGTTCGCGAGCGGGCAATCGTCGCTGGTCACCGCCATCGCCGAGCGCGGCAGATTGACGTAGTGATCGATCGGGCGAATAACCTCCGGTTTGTCGGCGAAAAGGCACGAATCCGCAAAGTTGTCGAAATCGCTGTCGAGCGCCAGCAGCCGATCGAGTTCTGCGCGCGCCTCGGGCTGTAATTCCTGGTACGCAATCTCACAAACGACGCGGTGACCGGTTTCGCCCCAGCCCAGGACAATCGTCGGCAGCAGCAGAATCAACAACGATAATCGCTTCACGAACACACCAGTCAGGTCTGCAACACGTCCAGGTACCACTCGGTAAACGCCTGCGTATAGTACTCCATCGGCGTAAAGGGCCCGGGTACAAAAAAGCGTGAATTTACCCCACGGCGATTATCCTCAATGATGCGTTTGTCGGCCCGCGTCGTGACATCCCACATCCAGATCAACTCCTGCAAATCGTAGTCTTCGCCTTCGACAGCGGTTTCCCGTACCAGCCAGAATACTTCACAAGTTGTTTCATCCGCCTGCACCGGCGTAAAGCGATACAGCACGACGTAGTCGCAATACACGAGTCCATAACTGATGGGACCAAGCTGAAACTCCGTGGCGCCGCCGTCGAAGCCGCTGACGGTTCCGAGCAGCGGCGCGACCGGCTTGCCATCGCGGCTGCCCGACACATGCCCCTTAAGCAACGGGTAGCGATCGACGTAGCGGTCCATGCCGACGGCCTCGGCGTTTTTCCAGCCCTTTTGGGTCATTTTCGCCGAAAGCCCACAACTCTGGGCGCGACTCAAGACTTCTTGCCTCAGCTCCGCAACGTTTCCCTCGGGCCGTGCGCGTCCGTGCCCGACAGCAAATTCGCGATGCGCCGGCACGCAGTGATAACACTCGCAATAATTTTCGACCGCAAGCTTCCAGTTTGAGCGAATGCGGTAGCTCTCCTGGTGTGCGAGCTTCGTGTGCGGTAGATCATAAGGAGCAAGCACACCACCGAAATCACTAGCGATCGGTGCGAATTCGGCATCCGGATCAAAATTAATGAATAACAAGCCAAGAAAATTCTCGAGCCTGGCGCGACGCAACGGGTATTGGTCCCGGTCGAGCGTATCCATGACCTGCGGCGCTGCCTGCAACTCGCCGTTCAGGTCGTAATTCCACGCGTGGTAGGGACACACAAACCGTGCCGTATGGCCCTGCTCTTCGAGGCACACACGTGAACCGCGGTGCCGGCAGACATTCAGCAGGGCGTTGATTCGACCGGCGTCGCTGCGGACAATGATGATGGACTCGCCGGCAATTTCGAACACGAAAAAATCACCGGCCTCCGGCACCTGGCTCTGGTGCCCCGCGAGTATCCACGACTTGAGAAAGATGCTATCGACCTCTTTCTCAAACACGTCGGCACGGCGATAAAAGTCCTGCTCAAGAGCATGACCGGGCCGGTGCCTGGCAATAAGTTCCTTAATCGGTAACGAGTTCATCAGCGTACTTCGTCGCCAGTGCGCGCTTGTAGACGATGTAATAGCGGTAGATATTGCTTACGTAGTTAGTCGTTTCGCGGCCAACTTGTGCTGCAACCACCAATTCGACATTGTTAAACCAGACGTTCGGATCGAGACCGCGCGTGGCGGCCACACCCCGCAGTCGATTAATGCGATTGGGTCCCGCGTTATACGCAGCCATCGTGAATAGCATTTGCTCCGTCGGGTCGAGTTCTTCATCGGCGAAATAATCGCTTCGCAACACGGCCAGATACTTGGTGCCTGCGTGCACATTGTTTTCGAGCACTTCAATATTATCGATGGCCACAGCGCGGTCAGCCGCGGTGCTCGGCATTACCTGCATAACGCCGATCGCTCCGACCTCGCTGCGCGCATCCTGCCTGAATCCCGACTCCTGGAACGAAAAACTGGCGAGCATCAGCCAATCGATGTCGTATTGGGAGCCATAAGTTCGAAACAGGCCCGCGAGTTGCTCCAGTCGCCGTGTCGGCTCGTCATCGAGCGCCGACTTTACCCAGCCTGTGTTTTGCCCGTATTTCTTGAGCAGGATGTTGGTTAACAGGGTCCCGACCCGGTTCTCGCGAACAAAGCCATCGAGCAATTTCTTGAGCTGAGGGCTTTCCTTGCGAATCGCCAGCGCGATGGATGCGCCTTCTCGAAACGCGATGTCCTCGTGCACGGTGATGTTCTTGAATACCTGTGACCACAGCCCCAGGCGATGATTGTCAGCCACCGTCATCGGCAACAAATCCGAATCCATCAGCTCAAGAATATCTTCGACCTCAAGTCGCGGGTCCGACTCGGTAATTTTGATCGGCGCTAGCCCCTTGGCGAGCAGCTTCCTGTTCACCTCCACAATGCTCTCGAAATAACTGGAGGCCGCAGGCACTACGACTTCTCGTCCGGCGAGGTCCTCCATTTTCTCAATTCCGGTTACGCCTGGCGCAGTCACCAGCAATTCGCGCGTCTTGTTCGTAAACGGATACGAGAAATCCACCAGCTGGCTGCGCTCGGGAGTAATTGTCAGGTTGGCAAATGCGATGTCGCCGTGGCCCGCCAGCAGATGCGGCAACAACTGGTCGCGGCGCACCGGGATGACGGTGATTCTGAGACGGCGCGCATCATTGCCGAGGTGCTCGCGGGCGTATTGCTCAAGGGCCAGCGACAACTCGTAAACAGTGCCACGCTGCTGACCGCTTTCGATAAAATAGGAACCCAGCGTAAACGTCGTGAGCACGCGAATCTCGCCGCGTGTTGTCATTGCATCAAGGTCACCCAGGCGCGGCTCCGATAACGCCGGCCAGACATCTTCGAGCGGCGCCTCCTGAAGGTCAATCTCCTGAGAGTCTGCGCCGGACCAGGCCGCGGCCGTTAGCAGCGCCGCTACTATCGCGTGGACGATACGCAATGAACTCAGCTTCCTTGACGTCTACTTCGCTACAACTTTGAATTTCTGCCCGCCGACAGATGCTTCATACATCAGGTTGAACTCCGCAATCGCTTCCTGCGACTTCGCGTCATACTCTTCGACCTCGTTGGGATCCCAGCCGAATGCCGTGGTTGATGCGATGGCCAAACCAAAGGATAAAATCAGTGTTAGCGCTTTTCTCATTATTTTCCCCAGTTCATGCTGATGGTTAATGGCTTGCCAGCAGTTCAAAGTTTTTCGCCGCTACCTGGCCGCGCAACGGCGACTTCTTCAGAGCCGCTACCGGAATCAGCTCACGAATCATTTCGTGAAAATGGTAAATGTCCATTTCCATGTACGATAGCGGACCGGGCGTATAGCCATGCGTTTGCAAACCCTGCTGCACACGCGCACACAGCTGCTGGTCTTCGTCATTGATCGGCGCGTTCACCCGGATATTCAGGCGGCGCAATTCTTCTTCTTCCGGCGTCGGATCCTGATGGCCGTAATACGTTGCACGTATCATCGTCTTGTCGTGCGACAGCGGAATCAACTGGAAAATATCGAGTAACTCCGGGTACAGATCAATACCGAGGTTCGGCGCAAGGCCGAACTGCACCCACTTGTTGCGAATCTCTTCCGGAATCCGCGCCTGCGCGTGCTCAACCATTTCCTGGTATTCGCGTTCGGCTGCGACATTTGACGGCTTGCTGCGCAAATCAAATTCGCCAAAGCTGACACCACTCGACAGCGTCGCGCCCACATCTGAAATTCTCACCAGCCGGCTCAGGCCCGGATGTCCGATAGCGATGTGATAATTCTCGAGATAATTGTCCCACGCCACTTTCCAGTTGCAGTTCCAGATCTGCGTCGTGGTTTCCATGCATTGTACATAGTCGGCTACGCCGTACATCTCGAAATAGCGCCCGGTGTCACCGAAATGTTCGGCCACGGAAGCACCCTTACCCTTCAAGCGCACGAACAGAAAACCATGAAATTGCTCGAGCTGAATTTCATGCAGGCCATGGTCGGCCTTGTCAATGCCTTCAAAGTTCTCGTTCTTGGGAATGGCCATGAGGCTGCCATCAAGCTGGTAGATCCAGCCGTGGTACGGGCAACGAATAACTCCATTACAGGTGCCACTGCCTTCGAGCACGCGCGAGGCGCGATGACGACATACATTCTTAAAGGCGCGCAGCTGTTCATCCTTGCCACGCACGACAAAAATATTGTCACGACCTATATCGTGCGTGATGAAATCGCCAACCTGAGGCAGATCATTAACGTGTCCGACAAGTTGCCAGCGGCGCAGAAACAGCGCCTCGTATTCGAGCTCAAACAACTCGGGGTTGGAGTAAGTCCAGGGTGCCAATGGCGCGCCGGGTTTTTCATCCCAGTTCAATTCATAAAACATTGCTTCGTTTGTCATGTATGCAACTGTACTCTTATTCGGCCCACCGGGCCAGACTCGAGTTATTTGCAACCAACGTTTTCAATAACGATGCGGGTTGCCAATTGTTCGATCCATAACGTTCGCGAAATTCCTCAATGCGTTCTATTACATAATTCAAACCAATTGTGTCCGCGTAATGCATGGGACCGCCACGCCATGCGGGAAAACCATAGCCATAGGCATATACAACATCGATATCACCAGGGCGCTGTGCAATGCCTTCATCGAGAATATTCATGCCTTCATTGATCAGGGCGAATATCAATCGTTCGACTATCTCGTTTGCATCAATGGGCGCACGCTGGATGCCCAATGCCTGTGCTTCGCGCTCAACGATCTGCATGACTTCAGGGTCGGCTGATTTCGCGCGCGTCGCAGGGTCGTAGCGGTAAAAACCGGCGCCACTTTTTTGACCCAAACGTCCGGCCGCTACCAGCGCATCGGGTACACGGTAGGAACGCGGATCGCCGCGCTGATCCGGCGCAAGTGCCTGCCGTGCCTTGTAACCAACATCGAGACCTGCAAGATCAGCAACACTGATGGGCCCCATTGCCATGCCCCAGTCATACAGGGCCGCATCAATGTCTTCCGGCGTGCTGCCCTCAATCAGGCACAGCTGCGCCTCGCGAAAGTAGCCTTGCAACATGCGATTGCCAATGAAGCCATAGCAGACGCCTGACATGACCGGTACCTTGCCAATTTTTTTGCCCAATGCCATCACAGTCGCCAGCACATCGCCGGCCGTCTTCTCGCCACGCACAACTTCGAGCAATTTCATGATGTGTGCGGGACTGAAAAAATGCATGCCAATGACATCTTCGGGGCGCCCGGTCGCGGCAGCGATCGCATCAACATCCTGGTACGACGTATTGGTCGCAAGAATTGCGCCGCGCCTGCACACCGCATCGAGCTTCGCGAAGATCCCCTTTTTCAGCTGTGGATCTTCAAATACAGCTTCAATGACGAGATCGACATCGGCGAGCGCATCGTAGTCGGTGACTCCATGGATTCGGGCGCGGCACGCGCCTGCATCCTCTTCACTGAGTTTGCCGCGCTGCACGCTGCCGGCGTAATTCTTTTCGACAATAGACAATCCACGTGCCAGCGCATCAGCATTGATCTCCAGCAATGTCACGTCGAAGCCCGCATTGGCAAAACACATCGCAATGCCACCGCCCATAGTGCCGGCACCGATGATGGCGACACGCTCGATGCGACGCTTGCCAATGTCGCGCGGCAGGTCTTTGATCCTGGCCGCTTCGCGTTCTGCAAAAAAAAGGTGCTGCAGTGCGACGGATTGCGGGTCCTGCATGCAGTCGACGAACAGCTCGCGCTCGCGCTTCCGACCGGCCGCGAACGGCAACAACGACGCCTGCACACTCTCAATGATGCGCAAGGGTGCGGTCTGACCACGAGCGCTTTTGGCGACGGCAATACGGGTTGCCGCAAAGACCTGCTCATCAGCAGCCGGAACATTGAGCTCGCTCGTGCGACGCGTTGCGGCGTTCCTCGCAACAAGTTCTTGCACGTAGGCAAGTGCTGCCACACGCAGATCACCGCTGACAATCTTATCGACGAGACCGGCCTCCGCCGCCGCAATGGCTGGAATCGGAGCACCGTCAAGAATGAGTTGTAACGCGGCAGCAATTCCGACGAGCCGCGGCACGCGTTGCGTGCCGCCAGCGCCGGGCAACAAACCGAGTTTGACCTCGGGTAACCCGACCCTCGCCGTATCGAGTGCGATGCGATAGTGGCAACCCAGCGCGACTTCGAAACCACCACCCAACGCCGTGCCGTGCATCGCGGCGACCACGAGCTTGCCCGACGCTTCTATTTCGTCGATCAGATCCGGCAAGTACGGTTCTTTTGGCGGTTTGCCAAATTCGCTGATGTCAGCGCCGGCGAAAAACGTGCCGCCCTCGCAGATAATCAAAATTGCTTTTGACGCATCATCCTGAGCCGCCCGCAACGCCGCCTGGATGCCGGACCGAACCGCAAATGATAAGGCGTTGACGGGCGGGTTATTGACGGCAATAACGCCGATCTGGTCGATAATTTCATAGCTGACCGGATTCATCGGCACAGTCTACTTAAACTGGCATTTGGATCCTATTGGAACCCCGCGACATCGCCCGCATGGCGGCCTCCCACAGGTGAGTCCCACAATCGCCCGCATGGCGGCCTCCCACAAGTGAGTCCCACAATCGCCCGCATGGCGGCCTCCCACGAGCAGCGAATTCTGGTAGCATCTCCGCACCATGTACGGTCCCTTCATCGAACAAGCCGAAAAGTACCTGCGCTCTCTGTACGAGCAGGACAATATTGCTGAGCAATTGATCCGCAGGCTCGCCGAACTCATGGCTACCGGCGAGGCCAACGCGGACGCGGCCTGTCGTGCCTTGCGCCTGAGTCGACGAACGCTGCAACGCCGACTGCGAGCGGAAAAAACCAGCTTCCAGAAAGTGCTGAATGAAGCGCGCGCCTTGTTGGCCGTCAATTATCTGAGCGATGCGCGACTGAAATCCTTTGAAGTAGCGATGCTGCTCGGCTACTCGAGCATCAGCGCGTTCACGACGGCGTTCAAATCCTGGTACGACATGCCGCCGGCCGAATACCGGCAAAAATTTCTCGCACCCTGATTCAGAACGGCAGGTTGCGCTCCGCAACCACCCACTTGCCGTCCACGACCTGATACAGATTGAGAAAATCACCCGCCTGATGTTTGCTGGGGCTTAGCGTAAGCGTCGGTCCGCCGAAAGGGTCTTCATACTTATTAATACTGTCCAATGCAGCCAGTACTTTTTCCAGCGTGAGCTCAGGACCAGCCTGTTCGAGTGAGCGTACGATCAGGTCGCCGATGACATAGCCAATGACCGACTGCGGGGCCGGTTGCTCGCCGTAACGGTCAATGTATCGCTGCGCCCACTCACCGATCCAGCTGCCGGCGGCGATTTCGGCTGCGAAGTCCGGCACATAGAACGAGGCGGCGGCATACAAACCGTCCATCGCACCGCCGGCCGCGGTGGCTACCTCGGGCACATACGACACCATGTTGCTGATGATCGGAGCATTCCAGCCCGCATCCCGGGCGGCCGTATATAGAAGTATCGTGTCCTTGACCAGCGGGCCGAGAACCAGCATTTCACAGCCTGAATTCTTGATGGCCGTGATCGTGCCAACGAAATCGGTCTCGGTGGACTTGTGGCTGCCGCTGTATTTCACCTCAAGACCCAGCTCCTCGACCGCCTGCAGGAATCCGACCTCATTCTCGTGACCATAGTCGTTGGCCACCACCTGTACGCAAACCGATTTGATACCTTCCCTGGCAACCATGTAGGCCATCCCGCCGCGAATCTGGTCGCGATAGCTGACGAAGTAGTTGTACTTCATCGGATGCAGGGGTTCGTGCATCTGCACAGCGGCGGTCAATGGAAACAGGCTGGGAACATTGGCTTCGAACATTTTCGGCATCAGCGCGATGTTCATGGGCGTCCCCATGCTGCCAACCATGAGGAAAATGTTGTCGACGTTGAGGAGTTTATTGGTCGCTTTGACTGCGAGCGGCATCTGGTATTGCGTATCTTCAACTACCAGCCGAATCTGTCGCCCGTGCACGCCGCCCGCCGCATTGGCTTCGTCGTAGCGCATGCGCTGACCATGCGTCAGCGGGACGCCCCAGGTCGCGAGCCCACCAGACAGATCGGTGTGCGAGCCGATTACAATCGTGTCGTTCGTCACGCCACGCGGCAAATCGCTCGCCGATTCCTGCTGGTTGCCACCGCAGCCAACCAGGATGCACATGACCAGTGCCGATAGTTTCCTCATCACTAATCTCACTTTTGTCTATTGCACGTACATGCTATCGATCAAGTCTTTGTATTTTGCGCTCACATAGCTGCGTTTGAGTTTCATCGTTGGCGTCAGCTCTTCGTCTTCCGCGGTCAATAATACGTCAATCAGGCGAAATTTCTTAACTTGTTCGACGCTGGAAAAGCCGGCGTTGACATGACGGACTTCGCCGTCGATCAGTGCGATTATCTCGGGGCGCGCGCACAGTGACCGATAGTCGGTAAACGGCACCGAATGTGTTTGTGCGTGATGCTCTACATTCTCCTGATCAATCATGATGAGGCACGATAGAAACTTGCGTTGGTCGCCGATGATCACAGCGTCCGAGATATAAGGCGAGAACTTGAGTTCATTTTCGATGACCGACGGCGTTATGTTCTTGCCGCCCGCTGTGATGATGATGTCCTTGAGGCGATCGGTGATCGAAAGATTACCCTCGTTGTCCAGTACACCCACGTCACCCGTGTGAATCCAGCCTTCGACCAGGGTTTCCGCTGTTTTCTCGGGCAGATTCAGATAACCGCTGAACTGCCCGGCCGAGCGCGCAATGATTTCGCCGTTTTCGGCAATGCGTACTTCCGTGCCGGGCAACGCGCGACCCACCGTGCCAAATTGAAACAGCCCCTGGTGGCAGGTAGTCGCGATGCCGAGTTCGGTCTGGCCCCAGAGTTCATCGATCGCGATACCAATGGCCAGAAACCAGCGCAACAACGACGGCGAGATCGGCGCTGCACCGGATGCCGCCGAATGGGCACGGTTGAGACCCAGGATCTTCTTGATGTTCCTGAACACCAGTCGATCTGCCAGCGCGTAGCCGACTTTGTCGGCAATCGACAAGGCCTGCCCCGCGATTAGTTTATCGGCACGTCGCAGCCCGGCCGCCAGGGCCAGGTCATAGGCTTTGCACCCAATCCAGGTGGCTTCGGACATCGCCGTTGTAATCCGGGAATAAAATTTCTCCCAAACGCGCGGCACGGCAAAAAAGTAGGTCGGCGACAGTTCCTGCAGATTCTGCGCGATCGTTTCCGGGCTTTCCGCAAAATTGATCGTGGCGCCATGCGCAATCGGCAACCAGCCGGAGAACACCCGCTCGGCAATGTGACACAGCGGCAGGTAGGTCAGGATCTCGTCGTCGGCGCTGAATAGCAACTGATCGGGAGCCAGCAGCGTCTGAAAAATGATGTAGCGCTGTGACAGCATCGCGCCTTTCGGCATCCCGGTCGTACCGGAGGTATAAACAAGTGCTGCAAGATCGTCACCGCAACCCGCCGCGACGATGCTTTCGACCAGGCCCGCGTTGCGTGTGCCAAATTCGCGACCCAGTTCGTACAGGACTTCAATGTTCGCTACCTTGTCGTGCCTGAAGTCACGCAGACCTCGCCAGTCAAACACGTAGATCTTTTCGATCAGTGGCAGTTGCTGCTCAATCGCCAGGTACTTGTCGAGCTGTTCCTCGTCTTCGACGAACAGAAAGCGGCAACTCGAGTCCGTTAACGCGTGTTCCACCTGGCGCATCTGGTAAGTCGGGTAAATACCGTTGACCACACCGCCGGCGAGCAATATCCCCAGATCGGTCCACAGCCACTCCCGGCAGTCTTCGCTCTGGATCGAGGCTACATCGCCACGCTGCAGACCAAGTGCCAGCAAGCCGTACGCGATCTCGAACGCACGCGCGCGATAGTCACTCCAGGAATAGCTTTGCCAGATACCGAAGTCTTTCTCGCGCATGGCGATGCGATCACCGCGTTCGGCCGTTTTCTTCAGGAAAAGTTTCGGCAGCGTGTCACAGCCGTCCTGCAGTACCGGTGTCATCGCCAGGTTTTCCGCTTTTTCCAGCGACGGCGGCCGCGCACGCCCACTTCCTTCTTGCCCAGGTAGAATTCCTTGATGTCTTCGCTGGCGAGCAATTTGTCGCTGGGACCATCCATGACCATGCCGCCGACTTCCATCACGTAGCCGCGCGAAGAGACCTGCAACGCAACATTGGCGTTTTGTTCAACCAGCAGGATCGTCATCCCCTGTTCGCTATTGAGGCGCACAATAATCCTGAAGATTTCCTGCACCAGCAACGGCGACAGGCCCAATGACGGTTCATCGAGCAGCAATAGTCGCGGCCGCGCCATGAAACCGCGACCGATCGCAAGCATTTGCTGCTGCCCGCCGGAAAGGTACGCCGCCATTTTTCGCTGCACGCTGCGGAGGGCGGGAAAGTACTCATAAACGGCTTCAAGATCTCTGGCGATCGTGTCCTTGTCGCTGCGGTTATAGGCGCCCATGGCGAGATTCTCAGCGACCGTCAACAGCGGGAATACTTCGCGTCCTTCCGGTACGTGCGCGATGCCTTTGCGTGCCACCCAGTCCGGATCGCGACACTGAATTTCTTCGCCGTCGAGCAGTACCTGCCCTTTGTTGCTATCCAATGCGCCGCTGACTGTCTTGAGCAGCGTGGTCTTGCCCGCGCCATTCGCACCCAGTACGGCGACGATCTCGCCTTCGTTCACATCGAGGCTGACTCCACGAATGGCCATGATCGGCCCGTAGTAGGTTTCAATGTTGCGCATCTGCAGCAACGGCGCACTCATGCGGCGACTCCAAGATACGCGCGCTGCACTTCGACATCGTTTCGCACCTCATCGGGCGTGCCAATGGCGAGCAGCCTGCCGTTGTTGATCGCCATTACACGGTCAGCCACCTGCCCCACCAGGTTCATGTCGTGCTCAACCATGACTATCGTTATACCCAGATCATGCTTGATGTCGTCGAGCCAGAACGACACATCGTCCGTTTCTTCGTTATTCAGCCCGGATGCAGGCTCGTCGAGTAGCAGCAGAGTCGGTTCCGTGCACAATGCTCGCGCCAACTCGACATTCTTGCGCGCCCCATACGACAGGTCGGAAATTTTCTGCTCGCGATATTGCGCGATTTCGAGAAAGTCGATGATGTCTTCGACCTTACGCCGGTGCTCGATCTCTGACTTGCGTACACCCGGCAGAAAGGCAAAGTTCAGGAATGGGTTGGCACGCATGTGCGAATGCCGCCCGACCATCAGGTTTTGCAGCACCGTGGCGTGTTCGAACAGCTCGATGTTTTGAAACGTTCGGCCGATTCCTGCATGCACGATCTTGTGTGCCGGCAATCTGAGCAGATCCTGCTCGCCGTAATGCATCGTTCCCGCCGTCGGCGTATACAGGCGACTGATCAGGTTAAATATTGTGCTCTTGCCGGCACCATTCGGCCCGATGATGGCGAAGGTCTCGCCCGGTGCAACGTCAAACGAAATATCCTCAACCGCATGCACGCCGCCGAATTCGATCGACAGGTTGCGCACCGACAATGTCTTAGCGACACTCATCGCATGCGATCCGTTTTCAGGTAGCTTTTCTGCCGCACATATGACGACTTGCGGTAGTACGGAAACGACTCGAAGAAGAAGCGCAGCTTCATCCAGCGACCGTAAATGCCGAGCGGCTCGAATACGATCACGATGACAATGATCAGGCCAAACAGCAATGGCTCGAGGCCCGCCGTCTGCCCGATCGACGCAGGCAATACGTCTTTCAGGAAACTCAAGGCCACCGGCAGTATCGAGACGAAGATGGCGCCAAATACCGCGCCCAGGATGCTCCCCATGCCCCCGACGACAATCATGAGCATCAGTTTCAGCGACTCGAGCACGCCAAACACCTCGGGGACCAGGTAGCTCAGATGGTGCGCGAGCAATGCGCCGGCGAGACCGGTGATCGCGGCGCTGACGCCGAAAGCCTGGATCTTGGCCCACTCGACATTGACGCCGAGACAACGAGCCGACAATTCTGAATCACGCACGGCGAGAAACGAACGACCGGTTGGTGTGCGGAACAAATTCGACGCGCCCCAGATGACCAGCAGAGTCAGAACCAGGTCCAGGTAATATTGCTGCCAGGCTTTGGCGAGCGGCAACCCGAAAACAATCAGGTCGGGTACGGCGAGTCCCTGGTGACCACCGGTCAACGAGCTCCACTCGCCAAACACGGTTTCGATCAAGATACCAAACGCCAATGTCGCGATGGCCATGTAAAAACCAAACATTTTCGACGCGGATCGACCGATCAGCATGCCAACGGCCGCCGAAAACGAAACCGTAATCAGCAGCGAGATTGTGAACGGCACGCCCTTCGACAACAGGATCGAATGCGTATAGGCACCGATGCCCAGAAATGCAGCATGACCAAAGCTGACCAGGCCCGTGTGCCCGGTCAGAGTCATCAGGCCGATGCCCGCGATGGCGTACACCAGCAACAGACCGAGTTCCGCCAGGTAATAATCCTGCAACATGAATGGCGCAGCGAGCAGCAGTATCACGACCAACGCAACTCGTATTTTTTCGCCGGTCCTGGCGAGGAAGCGGATGTCGTCGGTGTAAGCGGTCTTGAACAGGAACTGCATGAGCTACACCTTCTTCTGGTAGGTCTGCACGATCAGGCCTTCGGGCCGCACGAACAGGACGACGAGCATTACGACATAGGCGGACACACCCTTGATGCCCGGCAGGTAGTAATCGGCGAAAGGTTCGATAACACCTATCAGGATGCAGCCGAGCAATGCACCCGGTATCGAACCAAAGCCGCCAACGATGGCGCCCGCGAGTGCCTTGATGCCCAATAACCCGATCGTGGTATCGATTTGCGTCATCGGTGCGAGCAAGGCGCCGGCAGCAGCGGCGATGAACGCGCCGATCGCCCAGGTCAGCGAGACCAGTCGCTTGACCGGGATGCCCATGTAGAAGGCCGCGAGTTGATTTTGCGATGCGGCCTGCATCGCGACGCCGTAACGTGTACGCCCAAAGAACAGGTAGATAGCGCCAACCAGCAGCACGGTAGCGATGATGATCGCGACTCGATCGGAATTAATCTCGACCAGGTTGCCGATCGCGATCTTGCCATCGAACGGCGTATCGAGAGAGCGGGTATTCCAGCCGAACATCATTCCTGCCAAGGCTCGGAAAATGAAACCGAACGCGACCGTCAGGATAAAGATGCTGGCCTGCGACTCGCCGATAATGCGGCGCATGATCTGCGCATCGACGAGGTAGCCGACGGCCGCTATCGAGAGGCAGCCCAGCACAAACGCCGGCCAGAATCCCCAGCCCAGCACCTCCGAAAATGTCAGCACTGCGAATGCACCCAGCATCATGAATTCGCCATGCGCGAAGTTCACGACTTCAGTCGCCTTATAGATGAGTACAAAGCCCAGTGCGATCAAGCCGTAGGCGCAGCCCTGTGCAATGCCGGTAATAGCGAGGTGAATGACGTCATTCAGTGGCAGCAATACTTTTTCCTCTGTGGGAGGCTGTGGGAGGGGGCCATGCCCACGACACATCGCCCGCATGGCGGCTTCCCACAGTAACTCTGCAAAATTCAGCTTAAGCTCTTGTTTCCCTTATTTTTTTTATCACAGCAAGCATCACGATCATAGCGCACTTGGAAAGCACCCCGAAAGTGTCATTTTGCGATATCATTCGCGGCTCGCTGCGAAAGGCCATGACCGGGGACGAAACAATGCGCGACACGCTGCAATTTTATATCGATGGAAAGTGGGTTGATCCGATTACCCCGAATCCGCTGGACGTCATCAACCCGGCCACCGAAGAAGTTTGTGGACGCATCAGCCTGGGTTCTGCGGCCGATGTCGATATTGCTGTCGCCGCTGCGAAACGGGCCTTTGAGACTTACTCGCAGACCAGTCGCGAAGAACGACTCGCACTGCTGCAGGCCATTCTCGATGAGTACCTCAGGCGATTTGACGACATCGCCGAGGCAATCATGGAAGAGATGGGTGCGCCCTGGGAAGTCGCAACATCGGCGCAGGCCGCGAGCGGCTCGCAACACATCAAGGCGGCCATTCGCGCGTTGCGGGACTTTAAGTTCGAAAGCCGCAGTCGCGACACGCTCATCGTCAAGGAAGCGATTGGCGTCTGCGGCCTGATCACACCGTGGAACTGGCCACAAAACCAGATCGCCGTGAAAGTCGCACCCGCGCTGGCTGCGGGCTGCACGATGATCCTGAAACCCAGCGAAATCGCGCCCTTCGACGCTTATATATTCGCCGAGATTCTCGAGACTGCAGGCGTCCCAGCCGGCGTTTTCAACCTGATCAACGGCGACGGTCCGGGTGTGGGCACAGCGCTGAGCGTGCATCCCGGTATCGATATGGTGTCGTTTACGGGTTCGACGCGCGCCGGAGTGCTGGTGGCACAAAACGCCGCCCCGACTGTGAAACGTGTGGCGCAGGAACTGGGCGGCAAGTCGCCAAACATTCTGCTCGACGACGCGGACTTCGCGACGGCGGTAACGGCTGGCATTAACGAGGTGATGCTGAATACGGGCCAGTCCTGCGACGCACCATCGCGCTTGCTGGTACCGAGAGATCGTATGGACGAGGCCGCCGCGATTGCTGCCGAAGCCGCCGACGCGACCGTCGTAGGTGATCCACGTGGCGCAGGCGTGCAAGTCGGACCACTCGTCTCTGAATTGCAGTGGAACAAGGTACAAGGCCTGATTCAAAAAGGTATCGACGAAGGCGCCACGCTGGCGGCCGGCGGTACGGGGCGACCGGACGGGCTGAAAAAAGGTTACTACGCGAAACCAACCATATTTGCGAATGTCACAAATGACATGACTATCGCCCGCGAAGAAATTTTCGGCCCGGTCGTCGCAATAATTGCCTATGATGATGAAGAGGATGCGATTCGTATTGCGAACGACACGCCGTATGGCCTCGCAAGCTACGTATCGTCGTCCAACATGGCGCGGGCGCGCCGTGTCGCCGCCCGCCTGCGAACCGGCATGGTGCATATCAACAACGCCGGTCTTGACGCCGGCGCACCGTTTGGCGGTTACAAGCAATCCGGCAACGGTCGTGAATGGGGCAGCCACGGGCTGAACGAATTTCTCGAAGTTAAATCAATTTGCGGCGCGGAATAAATTGCCTACTAATGGACTGTCAAAGCCATCGAATGAAAAATAAACTGTTGCTCCTGGGCCAATTGGCAGGCGTTGTATTGCTGGTCACTGCTTGCGCAGGTGAGTCAAATTTTCCAACCGCGACTGGCAGCGCTACGTTTCGTTTCGTCAACGCCATTCCGACGTCGCCATCGATCGCCCTGCTGATCGAACAACAAGCAATTGGTACTGCCGATTATAAGGGCATTTCTGCGCCGGCCGAATTTGACGACCTCGATTACACTTTCAACTTCGAGACGCTCCTGGCCGGCGAGCTGACACGCACACGAGTGGCAAGCAAGTTCGTGGATACGCAGATCGATCTGGCTTATACATTCCTGGTCAGCGGCGACCTCGCTACACCGACCATTACGTTGTGGGAAGCGCCACGACGCGAATGGGTTGGTACGGAAACCGTGTTTGAGATGCGCTTCGCGCACGCTGCCGAAACGCTCGGCACGGTCGATGTATATTTCCAGGCACCCGGCGTTGTGCCGGTACTTGGCAATCAGATCGCCAGCGTTCAATTCACCAACGTATCGGCCACGGTCGAGTTGCCATCGGGTAATTACGTCCTGATTATTACGGCGCCGAACGATCCGAGTGTCGTCCTGTTCACGTCGGCCTCCTTCGCTCCGGTGGCAGCGGCCGGATATACCATCGCGTTATTCGATGTCGATGCAAATGACGTTGATCCGATTTCTGTGCGGCAGTTTGCGGATAACGGAGGAACTCTCAGAATCGTGCACGTAAACTCCACGCCGGAGGTGCGGTTCGTCCACGCGTCCTCGAATCTCGGGACCTCCGATGTCTACACTGATGACATGTTGATGGATCCGATCCTGACCAACCACATGTATCGTGACGTCACCGCCGAACTGCCGCTTGCTGCGAAAGCCTACTCGCTCGCCTACACGGCTGCCGGCAATGTCGGATCCATCCTCCTGGAAGATGACATTTTGATTGCGGCCGGCATTCGATACGAATACTACGCAATTGGTGAAATCGGCGCCCTGGGAGGCTTCCTTTGGCAGCCGGACCGCCGCTCCGTGGAAACACTGGTGAAATTCAGTTTTTTGCACACCGCCACGAATCACAATTCGGTTGACTTGTATATCGTGCCTGACGGCGGTGATATTGCGACGTCTTTTCCTCGATTTTCCAACCTGACGATAGGTTCGGCGCCGGTCAGTGTTGATTTGCGCGCCGAAAACCTTGAACTATATCTGACGACCAACGCGGTAAAGACAGTGATCGCCGGGCCAATCGCAATAAGCCCGGCGCTTGGCGACGTCGTGAGCTACACCTCCTATGACAATGTCGATCCGGCCATCGCGGACGTCGTAGAGATCCCCCTACCCTAAGTACTTTTGTGGGAGGCCGCTGTGGGAGACCACTGTGGGAGGCCGCCATGCGGGCGAAGACTATAGGAGGCCGCTGTGGGAGGCCGCCATGCGGGCGAAGGGGGCCATGTCCGCGACTCCTGACCCCACCTGTGGGAGGCGGCTGTGGGAGGCCGCCATGCGGGCGACATCTGGGAGTCGGCGACCGGGGTATTCCTCTCCCTCATGGCTCGCTTCGCTGCGCTTTACTTCGGTCGAAGAACACCCCGGTCGCCGGCATGGCCGCCTCCCACAGGAGCCACCCCCATCAGACCGCCTACTCTTCTTTCGCGGGTACCGAACGAATCAGGTTGCCGTTCGCGTCTTCGCTGACTGTGCCATTGTCGAGTAATTCGCGCGGGGCCGCCACGCCAACCTGGATCGGAATCGCGATGACCGTCTGCATTGAACCACTCTCGGTCTCAACTTCGGCCGTCACGTTCAGGTAGAGACGACCTTCGCGCATCGGGATAACGGTGACTTGCTGTGAACTCAGCTCGTCACGCACCGACGGGCTGACCGATACGCTAGCCGACTGCGATTCCGGTAACCGCATCGCGGTCGGATCGTTGACGCGATAGGACAAGCGATACGGCTCCGTGCCCAGTAAAGATCTGAGTTGTAATTCTACCGCGACCGGCATGCCGACGATCGGCGTGCCGATCACCCGATAGTCTATTCGTACCGGGCTTTGTATTTTCGACGTTCGTTGCAGCACGTCGGCGGCATCTTCGGCCAACGCGTGAGCGTGCGACGCGATGGCCAACAGTAATGCAGCACTGACAGATAAAATCGCTAGTTTCATAAAGTCACCAGACATACTCAGGGGGTTGATGTGAAGCTCACATTAAAGCAGACCACGGGCGGATAACTCGCCGGGCGCTCCGGATCAGCGTAGCGCCAGTCACGCAGATCGGCAATGTAGGTTCCCGGCTGCAGCAGCGGCGTCAGCCCAATCTCGATGTTTTCATCGGGGCTAGTCAGATCGGCAAGCACTATGCCGTTCTGCACGAGGAACATATCCGGATCGCTCTGGTCGAGATCAGCCGGGTCGGCGGTTGGCGGCGTAGGTGTCGTTGATTCAATCAGGACATTGTACTGGTCAGCGAAGGGAACACTGAGCCGGATGTAGCGAAACTCGGACAGCTTGTTGCCATCTTTTTCCACGCGCGTATCGAACTGGCTGTTCGAGCAAATGTTGGTTGTCGAACCATCCGCAACCATGTCGATATAGATCGGCAGGACGTCAGCCGGACTGTTCGCACCGCCGTCGTTCGTTTCATTGGTTCCCCAGATATCCAGTTGAGCACCATTCACGGTTTGCTCGTCGGCAAGCTGCGCGTCGATCAGATCGTCACCAGCCGGACCCACGATCGCCTTGAGTTCGACCGCGAATGTGAAAATATTGGCCCAGGCCGGCGTTGTACGCTGGCCACCCGTCATGACATTGTAAATCGCCTGGAAACCGACCGAGCCCGTGTCCGTGCCCTCGCTGGTGGTATCCCAGAGGTCGTAAACAAAGCGGATGATGCCGACTTCATCGAACCAGCCCTGGCCACCGAAAAAACCACTCTCCGCGTCAATGGCGAAACCATCGCTGGTACCGGGCTCGCCCGTGTCGCAGTAGACCGGGTCATTCAGGAAGATTGCGGCCAACGCCGATGCCCATCCTTCGCCCCAGGCGACCCTCGAGTCGAGCCGATCGCCGAGAAAGTGCGTACCGCCGCTCGAATCCGATCGAAACAGCACATCGTCGAGGAAATGTCCCCATTCGTGGCCCACAATATGATCGTCAAATTCGTCCGTGTCGTCACTCGCATCGCCGACGATGAAGAGCGAATCCAGGTCGAAGATATAAAACGAGCCGCCGAGTTCGCCCGTGTCGATATTGAATTCCGTCGTGTCGGCCGTGTTGTTGACGCTCCAGAACGCGTCCAGCGGCGGCAACGCCAGGTTTGGCTGCGCTGCGGCGATGAATTGCATGCCGGTGTAGATCGTATCGAGTATTGCGAAGGGTGCCGCCGCACGCGTAGCCGTATAACTCGAGCCGCCCCAGCCGGTCTGTGCGGTCAGATTGCGGCTGACGTTAGCCGCTCCGGTGTTGAATGTACCGCCGTCGAGTGAGTACAACGGCCGGCTGGCAAGCGCCGGCGGTGTGGCGCTCGTATCGACATTGTCGCGCACCTGGACGTCCCAGCTTGGTGAACCGCTGCGCCTGGACTCCGCGAGCACACGAACTCGAACCGTGGTATTTGCTGCCACGCCGGTAAACGAATAAGCGCCGGTGTCGCTGGACGTCATGCGGGCCAGCTCAGCGCCCGCCTGGTTCAACAGCACGACGGTCGCGCCGCGGATCGGGCGCAGCGTGGTGGCATTGAAATTCAGCCCCTGGCAGCCCGCGTTCGGCGGCACTAATTCATAGCTCACAGTGCCGGACACCGTGACCGTCGTTGCGCCGCCGCCTCCGCCGCCGCCACCTCCGCCATTGCCACCGCCACCCCCGCCGCCGCCACAGGCGGAAAGGCCGAGCAATGACGCCAGCAGCAGGGTGTTTCCGAGACTTCGCAACGCAGGCACTAAAGAACTCCGGTGTCACATAATATATGTGCGAAACAGGTCCGATCTGGATCGGGCAGTATTGATAAACTTTGTCTCGCAGACGAGCGTCAGGTTCACAATTTCCAAAAGGGGTCAGAGCCCTTTTTCCAAAAGGGCTCTGACCCCGACAAAACTTGAGTATTGATCGTATGGCCAAAAACAGCATTCTCGTCACCGGTGGTGCCGGTTATATCGGTAGTCACGTCGTGAGGCAACTGGGCGCTGCGGGCGAGTCCGTGGTCACGCTGGACAACCTGTCGACGGGCTTCGAGGCCGCAGTCACAGCGGGCGAGCTGGTCATCGGCGACACGGGCGACGCTGCCCTGCTGGATCGACTGTTTGCCGAGCACAAGATCGACACGCTCATGCATTTCGCGGCGCACACCGTAGTACCGGAGTCGATCGCAGACCCGCTCAAGTACTACGGCAACAATACGGCCAGCAGCCGCACCCTGCTCGAGCGCGCCCATGCGCACGGCGTCAAACACGTGGTGTTTTCTTCCACCGCCGCCGTGTATGGCATACCGCCCGATGGCAAGGCCAGCGAAGCAACGCCCACCAAACCGATCAATCCCTATGGCAGCTCGAAACTCATGACCGAATGGATGCTGCGTGATCTCGCGCTCGCCGGTGGTCCCAGCTACGTCGCGTTGCGCTATTTCAACGTCGCCGGCTGCGAACCGGGCGGCAGCATCGGCCAGTCCACCCCGAAGGCGACCCTGCTGGTGAAAGTCGCCTGCGAGGCGGCGGTCGGCAAGCGTAAAGGCGTATCGATCTTCGGCACCGACTACCCTACTCCCGACGGCACCGGCTTGCGTGACTACATCCATGTCGAGGATCTTGCGGCGGCGCACCTCGATGCGCTCGACTACCTGCGCGATGGCGGCAAGTCGTCGACGCTGAACTGCGGTTATGGTCATGGCTACAGCGTACGCGAAGTTCTGCAAATGGTCGAACGTGTGCACGGTGCGGCGTTGAGTATCACTGAGGAGCCGCGTCGTGACGGTGACCCACCCGTGCTGATTGCGGCAACCGAGAAAATTCACCAGGTACTTGGCTGGATGCCAGAGTACGACGATCTTGAACTGATCGTGCGCACCAGCCTCGATTGGGAACGCAAGATCGCCGCCCGCGACCCGAGCGCTTACTGGGCTGCCTGAGCTACACTGGCATGATGAAAATTCGCCAATAACACCCATTGCAGCGTCAAATAAGACTGCCCAACCCGATTCGCCCTTATTATTTCCGTCTGGAGCAGCAAACAGATCTGTGAGCCAGACGCCGGTCAAAAGACCATGCGTATCGTAGAAGTTCTCGTCCGACGAATATTTTTTTCATGATGATTGTTACGCCTGCAATTCGCTCTAATCTGACCAATATAGAGCAATGTCCGTACCAACACGGTTTTATTGTTTTAAAACAATCAGTTAGATAATTTCGATTTGCCCATTGAACGCTGCTCTGTAAAGATTTTCGACCCAGCACCTGCCCGATCGCCGCACCCGGCCAAGCAGGGATAACCGCAGGGGCACTGGGGCTCAGCTCGTCGCTCGGACCGGGTTGTGATACGCAGTTAGAAAATGGCGTCCCCAAGGGGATTCGAACCCCTGTTGCCGCCGTGAAAGGGCAGTGTCCTAGGCCTCTAGACGATGGGGACGCAGAACGTCGTTCCGTAGGGATCTGGTGGAGCTAGGCGGGATCGAACCGCCGACCTCTTGCATGCCATGCAAGCGCTCTCCCAGCTGAGCTATAGCCCCAACGGAGCCGCGCACTTTACGGGCGCGGGCGCAGGCTGTCAAGAAATCGTCTTTGGAGCGATTTTAGGCTGAAAATCAATCGTTTGCGGCGGCTCGCTCGGCTATCAGCTCGAGTGCATGATCGAGCCGCCGGATCGTTCGCTCCTGCCCCACCAGCCAGACCGTCACATCGATCGGCGGCGACACAGCACCTCCGGTCACGGCGACGCGTATCGGTTGTCCGATTTTGCCAAGATTGAGATTGAAGCTGGCGGCCGTTTCTTCGATCGCGGCTGCAATCCCCTCTTTAGTCCACTCCGGCAGTGCCGCTAATCTCTCTCGCACAGCTTGCAAGGGCTCGAGAACGACCGGGCGCAGGTTCTTTTTCGCCGCGTTGGCCTCGATGACCGTGAAATTCTCATAGCAGTAGCGTGCGCTTGCGGCCATCTGCGTCAACGTTTCCGCGCGCTCGTGAAAAGCGGCGGCGACATCCGAAGGATTCGGCCCTCTGGCCGGATCGAGTCCCGCCTTTAGCAGGTAGGGCAACAGTGCCTGGCCTAACTCCTTGGCTGGTTTTGCCATGATGTGCTGCTGATTAATCCAGCGCAGTTTTTCAGGATTAAATGACGAAGCGGACTGGTTGACATCGGCAATGTCGAACACACTGATCATTTCGCCGACGCTGAAAATTTCCTGGTCGCCGTGTGACCAGCCCAGACGGACCAGGTAATTGAGCATCGCGGCGGGCAAATAGCCCTGCTCTTCATAGTCGCGAATATCAACGGCTCCATGGCGCTTGGATAACTTGGCACGATCCGCACCCAGGATCATCGGCAGATGCGCATACTCCGGCGGTTCGGCACCAAGTGCCGCAAGCATGTTCATCTGCCGTGGCGTGTTGTTCAGATGATCGTCACCGCGAATGACGTGTGTAATTCCCATGTCGTAGTCGTCGACGATGACTGAGAAGTTATAGGTTGGTGAACCATCGGAGCGCGCGATGATCAGGTCGTCGAGTTGCGCATTCTCGAAGACCACCGTGCCGCGTACCTTGTCGTTTACGACGACCTCGCCTTCAAGCGGGTTTCGGAATCGAACCACGGGATCGACGCCGCTCCTCGGCTTACGCAGGTCGCGACAACGACCGTCGTAGCGTACCCGGTCGCCGGCCGCCATTTGCTGCTCACGGAGCGCGTCTGTTTCGGCCTTGCTACAGTAACAATGATACGCCTTGCCGT
The DNA here is from genome assembly GCA_027618995.1 of Pseudomonadota bacterium. Taxonomy (GTDB): domain Bacteria; phylum Pseudomonadota; class Gammaproteobacteria; order Steroidobacterales; family Woeseiaceae; genus UBA1847. The sequence continues at coordinate 1,587 of JAQCGO010000029.1, read as the reverse complement.
CTTGCAACCACTGCTCAACAACCTCTTGATAGCGGTCGAATCGACGCGACTGATAGAACGGCCCTTCGTCCCAATCCAGCCCAAGCCATGCCATTCCTTCGAGAATGGCTTCGACATTTTCATCGGTAGATCGCTGCCGATCAGTATCCTCTATTCGAAGGATAAAATTCCCGCCGTGGTGGCGTGCATATAGCCAGCAAAAAAGCGCGGTTCGGACACTGCCAAGGTGCAATACGCCGGTGGGGCTGGGGGCGAAGCGCGTACGAACAATCATCAGGTCTCCAGAGCAACTTTGGGGGCAAATCTGCTTCGCGATACTACCAGAACAATTGACTGGTACATCCGGCGGATATTGCGCGAAATTGCGCAAAATCCGGCTCGTGCGCTTTCGACGAACCTATTTTCGTCGTGGCCAGGGTCGAAGAGATATCCATTTTGCGACGGTGAATGCCACGGGCGATGAACGCCTGATTTTCGACGATTTTCGGCTTGAGCCGTGAATCCGGGAAAATCCAACTAACTTTCAAGAAGCTGAAGCACTTCGCTGGTTTTTTGTCGCATCAGCGCGACATCCCCGCGGCTTTCCACGTTCAGTCGCACCACCAGCTCGGTATTCGACATCCGGATATTGAACCGCCAGTTTTCAAACTCGAAAGAATAGCCGTCCAGATCGTCCACGCTGAGCGCTTCGCTCGCATATCGATCATGCAACGCCGCCAGGGTCTTTTTCGCATCCGCCACCTCGCGATTGATCTCGCCACTGGCCGGAAACTTCGCCTGTCGTTCGCCCACGAGTTCGGATAGCGACTTACCACTGGTTGAAATCAGTTCCGCGACCAGTAGCCAGGGAATCATGCCGCTGTCGGCGTAGGAGAACTCACGGAAATAATGGTGTGCGCTCATCTCGCCGCCGTACACGGCGTCCACTTCGCGCATCGTCTCTTTAATAAAGGAATGACCGGACTTGCTCTGCACCGCCTCGCCACCAGCCTTCGCGACGATGTCGAGCGTGTTCCAGGTGAGGCGCGGGTCGTGAATAATTTTTGCCCCGGGATTTCGCTTCAGGATGCTTTCCGCCAAAAGCCCGACGATGTAATAGCCTTCGATGAAGCCGCCCTGGTCGTCGAACAAAAAACAGCGATCGAAATCACCGTCCCAGGCGATGCCCATGTCAGCGCCATGCTGGATCACCGCCTCACGCGTCACGGCCTGGTTTTCGAGCAACATCGGGTTGGGGATGCCGTTCGGGAAGGTGCCATCCGGCGCGTAATTGACATCGATGAACTCGAACGGCAAATGCTCGCGCAACCCATCCATGGCAATGCCGGCACCACCGTTACCCGGATTCACGACGAGCCTTAAGGGCTTAAGCGCCTTGCGGTCGACGTAGCCGAGGATGTGATCGATATACGGTTCGAATATATTGATCGGCGCATGCCGCCCTCTCTTTTTGGCAACCTGCCGCTTGTCGGCTTCGGCGAGTGCCCGGATATCCTGCAGGCCGCTGTCGGCACTCACCGGGCGCGCCTGTTCGCGCACAATTTTTAGCCCGTTGTAATCGGCCGGATTGTGGCTGGCCGTGACCAT
>JAQCGO010000066.1 GCA_027618995.1 Pseudomonadota bacterium | reverse complement strand
TTTACTTCGGTCGAAGAACATCCCGTGCGCCGACTCCTGCGGAGATCGCAGGTCGCCCGCATGGCGGCCTCCCACAGGAGTGGCCTCCCACAGGAGTGGCCTCCCACAGGAGTGGCCTCACACAGGAGTGGCCTCACACAGATCAGTCGTTGACGATGATCGGGTCGTTGATGCCGAGCCTGGCGAGCTCCTTAACCACCAGATCGTATTGATCGACGTTGTTGATCGGCCCGACCCGGACCCGATACAGCGCCGGGCTGACTGATTTATCCTCGTGCAGGAACGCGGCACCGATGCCGCCGTTGCGCAAAAGGGCCAGCCGCCGCTCCGCATTTTCGCGGCTGCCGAACGCTCCCACCTGGGTATAGAGTTTTCCGGTCGAAGTCGCGTTTGTGCTCGCCGGCGCGGCCTTGGTCGGCGATTGGCTCCGTGTGCCGGGTTGATTGGCGAAGGTAATCGCCTCGACCTCAACGAGAGCTGTGCCCGCGCCAACCATGTCGAGCTTGATCGCTGCAGCGTACGACAGGTCAATGATGCGGTTGTCGACAAACGGGCCGCGATCGTTGACGCGCACAATAATGGATCTGCCATTGCTCAGGTTGCGCACGCGCACATAGGTCGGCAGCGGCAAGGTCTTGTGAGCCGCCGTCATGGCATACATGTCGTAGGTTTCCCGATTCGACGTCAAATTGCCGTGAAACTTCTTGCCGTACCAGGACGCAACGCCGCGTTCCTTGTAACCGACCGCACTGGGCATCACGGTGTAGCGTTTGCCGAGCACTTCATACACCGGGCCGTTGCCATAGCGGCCCTTCGGCTCGGGTCGCGGTACGGAATCGGCGGGCAATTTGCTGGTTGATGGGGTGCCGGACTGCGGCGGCCCGTCTTTCGGTTTGTTGGAGCCGCAGGCGGCGAGGACAACGAGGCAGGTGAACGCGAGCAGGCAAGCAGCCGCGTTACGAATCGTCACGCGCGATCTCCCCCGCGATTTCCTGGCCAAGTTGATAAACGGCGAGCGCATACATGACGCTGTGGTTGTAGCGCGTTATGACGAAGAAATTGTGGAATCCGACCCAGTACTCTGGCCCGTCGCTACCGGCATACGTCAACAATTGGCCCTTGCTGTCGTTGGCCAGCCCGGTTGCAAACACGACACCGGCGTCACTCAGGGAACGCACCGTCACGTCGGCTCTGAGCTGATTGTCCGGTACCGGGCCCTTGAAACGACTGCTCAGCGTAGCCTGCGTCGTGACTTCCTTGCCGGCTGACCAACCATGCGCGACGAAATAGTTGGCAATACTGCCGGCGACGTCCGCCCAGTCATTCCAAATGTCACGCTTGCCATCGCCGGTTGCATCGACGGCGTACGCCCGGTAACTCGACGGCATGAACTGCGGCCGGCCCATGGCACCGGCATAAGAACCGACAGCATCGGTGGCCTGCATCTGCTCTTCACGGACCAGTAGCAGGAACGCTACCAGTTCGCCACGAAAGAATTCTTCGCGTGGCGGATAATCAAACGCGAGTGTGGCAAGCGCATCGAGCACCCGGTTGCCGCCGGTGATGCGCCCGAAGTAAGTCTCAACACCAATAATCCCAACGATGATTTCGACCGGAACACCCGTCTCCGCGCTGATCCTGTCCAGCATCGCGCAGTTCTCGCGCCAGAATGTTGCGCCGGCCTGAACGCGTTCCCTGGTCATGAAAATTGGCCGGTACTCGGCCCAGGTCAGGGTTTTCTCAGCTGGGTTCGCGATCTTGTCGAGGATCGGTTGCTTGGTTTCGGCCGCGCCGAGTATGCGTTCCAGCTCGGTACGGTCGTAATCGTGTTCACTGACCATGGAGTCGATAAATGCAGCGACATCGCTGCGATGGATATCAACGGCCAGACAGGTTGAGGCGGTCACCAGGAATATGGCGATGCCGGCGAGAAATCGAATAATCATTTAGTGGGGCAGAAGTTTCCGGTGGGAGTGAATTGACATCAGAATACCGAAACCCGCCATCAGCGTCACCATCGACGTTCCGCCAAAGCTGACCAGCGGCAAAGGCACACCAACGACGGGAACCAGGCCGGTGACCATCGCCGTGTTGACGAAAACATAAACAAAAAAGGTCAGGCTGATCGAGCCCGCAAGCAGTCGCGAGAATGTATCGGGCGCCTGGATCGCGATATAGAGGCCGCGGCCGACCACAAACAGGTACAGGCAGAGTAACGACAGGACTCCGAGCAAACCCAATTCCTCTCCGATGACGGCGAAAATGAAATCGGTCTCCCGTTCCGGCAAATACTTCAGTTGCGCTTGCGAGCCATTGGTCCAGCCTTTGCCGAACAGGCCACCGGAACCAATCGCTATTTTTGACTGAATGATGTTGTAACCGGCGCCGAGCGGGTCGCTGGTCGGATCGAACAGCGTCAGTACCCGTTGCTTCTGGTAGCCCTCCATCAATTGCCAGAGGCCGAAAGCCCCCGGCACCGACAGCACGGCGAGAGTCACCATGAATCGTACCGGGAGTCCGGCCAATACCACGACGATCAAACCCGAGGCGGCGACCAATAATGCGGTGCCGAGGTCGGGCTGACGTGCGATCAGCAGGGTCGGTGCGATGATGATGACGAATAGCACCATCAATTGACCAAACCGCGGTGGGAGCGGCCGTTCATGCAGGTACCAGGCGGCCATCATCGGCACCGCCAGCTTCATGATTTCCGACGGCTGGAAGCGGATGCCCAGATCAAGCCAACGGCGGGCGCCCTGGCCGATTTCTCCGGTCGTCAACACGAGCATCAGCAGAATGAGCCCGGCTACAAACCCCCACGGTGTCCAGCGACGCAGAAAATCCGGTGGCATTTGCGCGACGATAAACATGCCAAGCAGCGCGACGCCCAGTCGCACGAGTTGGCTAAGCCACAAACGCATGCTTTCGCCAACCGCGCTGTACAGCACGACGAGCCCGAGCCCGCAAATCAACAGCAAGCCGCCGAGCAACGGTCCGTCGATGTTGAGACGGCGCATGATGCGGCCGAGATCGCCGAGCGGTGCAGCTTTGCCGGAATCCAGGAGTAGCGGTTCACTGCGCGGCATGGCTGCCGTATCCGAGATACTCGTCCATAATCTGCCGCGCTATCGGTGCGGCAACCCGGCTGCCGCTCGAGCCATTTTCAATGACAACGGCCACCGCGATACGCGGATTCTCTAACGGCGCGAATGCGACAAACAGGGCATGGTCGCGGAGTAATTCGTCGACCAGCTTTTCGTCATACTCCTCGTCCTGTGCGATCGAAAAAACCTGCGCGGTGCCGCTTTTTCCGGCCATTTGGTATTTCGCGTTCGCGCCCGCCGCCCGCGCTGTGCCTCGATCTCCCTGCATAACCGCGTGCATTCCGGCGATTGTCACATCCCAGCTCTGTTCGTCTTGCAGTTGAATGTCTGCGAGTCTTTTCGCGGGATACATCGTGCGTTCGCCCGTCAGTGTATTTTGCGACGTGGCGACCAGGTGCGGTTCGTAACGAGTTCCGCGGGTGGCGACAGCGGCGATGGCGCTGGCCAACTGTAGCGGCGTTGCAAGCATGTAGCCCTGGCCGATCGATGCGATCACGGTCTCGCCGTTGTACCAACGCCGGTCCGTGGGCTCGCTGAAAGTGCGCTCCTTCCATGCACGCGACGGGACAAGGCCGTCGTGTTCGCCGCTGATATCGATCCCTGTGGCATGCCCGAGACCAAACATGTCGAGGTACTTATGCATGTTGTCGATACCAAGAGCATTGCTGATCTCATAAAAATACACATCGCAGGACTGGGTCAGGGCTTCGAGCAGGTCAATTCGACCGTGACCCTCAGGTTTCCAGTCACGATAACGGTGTGTTTGATTCGGCAAGCGGAAATAGCCGCGGCACAGGGTCGTGCGCTGCAGATTGGACGCGCCGGATTCCAGTGCTGCGATGGCCAGCATTGGTTTGATCGTTGAACCGGGCGGGTAGGCGCCGCGAATCGCCCGGTTGAACAGTGGGCGCGTCATATTGTCCTGCAACTCTGCGTACTGCGATGTGCTCATGCCGACGGCGAACAGGTTCGGGTCGAAGCCCGGCGCGCTGGCCAGTGCCAGTATCTCGCCACTCCAAGGATCGATCGCAACCACGGCGCCGCGTCGACCTTCGAGCGCTTTGCTTGCCATTAATTGCAGGTCGAGATCGAGGCTCGTGTAGATGTCATCGCCCGGTGCGGGCGACTCGTTGGCAGGCAATGCATTGGCCAGGTCGCGTGAGTCCACTGGTACCTGTCGGCCAAGGGCGTTCGTCACTACATTGTTGTAGCCGACATCGCCGTGCAGCTGTTCCTCGTAGCGGCTTTCGACGCCGGTCTTGCCGGTGTGTGCGGTGCCTGCATAATCCGATCCTTCCAGCCGCTGCAAGTCTTCTTTGGATAACGCACCGACATAACCGACCGCGTGTGCAACGGCTGCGCCGTGCGGGTAGTGGCGAATCAGTCGCGGCTGAAAATCGATACCCTGAAAACGGGGTCGCTGGATGGCGAAATTCGCGATCTCCGTATCGGTCAGCCGAAAGTTCAGCGTGACCGGTTTGAAGCGAGGGCCGCTGTTCGCAAGTTCCTTGAAGTGCGCGATGTCGTCGACCGCTATCAGCTGCAACGCGGCAAGCCGCTGCAGCGTGTCGTCGAGATCGGCCACCTGCTCAGGAATCATTTCAAGCTGGTAAGCGGGTAGGTTTTCGGCCAGCACGCGTCCTTCGCGGTCGTAGATCAGACCGCGGGTTGGGGGCACGGCCTCAATGCGATAGCGATTGCCCAGCGATTGCTCGGCGAACAGTTCGTAGTCAAAAACCTGCAACTGCACCAGTCTCGCAACTACCGTGCCGAGCAACAGGATCGCGATGGTCGCGGTCATTGCGACGCGTCCCATGAACAGGCGGCGCTCGGAATGGTGATCCTTGATGGGCGACAGCAAGCGCATTTACTGGGCCCGCATACGTGCACCGTGCAATAGCATTGTGACCAACGGCCAGAAGACTACGCCACTGATGACCGGTGCCCAGTAACTGATCGCCGGAACCGGGATGCCGGCAACGCCGTTAATCCAGAACAAAATGAACTGATACAGCGCAAGCAACGAGAATACCGTGGCCGTCAGCTGCGACATGGGGAAGACCCGCATCAGGAGGTGCAGTCGCACGGTGACAAAAACCACAATACAAAGCG
>JAQCGO010000028.1 GCA_027618995.1 Pseudomonadota bacterium | reverse complement strand
ATGGATAAAACCTTTGATGATAGCATGGCGTCGTTATTGTTCGTGAATAGGGCAACACGACTTCCTGGTGTCGCAGCCCAGCGATTGGCATAAGCGCGAACCGCCCCTGCAAGCATGATTCCCGGACGATCGTTGTTGCCAAATGCAATCGGCCGCTCGGTTGCACCCGCGGCAAGAATTGTGCGGCTTGCGTAGATTCGCCAAAGGATTTGCCGCGGCACACCATTAGTATCTGACAAGTGATCGGTCTTTCTCTCTAGCGCACCGTAAGTTCCTCCATCGTAAACGCCGTAGACGGTGGTTCGAGTCATTACGCGTACATTGTCGTGCGTGGACAGTTTTGCGAGAGCTGCAGTTGCCCATACTGATCCTTGTTTGCCGTCGACGTGGTAGGTCTCGGCATTTAGTCTGCCGCCAACTCGATAGTCCTCGTCCGCTAAAATTACACGAGCTCCACTTTGGCTTGCAGCTAGCGCAGCGGACAAGCCAGCCGGGCCGGCACCGACGATCAACAGATCACAATGCAGAAAACCCTTATCATAACTGTCTGGATCAGGCGCACCCGACAAGCTTCCGAGGCCTGCAGAAGCGCGAATCGCCGGTTCGTAGACTTTTTCCCAAAAGGATTTTGGCCACATGAATGTCTTGTAGTAGAACCCCGCCGATAAGAAGCGGGCAAGCACGTCATTGACAGCCAACGCATCAAATTTGAGCGAGCCAAGATGGTTTTGGCTGCGCGCTGCCAAACCATCGAACACCTCGGTCACGGTCGCCCGCGTATTGGGCTCCTGGTAGTTCCCGCGGTTTACAGTAAGCAGCGCGTTCGGCTCCTCAGAGCCAGCGGCAAAAATACCTCGTGGCCGGTGATATTTAAATGAGCGGCCAATAAGTCGGCAGTCGTTTGCGATAAGAGCTGAGGCTAAAGTATCACCGTCATAGGCGCCGTAGATTTTACCGTTGAACGTAAAATCCAGTGTCTTCGTTCGGTCGACCAGACCACCAGCGATTCTATTTTTCTGTGTCAACGATTCGCTCGTTGAGACTTGGCAATGTCGTGTGCCAGCTCGACCCCCACAATCTCATGGGTGAGTGTATTGCGATGCACAACGAGCCAGGATCGATCGCCATGCTCATGAAACCACAACTCATGATGCAGTCCGGCCGGATTATCGCGTTGGTAGACGTAGTTGTGGAAATTGTCCAGGGCATTCGTGTCTTGCCAATCTGGTCGATTGAGCAATGAGGCGTCCCCGAGATACGTGAACTCAGCCGCGTCACGGAGGCCTAGCAGTGGATGGTTTATTCTCATAGAGGTCTCAATTCAGTGTAAGTTCGGTTGTGCGCCAGTGCCGACTTCATCGATCAATGCACCGCGGCGATAGCGATCCAGTCGATAGGCCGCCGCGGTCGGGTGTGATTCGCCGCTAGCGATAAGATGCGCGTAACACAGGCCCGATGCAGGTGTGGCTTTGAAGCCGCTGTAGCACCAGCCACCATTAAAAAACAGTCCTTCGATCGGCGTCTTGTCGATAATGGGTGAGCCGTCCATCGACATGTCCATTACGCCGCCCCAACTGCGTAGCATTCGCGCGCGACCGATCATTGGCATGACTGCCATACCACTTTCGCAAACGTCTTCCACGACGGCTAGATTGCCGCGCTGTGCGTAGCTGTTGTAGCCGTCGAGATCCCCACCAAAAACCAAGCCTCCTTTGTCGGACTGGGAGATATAAAAGTGACCAGCGCCAAATGTAATGACACCCGGTATAAGCGGTTTGAGACCTTCTGTGACGAACGCCTGCAATACGTGGCTTTCGATAGGAAGTCGCAGACCGGCCAGCTGCATGACGCGGCTAGATGAACCCGCTACGCAGACCGCTATTTTGCGAGCACGAATCGGCCCGCGTGCCGTGTCAACGCCTCGACAAACACCGTTCTCAATTTGAAATCCCTCAACTTCACAATTCTGGATAATGTCAACGCCAAGCTGGTCGGCAGCGCGCGCGTATCCCCAAGCGACGCCGTCGTGGCGGGCGGTGCCGGCGCGTTTCTGGAGCAAGCCGCCTTTGATTGGGAATCGAGCATTGTCAAAGTCCAGAAACGGACACAGTTGACGTATTTCGCTCTGGCCGAGCAATACCGCGTCGGCGCCAGCAAGACGCATCGCGTTGCCGCGACGCGCATATGAATCCCGCTGACTGTCAGTGTGATAGAGATTGACAATTCCACGCTGCGAAACCATCGTATTGAAGTTCAATTCCTGCTCGAGGCCTTCCCACAGCTTCATCGACAACTCATAAAAGGGCTCATTGCCGGGTAATAGATAGTTAGATCGGATAATGGTGGTATTACGACCGACATTGCCTCCGCCGATCCAGCCTTTTTCGAGTACCGCAATTTTGCGTAGGCCGTATTTCTTGGCGAGATAATATGCTGTCGCTAACCCGTGTCCACCGCCCCCAACAATCACGATGTCGTATTCACGCTGCGGTTCAGGGTCCCGCCAGGCCGGGGTCCACCCGCGGTTACCGGTAAGTCCTTGCCAGAAAATTTTCGCCGCGGAATAACGCATCATCATTGCCTCAATTTCGAACGTGCATTAACATCGAGCGTAGGCCCGATATTCGAGAACAGGTGACTAAGTTGGATCCAGCAAAATGGCATCCACTTCGATGTCGAAATCTGAAAACCCGGACTGCACAAGCGATCGGGCAGGCTTTGCATCTCCCATGTAGCTAGCATAGATTTGATCAAATTCTGTGCGATCTTCGAGCCGGCGAAGAAATACGTTAATCTTCACCGCATCCTTGAGCGTCAGATTTGCTGCATGTGCGATTGCTTCAAGATTGTCCATCGTTTGCCGCGCTTGGTCTGCAAATGACGCGCCAGTCAATCGGCTGCCGTCTACGGTCCGCGGCGTTTGGCCGGCGACAAATACAAAGCTCCCGGCGGCACGAATTGCCTGGCTGTAGTGCCCCGCGGGTGCAGGGGCAGATTTTGTTGTGATTACTTGTCGCGTCATTAGCTCGGAACTCCTGGTAGCCCCTGTTTGATTGCAATCTTGTCGAGTGTGGCGACTATATTATCGAGTGCCTTTTCCCATATTGATTCGTCACGGGCATAGCAAATACGAAAGTGTCCTGCGCTACCCGGCCCGAATTGATAGCCGGGACTAACCAACACCGAAGCTTCGGTCAAAAGAGTTTCCGCTACTGCGGCAGGTGGTAGTTCTAATGCACTCACATCCGGCCACAAGTACGCTGTTCCTTCCTGCGGATGGACTTTCAGCCAGGGTAGTCGTCGTAGACTCATCACCGTAGCGTCACGCGTTTTAGTAAAACTCTTCAGGCGAAAGTTGAGCCAATCGTGATCGTCGCGTAACCAGGGAACGAGTATATGTTGGGCATATGCAGGTGCGCGCATCGCGGTTACGGAGAGTACGTTTTCCATTCTCGCTATTATTTCTGGCGAGGCTACGACGACCCCCAGGCAAAATCCGCTCAGCGACTCTGTTTTGCTTGGACCGAGTAGAGTAACGCATCTATCGGACATGCCGGGTTGTGCGGTAAGGTGTGGAAACGCAGGGCCATCGTGGATCAGGCGCGCGTAGAGTTCGTCGACTAAAACAGTAACCTGGTATTGGTTGGCAAGACTCGCGATACGCTGAATAATCGACTCGGAATAAACCGAGCCCGTTGGATTATTCGGGTGCGAAAATACGAGAATACGTACACCACGCTCGGCAAATTCTTTCTCAAGTATGTCGAGATCGAGATGCGGACCCTCGGCATCAATTTTAAGCGGGACGTGTCCGATGTCTGCCCCAAGAAACCCCAGAATTCGTTCACTAAACAGATACTCCGGGTCAACGAGCGCAACTCTGTCGCCCGGCTCGACCAATGAGGACAATGCGCAAAAGAGCCCAGCCTGTGTTCCAGGTGTCAGGATGGCGTTCCTTTCCGGATCGACATCAACCTGAAGAAACTCAGTCAGTGAGTTCGCGACGCTTTTGAGTACGCCCGTGTGTCCACGATAGCCCGTATACGCCAATGCACCGTCTGCAGCCGCCACAGCAAATTGCTGCGCGGCCCAATCAGGTGGTGGATATCTCACGGTATCGAAATGAGTTGTATCAAGGTAATCGTGCGACGCCTGGACAATGATGTCGAGATCCGAGTCACGAGCACTCAATCCGGGAGCCGCTCGATCGGGGACTTCGAGCTGAGTGAGTCGGGACGGTTTAGGGTGTGTATTCATTATCTGATTTTCCGTAAGCGCCGCCACCCGGGGTTTCAATAACGAAAATATCGCCCGCTTTTAACTCTATTTGATCCGTTCCGGCGAGTTCTGTTCTTGATCCGTCAGGGTGTTCGACATAATTTGATCCGACTTGTCCGTTGCCGCCGCCGGCTAATCCGTAGGGCGGTATGCGGCGATGACCCGATAGTACGTTGGCGTTCATGTTCTGCAGAAACCTTACTCGTCGAATAACGCCATCGCCGCCGCAAAACTTGCCGTCACCGCCTGATCCTTCACGTATTGAGAACGAATCCAGAATGACCGGAAAGCGCCACTCCAGAATCTCGGGATCCGTAAGCCGCGAGTTGGTCATGTGAGTGTGTACGGCGTCTGTGCCACTGTGATTACTGGTCGCGCCGGAACCGCCACAGATCGTCTCGTAATACTGGTACTCATCATCGCCCCAGATAAAGTTGTTCATCGTCCCTTGCGATGCGGCCGCTATCTGCAGGGCGCCAAACAAGGTATCGACCAGCGCCTGAGCGGTTTCAGTGTTACCCGAGATAACGGCCGCCGGGTACTCCGGATTGATCATCGACTTTTCAGGAATAATGATTTTGAGGGGTTTTAGGCATCCTTCGTTGAGTGGGATGGCATCGGCTGCCAAACACCGAAATGTATACAACACAGCCGCTTTGACAACGGCCGTTGGCGCGTTGAAATTACCGGAATGCTGATCACTGGTGCCGGTAAAGTCCACGACAGCTTCACGTTTTTTCTGATCGACTGTAATGGCAACCGTAATTTGATGGCCGCAATCCATTTCATAGCTGAACTCGCCATCATCAAGGGTGCTTAAAACCCGCCGAACAGACTCCTCGGCGTTATCCTGGATGTGCCGCATGTAGGCGTGTACGACATCGACACCGTAGTGATCGACCATCTTGCCAAGTTCCGTCGCACCTTTTTCACAAGCAGCCAGCTGTGCCTTGAAGTCTGCGATGTTCATTTCGGGATTGCGGGCGGGCCACGGTCCACTCCTAAGAATTTCGTGTATCTCACGTTCACGGAAGTGGTCGTTTTCAACCAGCTTGAAGTTATCAATGACAATGCCTTCTTCTTCAATGCTGGTTGAGTTGGCGGGTGCCGAACCTGGCGTCGTGCCGCCGATGTCGGTGTGATGGCCTCGTGATGCCGCGTAGAACAGGAGTTCGCCCTGACCGGAGAAGATGGGTTTGATAACGGTTACATCGGGAAGGTGCGTGCCACCATTGTAAGGTGCATTAAGGATGTACGCATCGCCTGGCTTAATGTTACCGCTTCGTTCTTTAACGACGGTCGTAATACTTTCGCCCATTGATCCCAGATGAGAAGGAATATGAGGTGCGTTCGCGATCAATGCGCCGTCGGGGTCGAAGATCGCGCATGAGAAATCGAGTCGCTCCTTGATGTTGACCGACTCGGCTGTGTTCTCGAGTACCAAGCCCATTTGTTCAGCGACCGACATGAACAGGTTGTTAAATATCTCGAGCATAACCGGGTCGACTTCAGTACCGACGGCCTTGACCGCTTTTCGTGGCAGGTGGCGTTCGAGGACAATATTATTGTCCGCGGTGAGTGTGGCTTGCCAGCCAGGCTCGACGACGATTGTGGTGGTTGGGTCGAGAATAATTGCGGGTCCCTTCAAGGGCTCTTCAACAGCTAGAGCGTCTCGATCGTAAAACGGTGTTGATGTCCATTCATCGTCCATGAAGCAGGGCTTGACGCAGTCGGTAGTTCGGCTGCCGCCGGATACCGATGTTTTTTCTTCAACGCTTGCAGAGTCGGCAGCGGCGATAACTTCTACTGCAATCGATTCGACGATCAATTCTTTGTCAGGTGAGATGAATCCAAAACGCATTTGGTGCAGTTGCTCGAACTGGCCGGCGACGTTTTCCAGCGTCGACTGATCAACAACGAGAGCGGTATCAGACCCCTGATATCGAATTCGCAGCAGGTGCTTGTAATCCAGTTCGGCGCGATCTTCACCCTGACGCCTGATCTCATCGACACCTTCTCGCAGAAGATTATCGAAGGGTTTACGAAGCGCTTCTAAGGATTCGGCATTGAGAATACTTTCGACAGCGAGTTGTCGTGTGACGACGGTATCGGCAAAGCCCATACCGTAGGCCGAAAGGACGCCAGCATAGGGATGAATCAAAATCCGCTTCATTGCGAGCGAATCAGCGACCAGGCAGGCATGTTGGCCACCTGCGCCGCCAAAACAACACAACGTGTATTCGGTGACGTCATAGCCGCGCTGTACAGAAATTTTCTTTACGGCGTTCGCCATGTTTTGAACAGCAACGGACAGAAAGCCTGCAGCAACACCTTCGGCTTTTTGGCTGACTCCGGTCTTGGCCTCGATCTCATTGGCGAGATCAGTAAACTTTTCCTTTACCGTCTCGCTGTCCATGGCCTGATTGGCGTTTGGCCCAAAGAGTTTCGGGAACTGCTCAGGTTGCAGCTTGCCGAGCATGACATTGCAGTCCGTCACTGTCAGAGGGCCACCGTTGCGATAGCTGGCGGGGCCGGGTAAGGCGCCTGCCGAATCCGGGCCGATACGAAAACGAGAGCCGTCAAAATGCAAAATCGAGCCACCACCAGCAGCTACCGTATGGATCAGCATCATTGGAGTCCGAATTCGGACACCGGCTACATGGGTTTCGAAAGCCTTTTCAAACTCGCCATCATAGTGACTGACATCGGTTGACGTGCCGCCCATATCGAAACCGATGACCTTGTCAAAGCCGGCCGCTTCCGATACGCGGGCCATCCCGACGACACCGCCGGCGGGTCCGGAGAGTATGGCGTCTTTGCCCTGAAAGAAGCCAGACTCCGTCAAGCCGCCGCTGGATTGCATGAACATCAAACGTCCGCCGTGCTCACCAAGCCCCTGCAATTCATTTGCGACTTCCTGCACGTACTTCGTCAGAATTGGGGAAAGGTAAGCGTCAACGACCGTTGTATCTCCACGGGATACGAACTTCATCAACGGGCTGGCCTCATGGCTGATCGATACTTGCGTGAATCCGATTTCATTCGCTATCGCCGCCAGTCGATTCTCGTGTTCGTGATAGCGATAACCGTGCATCAATACGATTGCGACACTGCGAATGCCGCGCTCATAAAATGCTCGCAGATCGTCAACGACGCCAGACTCGTCTAAAGGCTTGAGAACATTTCCATGCGCGTCGACGCGTTCGTCGACTTCCAGAACATCACTGTAAAGCATCTCCGGAAGCTCGATATTCAGTGCGAAAAGGTCCGGGCGGTTCTGATAGCCGATTCGAAGTGCATCGCGAAAACCTGCCGTCGTTACCAAAAGCGTTGATTCACCTTCGCGCTCCAAAAGTGCATTAGTCGCAACGGTGGTTCCCATTTTTACGGCGGCAATGTCTGCAACAGGAATATTCGCATCGCTCTCGACAGTGAGTAAGTCTTTGATACCCTGGATGGAAGAGTCACGATATTTCTCAGGATTGTCGGAGAGCAACTTGTGTACGACGAGCGTGCCGTCTGGTCGACGCGCGACAACGTCGGTAAACGTGCCACCGCGATCGATCCAGAACTCCCATTTCTTCTCGTTTTTGGAGCCTGGCCTCTGCACGGAAGTCACACACTGCCCCCGACCCTCGGTGCGGGGAATACTTCTTCGTCGCGAGCGGCCGGATGCCAGGTTGAGTGATGAGCGATGGGCTTGATGCTTCCGGATGACTGTGCCGAATCGATAATCGCATCTTGAACCGCAATACCATGCACAGCCTCTTCCAGTGTGACCGGGTAGCTTGCACCGTTCTGACAGGCTTCTGCAAAGGCCTTCAACTCCGCAAACTCAATGTCAGTCTCAGAGTAGATTTTTGTTTCTGCATTCTGCTGATCGTTAAAACAAGTATCGAATACATGGTGGTCACGAAGTTGGGCCCAACCCTTTGTTCCGAATACCTGTATGCGCCACTGTCTGGCGGTCGCGCACAAGGTACTAAACATCCCTGAGACACCGTTCTCAAAATTGAGCATGATTGAAGTTGTGTCATCGATATCGACGTCAAGAACGTGCCCCAGACTTTGGGCGCGAACAGCCGCTATAGGCCCGCACAGATGAATGAAAGTATCGACAATATGAATTCCCATGGCCGTCATGCCGCCTGCCGGGCTCTCGGCCGCACTTGCTCTCCACATCGACGGGTTGTAACTCAGAGCGAAGGGTCCCGAGAAATTGCCTTCGATGTGCGTCACCGTACCAAGCTCACCGTTGTCGATCATCGTTTTGAGATCTTGCATAGCTGGCAAGAAGCGGCGGTTGTGGCCTACAGCTAGAACAATTCCAGCATTACATACGCTCTGGGCTGCGAGGATTGCATCGTCATGATTTAGCGTGAAAGGCTTCTCGACAAACACGTGTTTGCCAGCTATGGCCGCCGCGGCAATTTGTTCAAAATGCTGGCTATGTGGAGTAGCGAGCACCACGGCATCAATATTTTCGTCTGCCAATGCTGCTTCATAGTCACCGAGAAGCGTCAGTCGCTGCTGTGCGCAATAGTTCTCGTATTTTTCGGGGGTCCGCGCAACAGCGTGTGTGAAGTGCAAACTTTCGCTGAAGGACTGGCCGAGATTCTGACAGGAGTCGACAAGGCGTTGACCCCAGCGGCCGACGCCGACAATCGCACAACGTAACATTCCAATTACCCCTTAGATCTTGTCGATGTAGAGTTTATCGAGCTCTACTTGAAGGTAGGCTTTGCGATCTTCTGGGTTCACTTCTGCCGATGCAATAACGATCTGGCCATAGCGTTTGCCGTACTCACGAATGAGCTTGTCATCGTCACATCCATCCCGGGGAGGCCGCTCTATCACGGAGTCCTGCGTGAAGGTTGGCACGACGCCAGGAACGTCCTGCGGCAACGCAGTGAACGGCTTCCCGTCACGGACGGCCGCAATACCCTCTCGGACCAGTCTTCGCATCATGCCAACGCCACGATCAGTATCAACCCAGGTTTCCCGCTCGTGAATTGCTATTGGTCCTTGTGACATGATCGCTTCGTAGTCGCCCGGTTCCCGTTGTTGCTCAGGATAATCGCGATCCTCAATCTGGCCGACGGCATCGATCTTGTCCAGACCAACGGCTGTCGGATCGCCGCTATGATTGGGATCAACACTGTCGTTAAAATAACGCCAGCCTATGACGCGTGTATGAGTATCGTCAATCGGGCGAAAAAATCGTGTTGTCGCGACACGCTGGAAGGTTTTTGTGGCATCGGGGCGCTCCCAAAATGCGCCTGCCTGATTGTAGTTGGGGAGAATCGTCTCAGTCGTTCGTAGCCAGATATTGTTTTTCCAGCGACGCACATTGATGTTCATCATACCAAGCGGTGTTCTCACCCAGTCGATAACCGGCATGACGCCCCAGGAATCATCAAACTGCGTTCCGCTGATCGACGTATGCAGAAACACGCTGTGTACCGGATCTTGAGTATTTTCGGCTATTTGCAGCCAGTTGCACGGGTAGTAGAGCGAGTACGGAATCAAATCGCTTTTTTCGTCGTGGTAGTCCTCGTAGGTGTCGAGGAGCGGGAAGTCCGGAACGGTGTCCGGCGGTCCCATATAGGTGAATATGATGCCTTTGAACTCGTGTACAGGATACGCGCCGTGGCAGAATTTCTTGTGGTTGCTGTTCTTGGGGCTGTTTGGTGTTTCGAGAATGGTCCCATCCGGCGCGAAATGCCAGCCGTGGTAACAGCAGCGAATTCCCTCATCGGTGGCAACGCCGAACTCAAGTGAAGCGCCGCGATGCGAGCAGTGCTTTTCGACGAGTCCCAGCACGCCTTTCCGGGTCCGGAACAGGACCAGTTCTTCATCCAGGATCTTGACCAGCAGAGGCAGGTCCGTTAATTCTTCAGATAAGGCGAGAGGTTGCCAGGTCCGGCGGAGATACTCGCCGCCATCGGTGCCTGGGCCGACCTGAGTTATTTCCGTGTCTGAGTGGACATCGTGATTGCGTAAATACCCCTGATAGGGCTGTTTCAACCAGTGTTTCATTAATTTTAGACCTCGGAGCAGCAATATACGTATACTTCTTGGATACGAAACGTATCCGTATCATTGAAAGAGTGCAAGATAATTTCCAATTTCACGGACGACATTCAGATTGCACAGCACACTTTGCGTATTTCGAATGCGGAGGTCAGTTTGTCTTTTTATCAGAACAATCTGGGTATGACGCTATTAGCGCAGCGCTCCATTGGCGATGACAGTCATTATTTTCTCGGCTTCGTTGCACCTGGAGAGAAATTAACGGCGAGCGATTCAGATCCGACGCAATGGCAGTCTCGCAGCTTTCTGGAACTCGTTCATAGCGAGGCCGGCCCTGAGCTGGAAGTCAGGAAACAACCGGATAGCAGTGAAGGGTATTGGAAGATCGCAATTTCAATCAGTGAGCTGGATATCGCACATGATCGGTTGATTGCCAATGGCGTTGAAGTCGATACGCCTCGACAAGTGGGCGACATTGCCTACCTCTGCCATTTCAATGATCCGGACGGATATTGCATCGAATTAATCCAACATGATTTCCTGCAGAACCATGAACCGGTTGCAGAGGATTTTACTTACGCACTTGGGTCTCGCCCGACGTTTTCATTGATCACCTATCGCGTGAAAGACGCAGAGGCTAGCCTTCGTTTCTATACGGAGGAGTTGGGTATGCGTTTGCTGTCAGTGCAAGTTGTACAGGCGCGTCGTTTTACCCTCTATTTTCTCGCGTGCACCGACGAGGTGCCTCCGCATGCGGATTTGGAACATGTCGATAACAGAGAGTGGCTATGGCAGCGGCCGTATTCGATGGTAGAGCTGCAGCACGTCTGGGGCACCAAAGAGTCAAATGATATCGATTATCGAGTTGGTCCGGGCACCGGCTTTGTTGGCATTAGTTTCGCGACGCAGAATATTCAAAAGTTCAGTGCGGCGGAAGAAACACATGTTGACCCGGTGCTTGAGGCGAGTACGTTCACCGTGTTCGACCCCGATGGTTATGCAATTCGACTCATCGACAAGAGCAACGTCAGGTGAATTCCAACACTCGTCTGAAACCGAAGCGCGTACTTGCTGAGGATATCTACAAGGCCATCAAGGAAGATATTCTAAATGTCGATATTCCCCCAGGCGCAATACTCGATGAGGTTCAACTTATGTCGCGATTTAGCGTTAGTCGAACGCCCATTCGAGAGGTAATAAGACGGCTGATCTCGGATGACCTTGTCGGCATGGAGCCGCATCGAAGTGCCTACGTCATACCCCTTACGATCGAATCTATTAGAGAATTTTTTGAGGCTTACGAACTAACACAACGAATGGTGCTTATTCTTAGTGCTGATAGAATTGACAGTGAACAGATTAAACTTATTTCAACAGTGGATGAGAAAATGGCAGCGGCTTTCGAGGCGCGGGATATCCGCTTGATCAGAAAATTAAACGACGAATTCTACGGGAGCGTCGCAGCCGCGAGTTCGAACAAGTTTCTTGAGGGGCTTTATAGCAAGTTGAGAGAGTTTAGTTCGCGGCTCTCTGCGCTAATCCACAAGTCATTGGTTGGAGATGAATGGGCCGAACACGCTGACGCACTTCGACGCGATCATGACAAAATAATTTCTGCTTTGTCGGCAAAGGATTGCGCTTTGATGGGTGATATTTCCGATCAAGATGCTGCACTTTTCAAGAAGAAAGTTTTTCAGGCATTGAAACGACGGATTCCAGATTGTGCAAAGTTTAATGCGCCGAAACGAGTTGATACTACTAGCTGAAAGCTACATTCTTGCGGAGGCGGGACACCAGCCTTAGTTCACTACTCTCCAGGTTGTGTGTGGCGAATTCGCATTCAGGCCGCGACCGGAGTTGGTACAGGCCTCGGCAGTGACTTTGCCAGCGGTAGGAACGCAGATCCGCAATCTTTGATTGTCGAAACTTTGGACTCGATGGCTTCAATCGGCGAGAATGTCGCTCAATTTTCTCCCCGCAAATCTCCTCGAACCGCTTTTTCAGCCTCTGAGGAAGCGCTAAACTCTTGATTTACCTGAAGGCCCGGATGGCGGAATAGGTAGACGCAACGGACTTAAAATCCGTTGGCCGCAAGGCCGTGCCGGTTCGACTCCGGCTCTGGGCACCAATAAAATCAAGTAGTTATATGACTTTCTGCGATCAGCAAACCTCATAGATCTTGGATTTGTCCCGAATTTGTCCCATCATGCTACACAAATGGGCGCAAAACGGGATAAATCGACATGTCTCAGATTCGCAAGAGAGAAGGAAAAGGCGGCACTCGGTATATGGCCGTTGTGAGACGAGAAGGGCAGTCTCGTTCGGCAACCTTCAGGGCTAAGTCAGAAGCCCTTAAATGGGCTGGATTGATCGAGGCGGATATCACTAAGGGTAAGCACCTTCCACCGACAGAATCGAAGCGTAAGTCTGTACGCGATCTCATGACGCGATACAAAGAGATCGTAATCCCGAAGCAAAAAGACCAAACAAATCCGACACGGCATGCAGAGCACTGGATTGAAAGACTAGGTGATCTCAAACTGAGTCGGCTGAGTCCAGCCGTTTTGGTGGAGTGCAGAGACGAACTCTCGAAAGAAAAAGCCCCGAGCACCGTCAATCGATATCTCGCCGTGATGAGCCACGCATGCACGTTGGCTGAGCGGGAGTGGGGCTGGTTGGAATCAAATCCTCTGCGGAAAGTAGGCCGCCTGAAGGAGTCGCCAGGGAGAGTACGATACTTGAGCGATGATGAGCGGGGCAGGCTCCTGAAAGCCGTCAAAGATTCTGATCACCCGTTCTTGTGCCCGATTTTGTTGATTGCTCTTACTACCGGGGCGCGGCGTCAGGAGATTCTCGGTCTCAGGTGGCGCAATGTTGATTTGAAGGCTCGCCGAGCTGTTATCGAAGACACGAAGAACAACGAAAGGCGGTCGCTGGCACTAGTGCCCCAGGTTATTGATGAGCTAACGAAGCTCAAGAAACTTCGTCGAATCGACGACGATCTCATTTTTGCGCATCCCAATAGTGGAAAGCCAAGCTACTTTTTCTTCGAGAAAGCTTGGAGGGAATCTCGCGAGAAAGCCAAAATCAAAGACTTCCGTTTTCATGATCTTCGGCATTCATGTGCGTCTTACCTGGCCATGAACGGAGCAACGACTGCTGAGATCGCAGCTGTATTGGGACATAAGACGCTTGCAATGGTAAAGCGTTATAGCCATTTGTCGGATGAGCACGTTCGAGGGATCGTGGAGCGTACCGCCGAAAAGGTTCTCGGTGATGGCTGACTACATTGACCTTGAGAACTGGCGATTGCCTGGGGCGACAATCTCTGTATTGTTGGAAATACCTGGGATCGATAGTTTGGTCGAAAAGCTACGACAAGTTTGCATGATGGTGCTGATCCTTGAGGGCCCGGAGCATCTTAGTGCTGTCCGGGCGCAAATCGAGTCCTTTGGCATTGGTCTCAGGCAACTAGCCGAATCAATTGAGGGAATATCGTCCACAGCGTCAAGTTATCTACACGCTGATTCCCGCACAGGTGAAAATTTTGATCGAATGGGAACGGGGCGTCTAAGGTATTTGGGAACATGTCGAAACGGCCTCGGAAAGGAACTCTCAAATTTCTGGAACGAAGTTGTTCTAATTGAGAAACACGTATCTTCGGTTTTGGAATCTCTTGACCCCTCCAGAGCCGGCGCTCCACCCAAGCAGAAGGAGAGGATGCTTGCGCTCTGTATCGCGCAAGTATTGCTTCGCGCTGACATTCCGATTTCCAGGTACGCGGATGGAGTCTACTTCCAGGTGCTAGAGCAAATTTTTCCTGTCGTCTTCCCTGGTAGTGGGCCAGATGCGCATCGTGACTGGGCGCACAGTTTGCCGACCGACCCGGCTCACTCGACCGCCTGCAGATCCGACCAGCCGCGATGTGGCGCGAAGCGTTGACCGTACACGCCGGCCAACTCCTGCAGGCGAGCAAGCACCACTTCGATGCCTCGTTCCCGGGCATAGTTGATAGGACCGCCACGAAACGGGGCGAATCCGGTGCCGAAGATCACGCCCGCATCGAGCAAATCGGCATCTGTCACAACTTTTTCGGCGAGGCAGGCCACGGCCTCATTGACCATGCAAAGTATTAGCCGGTCTGCTGCGTCTGACGGCGCTAGTGGCCCGCTGTTGCGGCCTTTTTGTGCTCTGCCATCCTGCCAGGTGTAGAATCCCTGACCTGATTTACGGCCTAGATCACCTCGCGCAACCATCGCGGCCATTTGCTCAGCAACCGGTCCCTCCATTTGCGTGCCAAGCACCTTCGAGACATGCAGCACGACATCGAGACCAACGCTATCGACCAGCTCGATCGGCCCCATCGGCATGCCGAATGCGACGGCGACCTCGTCGATGGCCGCGAGACTGACGCCGGACCCGAGCAGGTGCATAGCCTCAGTCATGTAAGGCGCGAGAATCCGATTGACGACAAATCCCGGCGAACTCGCGCACTCGAGCGGGAATTTGCCGATCGCCTTGACGAAGGCGAATCCAGAGTCGAGAACATCCTGCACAGAGTCGTCACAGCGCACGACTTCGACGAGTGGCAATTGCGCCACCGGATTGAAAAAGTGCAAGCCGATAAATCGCTCTGGCTGGCGCAGTTCGGTACGCAACTCCTGCAATCGAATGCTCGACGTATTGGTCGCGAGGATTGCACCAGACTTCATCTGTGATTCAACTGTGGCGTACAGGCTCCTTTTCGCCTCGATTTTTTCATAAATCGCCTCGATGATCAGGTCGGCACCGGCAATTCCGTCGCCGGCAACATCGGGACGCAAGCGCGCGACTGTGGCCACAAGTTCCTTCGGGTCGCGCACACGCTTGGCGAACAGGGCGTCGGCGCGTTTGATCGCAGGCTCAATAAATTCGGCAGCTCGATCCTGCAACGTCACTTTGAGCCCGCGCAATGCACACCAGGCGGCGATGTCGCCACCCATCACGCCCGCGCCAACGACATGCACGGATTCTATTTTGCCGGAAGGCTTATTGCCCTGGGCCTTCAGCTTGTTCTGCAAAAAGAATACGCGGACCAGGTTGCGCGACGTCGCAGTGCACATTAGTTCCGAGAAAGATCGCGCTTCAGCCTCGTAGCCGGTGCGAACGGCCGCACCATGCTTCGCCCAGAGATCGATCAGGGCATACGGAGCAGGGTAGTGATCGCGGCGTGCTTTTGCGGCCACCTGCCTGGTCAGCATGGGTTTGATAAAGGGCCGAACCAGGCCAAGATTGAGAATTCGCTCCAGCAACGGCGGCCTGTGTTTCGCTCTGCGTGCCGCCAGCAGTTCGCGACAGACCTCACGCCAGTTGTCCTCGGTCGCAACGCGATCAATGAGGCCGATGCGACGACCTTTGTCGACAGTCACTGGCGCGCCGGTCAGCATCAGCTGCATACCGGGGCGAACGCCACAGAGTTGTATGGCGCGAACGGTGCCGCCGAAGCCCGGATGCAGCCCGAGCTGGACTTCAGGCAATCCCAGTATGGCTTTGTCGTTCGCCAACGCCACCCGGTAATCGGTGGACATGGCCAGTTCGAGACCACCGCCCAGACAAAAGCCATTGATTGCGCTCACGGTCGGGCAATCCAGTGCCTCAATACGATCAAACAATTGCTGGCCAAGACGAGTGACTTCATAGGCCCGCTCGGGCGTGGTAATTGATGTCAATTCGGTGATATCCGCACCCATGATGAAGCCGCTTTTCTTGCCTGAATAGATGACAACGCCACGCGGCGGATTCTGCTGCAGCGGGCCGAGCAATACATCGAGTTCCAGCATGACTTCGCTCGATAACACATTGGCGTTGCCGTCAGCTTTGTCGAGGCACACCCAGGCAATGCCGCCATCATCCGTTTCAATCGTCCAGTGCTTGCTGGTCATAGTGGTTTCTCAATTTCAAAGTCACAGACCAGCGGCAAATGATCCGAATGCCTGACCTGCGGCACATCGAATCCCGTCACCCGAATCCCCTCCTGATAAAGGATAAAGTCGAGTTCCTTGCGCGGCGAGCGGCTCGGGTAGGTTGCAATGCCGTCAACATTGGCTGACTTCAAACCGGCGGCTTTCATGAACAGGTAGATTTCGTTCTCGCCCCAGAACGTGTTGAAGTCGCCGGCGACAATGACAGGTTTTTTGGTGGCGCGAACCAGGTCGTGCAAATGCCGCAATTGCAAATGGCGGTGCCGATACTTGAGGGACAAATGCACCAGAAATATTGCGAAGTCCTGCATTTCCAGTTCGATGATCAGGCGTTTGATGCCGGTATCGAAATAGTGAAACGTCTCGCCATGTACACGCGCCGCGGCCATGAAGGCATTGCCCTGTTTGCGCACAATCGGCAGCATCTTGTTCAGGGATCGAACCCCGTACTTGGTCTCGTAAGACGTATTCATGCCGAGGTCGGCTGAGAGCTTTTCCGCCTGATTGACGTTGCGACTGCGAATCGAACCGGTATCGACCTCGATCAGGCCAACGATATCGGGGTCGACTGACTTGATGAAGTGTGTGATGTCGGGCAGTACAGACTGGTTGCCCAGAACGTAACCGGCGCCGGGTATCGGAATGTGCAGGCTCGCGCCGCCGCCGACGCCATAGCGAATGTTGTACAGGAGGAGGCGCATGTGGGAGCTACAATACCGAATCGGCGTAGGCATGGGAACTGCCGGGATACTATAATAACCAGACTCTGCAGAGGAGCGCTGAGTGTCTGAAAAGAATCCGATCCGAGTATTTGTGTCGCATCTCTTTCATGAGAGTGATGACTATCTGCGATTGTTCGAATTTCTGGAGGGCGACGATCGTTTTTACTATCTCAACGTCAGCAAGCCTGAAAACGCACCGGCTGACGGTCGCATGGAATCCATCAAGGACGAGTTCATCGCACAGATCAAAGCGGCAGAGGCGGTCGTCATCCTGCCAAGCAGCTACCAGGAAAGACCCGACGTGGTCAGTTACATGATGGACGTCGCGGAGGCGAATGACATCGGCATGATTGCGATCCGGCCTTTTGGTGGCATTTCCGAGACCTCGCCCAAAATCGTGCAACGCGTCACCGAGCACATCGACTGGAATGCCAGGGAAATGGTGGATGCCATCCGCCGGGTCGCACGCGGCGAAGACACGGCACGCTGGGAGGTCATTGATTTCCCCGAGTTTGAGGCAGACTAAAGTGCCTTTTAAACAATCGATTATAGGCACTATGTGATGTCAATACTCCAGTGAAACCTGCCGTCATCGCACATCGCGGAGCGTCCGGTTACCTGCCGGAACACACGCGTCCCGCCAAAGTTCTGGCACACCTGCTGGGTGCCGATTTCATCGAGCAGGACGTCGTCGCCACTCGCGATGATGAGCTGATCGTACTGCACGATATCCACCTCGACACGGTCACGGATGTGACCATCAGGTATCCGGACCGGGCGCGGCCAGACGGCCGTTACTACGTGCGGGACTTTGACCTGGCCGAAATCCGGACCCTGACCGCCTGGGAGCGCATGAAAGCGGATGGGACTGCCGTCTATCCTGGACGTTATCCGGCGCGGACCGGGCACTATCGCGTGCACACCTTTTTAGAAGAGCTGCAGCTGATCAATCGTCTGAACAAGGCGACTGGCCGACAGGCCGGCATATACCCGGAGATCAAGAGCCCGGCCTGGCATCTGGAGGAGGGCGTTGATCTCTCCCCGCTCGTGCTGGCGCAGATTCGCGAATTTGATGGCGCCGGCGACTCGAACCCCGTCTTTGTGCAGTGCTTTGACGACAGCGAAGTACGCCGAATCAAGAACGATCTCCGCTGTCGCTGGCCCATCGTCCAACTAATCGGGCTGAATCAATGGCACGAGGCCGATACCGACTACGTCGAGATGGTTACGCCTGCCGGGTTGGCGCGAGTCGCAGAGGTTGCTGATGGCATCGGCCCGCATCTGTCACTCTTGTATGAGCTTAATCAGGGAAAGGTCGCAAAAACGACGTTGGTATCCGACGCGCATGATCTTGGCCTGATCGTGCATCCCTACACGTTTCGATCGGACGACCTTCCGGACGGCTTCTCGTCACTGGAATCGCTGGTACGATTTTGCGTCGTCGAGCAACAGATCGATGGCCTGTTTACCGACTTTGCTGATCAGGTTAACGCTATCATTCGGGCAATCGAGTCTGACTAAAAATCCCATAACTCGCTGTTTTTTATACAAACGTAGATGGTGTGAACGCGGGCTATGATGCAGTATCCGGGCATGCGTCAAAGCCGCAGCATTGCGGGACTGAGAACCCTGTCCTTTTCTGAAATCCAAAAGTGCATAATCTAAGGCGATGTTCGTGGAGCTACCTCAAGACCTGATTCTGTTTACTGCGGGCGCCTTTTTCATAGGCTTGCTACTGTCTGCCATTAACTCCCGTATAACTTCCAGGCAAGCAGCACGCAAGCGCGATCCGCGGGACGATCGAATTCGTTCGCTCGAAGCCGAATTGCGCGTCGCTCATGCGGATTCAGAGAAGAACTCAACCAAGAATACGCAGCTTGAAAAGTCCCTGGAAGAAGCCAACGCAGGGATCGAGAAACGCGACAATGTGATTTCTCATCAACAGGAACGTATCGAGCAATTGGGCAAGAACCTCAAGGAGTCCGTCCTCAAGACCCGCGAGCTTCGCGCCGAACTTTCCGATCGTGCCACACAGAATCTGAAGTCGGAAATGAAGATTCGCGAGGTCGAAACCGAATTGGAAGTCGCACAGGCCTCCACCGACATGATCACAACCGGCGTGCTGGACTATTCCTTTGCTCCCGACACGGAAGATGGCGAGATGGGTGCGACCGACGTCGACTTCAGTCGCGCTGCCGGTCGGAAATCGAGCTAAAATACCCCTTAGCGTTGCCGTACTAACGGACGGACTATAGGGCGGGCACGTGGTCGTCTGAGGGTCAGGTTAATCTATTATTTAACATAATATACATTATACGCATATAATCGGATCTGCACCCGGGAGGCCCAGACGACTTCCTAAATGACAAAGGCACTCCTGGTATGAACATATCCGAAATAAGTAACGATGCCGCGGCACGACAGTTTTACCTGCTTGCTGATGGACACAAGGCATTTATCGATTATTCGAAGAATAACGGGAGGTATCAGTTGTTACATTCCGAAGTCCCGGAGGCGCTACGTGGCCAGGGCATCGGCAGAATATTGGTCGAACGAACCTTCAGCGCCATCGCCAATGCGGGTGAGACAGCCTTCGCGCGCTGCGGCTATATTCGGCAAGTCGCGAAGAACAGCGGACAGTGGGAAGGGGTTATAGATCTGTGATAACCCTATCCGCGGGCGAACAGCATTTATAGCGCTACTCTGCCGCTGAAATTTCGCTGTAGTGCAGGCTGATTATTTGCCATTTGCCATCGATCTTTTGCCACACGTCGGTCTCAAATGCTCTCGTCGTCGCCGTTGTCCCATCGGCCGAGCGCGTGCGGTTATCGATGAAAGACGTCGCGACGGCGACGTTACCACTGGGCAAGACCTGCAATTGAAGGTCCGACATTTGGTTTAACTCAACGCCGCCGCCCTCTTCCATCAACGCGGACCACGTATCGTGATAAGCAGCGAGATCCACTCTGGCGCCGCTAAAGTACACCGTTGCATCGTCGGCATAGAAGCTGAAGTATTTTTCGACATCGTTATTTGCGTAGGCATGGTCAAAAGCCTTGATCGCAGCGTGGAGATCGACGTTCTCCGCATCATGGTGTTCCGCCATAGCCGAAAAGGACATCAGTACGATGACAAAGCAGCCCAAAATTTTTCGCATGATTTCTACCCTCGACTATGTTTAATAAACGGCAATTTCTACTAGCTTTCGTTGTGCTTTGATTTAATGGCGCATCCATAGTACAGAAGTATCATGCCGATAGCTGCAGGAATAACCGCAGGAGCTGCCTTACGGAATCCTAATTTTCGATTACGGGCAATTCTTTACCAGCTCGATGATCTCGGCAGCCCCGGCGCGCCCTCTTTCGAATGACTCGCTGTTGACCGTCACGAATGGTTTGTCCAACATGTAGCGAGCAACAGGCTATGCCATGTCGCCCTCATTGTCGAGAAGTGCATAAACGTAGGCGACAAATTCCGTAAGTCTCGAACCAAGATTGAGGCGACTGCAAAATCCTGCCACAAGCCCGCTCGCCAGTGCCCGTCGTTCGGCGAGACCAGGAATTTCGTCGAAGCCATGACTGCTGATCCAAAGATGTGCGGCATGCGCAACCGAGTCGATCGTTTCCAGATCTTCTTTTGAAATCGTTTGGTTCATTCCTTCGCCCACATTGACTAACGTGACACTAAATGTGGGCCATGGGGCGTCATCTCTCTTGTCTGAGTGCGCCGAATTCGATTCAATATCACCCATGTTTTTAGAAGCGACGACATTGGCTTCGGTAACGAGACTCCTGGAGATCTCGCTGCGCGAGAATTACGGCGTGGACCCGGCGCCCATCTACGAGCAGGCTGGGCTACCACTGGGCGCTGCCGAATCGACAGGGGCCCGCTACCCTCTGGCCAGAATCAGGAAAGCGTGGGATTTGGCCCGTGAGGCAACAGGTGACGAGGCGATAGGCTTGAAAACCGGCCGGTTCGCGAAAGCCACTCAGTTTCACGCTTTTGGCTATTTCTGGCTTGCAAGTTCGACCTTGCTGGAAGGCCTGCAGCGTCTGACACGCTACATTAAGTTGTTATCAACGGCTTCGGTGCAACTGACGTTGCGTGAGTCAGTCCATCATTCACCGCTCGCAGCCCGGTTTCGTTGTACAGGGCGGCGGTTACGTAACCAATTTCAGCGCAATTCCGCAAAACCCGGCTGTCGTTAACGAACCCGTTTATTCCAATGTGCGTGGCACGATTGCAATGGCAAAGACGGCAGCTGGTCCAAGCACCGCTACCAGCCAATGGTTTTTTAACCTCGCGAACAGCGCAGCGAACCTGGACAATCAGAATGGCGGCTTTACCGTGTTCGGCCAGGTGAATAGCAACGGCATGGCGACCGTTGACGCGATTGCCGCAATACCCACCTATAATCAGGGTGGCGCGTTCACGAATATTCCACTGCAGAATTACACCGCTCCGAATGCCGTGGTCCTGTCCAACCTCATCTTTATAACGTCTGTTACTGTCATGGACCCGACCGTTGACAGCGCCGCCGGGCTTAGCCGGCCGTTGACTACTCGCACCACCATTGGTGGTGGCGGCAATGGTGGCGGTGGCGGAAGCTTTGACCTGTTGTTTCTGATCGGCCTGCTGCTGTTCGGCCGCAGTCGCTTCATGCGCTCCTAATAGTTTTTGAAGACCTTGCCGCCCTTCATCACAAAGGACACGTTCTCAAGCACCGTAACGTCTGCCAGCGGATCGCCATTCACGGCAATGATGTCCGCGAACATGCCCGGCTCAATTGCGCCGACTGTGTCGGGCCAGCCAATCAGCTCCGCCGCCTCAACTGTGGCGGCCTGTATCGCCTGCATCGGCGTCATGCCGTACTCGACCATGTAAGCGAACTGCCTGCCGTTGTCGCCATGTGGGTAGACCGCGCCATCACTTCCAAAGGCCATGCGCACGCCGGCTTTGAAGGCTTTGCGAAAGTTGTCGCGTTGCAACTGGCCGATCTGGCGTTCCTTGTCCAGGGATTCGGGCAGCATGCCCACCGATGCGCCGTTTTCGAGAATAAACGTGTCGTTGTAAATATCCATGACCAGGAATGTGCCGTGCTGCTTGGCCAGCCGAATGCCTTCATCGTCAATCAGGCTCGCATGCTCGATCGAATCGACGCCGGCCAAAATAGCTGACCTGATGCCCTCGGCACCGTGTGCATGTGCCGCCACTTTTCGCCCGTGCTGATGCGCCTCCTCGACCAGCGCGAGCATTTCCTCGAGCGTGTACTGCTGGTCGCCGACACTATCGCCCTTCGACAGCACGCCGCCAGTGGCGCAAAACTTGATCAGATCAGCGCCGTACTTGATCGTCTCGCGAACCTTGGCGCGCACGGCCCATGGCCCGTCCGCAATGCCTTCGTTTTGCACGCCGTATTCGGCCGGCAGCAGATTGTTATCGCAATGCCCGCCGGTGATGCCGAGCGATGGTCCGGAAACGCGCAGCCGTGGGCCGTCGATTTCGCCGGCGTTAATGGCATCACGCAGCGCGACGTCGGCAAATCCGCTCGCACCCACATTGCGCACCGTCGTGAACCCGGCGTTAAGCGTTATGCGCGCATTCAACGCGCCATACAACGCCTGACGTGGCACCGAAATGCCGAGACCCTGATAGCCGTGAAAACGATGGTCGCTGGTCAGGTGGTCGTGCATGTCGATCAGTCCGGGCAGAACAGTCTGACCTGACAGATCGATGATGTTGGCGTCGGCCGGAACAGTAACGTCTGCGGCGGTGCCCACCCTCAGGATCTTGTCGCCCTGAATAACAATGACCTGATCGCTCAGCGCCCTGCCGGTTGCGACATCAATAAGCTGCCCGGACCTTATATAGGTCAGCGACTCGGCGGCTATTAACATTGGCTGCAACAACGTCAGGAGCGGTAAGGTTGCAAGCAGGTATCGAAACTCACGCATCGTTCAGCCCCCCGCCGCCGTAATTGGGTCGCGAAGGCTACGCAGCAAACCATCCTGAATGCCATAAATCCAGCCGTGCACATGAATTTTCTCGCCGCGACCCCAAGCCTCTTTCATAACGGTCGTACGACACAGAGATCGCACCTGCTGCAGGACATTCAGCTCGCAAAGACGCGCCTCAGCAGCGGCCGCAGGCAGCACCACGAGCTCATTCTTGTGTTGGTCCCAGAGTTCCCGGATGCCGCTTAACCAATGGTCGACCGCGCCGATCGTGTCGGTACCCATCGCAGCGTGCACTCCGGCGCAACCGTAATGGCCGCAGACAATCACGTGTTCCACTTTGAGTTGGTGAATGGCGAAATCAACGACCGACATGCAATTCAGGTCCGTCTGTAGCACCACGTTGGCCACGTTGCGATGCACGAAAACCTCGCCCGGCATCAGGCCAGTGATCTGGTTTGCGGGTACGCGACTGTCCGAACAGCCTATCCACAAATACTTGGGCGCCTGCTGTTTCGCGAGTCGCGCGAAAAATCCGGGGTCTTCTTTCTTAATCTGAGCCGCCCAGGCCCGGTTGTGATCGAACAATCCTTGAATGTCTTCCACAAACGTCCTTCGTCCGCTATTGACGGACGCAGGATATCAGAGCGGCGCGATCAGGACTCGACCAAATTGCCATCGGCATCCATTTCCTGGATCTCGTAACCCAGCGATTGCAGCCCTGGCAGTATGACTTTCTTGTCGCCGACCACGACGATCACCATGTCCTCAAGTCGCAGGAGTTTACTGGCGAGCTCGTCGATTTCGTCCTTGCCGATACCCGCAAGAATCTCGTTCTGTGTATCGACGAAACTTTCGTCGAGGTCGTAGCGGAGAATCTGGCCCAGGAACCCAAGTTTTTGCGCCGGCGTTTCGTACGCCCGTGCATCGCTCTGACCGATCGCCTTACGGGTAAACGAGAGTTCGGATTCAGAGATGCCCGATTCGGCATACGCACGAATCTCGTTCTCGAACTGCACGATGCTGTCGGTCGTCGCATCCGTACGCACACCCGCCTGGGCCGTGTAAGAGCCATACTCTTCGTTGCCACTGAAGCCTGACCACGCACCGTAGGAATAGCCCTTGTCTTCTCGAAGATTCAGGTTGATGCGACTGTTGAAGGCGCCGCCCAGCGAAAAATTCATTAGCGAAGCTCGGTAATACTCACCCGTTGCGTCATAGTTCAGCACCCGCTTGCCGATCCGGATCTCGGACTGCGCCGCACCCGGTTTATCGACCAGGTAGATCCTGGTTTTTCCGCTTTCCGGGAACGCGGCCAGTTTTGGCGTTGGCGCCACCACACCTTGCCAACCTTCGAATACGGACAACTTTTTCATCAACGCGGGCTGCGGAACATCGCTGACCACGACAAAGCTGCCCACGCGCGGCGCATAGTGGGTGTTATAAAACAAACGCACATCTTCGAGGGTGAGCGTGGCAACAGTCTCCTCGGTGCCGATATTCAGATAGGCAAAGCTGTTGTTCTTGCCGTACAAAACTAGCTGGTAGGTGACATCAGCCAACACTCCGGCATCGACCTTGCTCTGCCGGATTGCCTGCAGAGTCTGGTCTTTGACCCGCGCGAAGTCCTCCTCGCCAAACTTCGGCCGCAGGAGTTTTTCCGCCGCAATTGCCAGGGTTGCATCGAGGTTGTCCGTCAGGCTTCGGATGCTCAGTATCGTATTGTCGTTGCCGGCGGAGAACTGCACCGCCGAACCGAGTTTCTGCAATTCGTTGGAAATTTCCTCGTTGCTGGAATCGAGCGTCGATTCGTTCATCATCGCTGCCGTCAACGCCGCAAGGCCGAGTTGCTGCAGCGATTCATGTCGCTGCCCGGCATCGATGCGCAGCTGCACTGCAACGGTCGGCGTTTCCGCATTCAGCGCACCAAGTACGGCAACGCCGTTCTTGAGCTTGTCGCGCCAGATTTCCGGCATGATCACGGCGGGATTCTCGCCGGCCGGTGGCATTGTGCTGCGGTCGAAATCGTCCTTGCCTCGACGAAATCCCAGTTCCTCGCTGTCCGCGGCGGCATAGTCCGCCAATTCGCGCGCTGGCCGGGTCCAGGTATCCTGCCGCGCAATCAGTTCAGGTTGACCTGTCGGCACAACACTCATGATGACGGCAGGCTGATCTTTCAAATAGCGCTCGTACACACGCTTGACGTCGCCGGCACTAACATTCTCATAACGCGCAATGTCTGCCGCGGTGAAGTTCGGATTGCCCGCAAAAGTTTCGTTCGCCGCTAGTTGCGACACCTTTCCGGCAACGCTTTCGAGCGCATAGATCTTGCCGGAGACGATATTCATCTTGACGCGCTCGAGGTCGTCGGCAAGTACACCGCGCTCCTCAAACTCGATGAGCGTTGCGCGGGCTATCTGCTCGAGCTCTGCAAGCGTCTTTCCCGACGCCGGATTCGGCAAGGCGTACATCGTAAACGTACACGCCAACTCCTTGCAGCCGTGGTCTGCACTGGCCTGCACAGCGAGACCACTCTTGACCAGGTTCTTGTACAGCAACGACGTGTCGCCCTGGCCGATGATGAACATCAGCACATCCAATGGCGCTTCGTCGTCGTGAAACAACGATACCGTCGGCCAGGACATATACAAGAGTGGCAACGCAACGTGGTCTTCCATCGAGATATAGCGATCCGCATCCAGCGTGACTGAAGACTTGTCGGGAAAATCCACGTCCGGCCCGCTGGGGGTAGGGCCGAAATACTTCGCGACCCATGCCAGTGTTTGCGCTTCATCGAAACGGCCACCAATGGTCAGCGTGGCGTTGTTCGGCCCGTACCAGCGCAGGAAGAACCGTTTCAGGTCGTTGACGTCAACGCGATTCAGGTCTTCGATATAACCGATCGTCGACCAGGAATAACCGTGGCCGGTCGGATACAATGCTTCGCCAACGCGCTCTGACAGACGGCCATAAGGCTGATTATCGACGCTCTGGCCGCGCTCGTTCTTCACGGTTTCGCGCTGCACTTCGAATTTTTCCTGCGTCACCGAGTCGAGGAAATAGCCCATGCGATCGGCCTCAAGCCACAGGACTTTCTCAAGCTGGTTTGACGGCACCGTCTCGAAGTAATTGGTGCGATCCGAGTCGGTCGTTCCATTCAGCGTACCGCCCGACTCGGAGATGATTTTGAAGTGCTCTTCGTCCGCGACGTTTTCGGAGCCTTGGAACAACATGTGCTCGAAAAAGTGCGCAAAACCCGACTTGCCAATTTCTTCCCGTGCGGAGCCAACATGGTAGGTAATGTCCACGTGCACCAGCGGATCGGAATCATCCTCATGCAGGATCACGGTCAAGCCGTTATCCATTTCAAATTTCCGGTACGGGACAGTGAGGTCCTTACTTGAGGACTTGCGCACCGTCTCAACCAGGGTGATGGATGGCGGCAGAACGCTGTTCGCTGTCGCCTCATCGGATCGCGGTGCATCCTGACATGCCGCAAGGGAGACGGCCACGCCAAGCGCGACCAGGGTCATTACGTTTCGAAACATAGCGGAATCCTGCAAGTTCACTTGATATTGGGGATATGGGACCGAATTCGCGGGCCCGGGTTCAACCGGCCTCGCCGGCAATCACGATTTGCGGGTAATGCGGCCGCCAGCGATAATCATCCAGTCGGGCCGGCAGTGCGTCAATGTCATCCTCAGTCGCTACACCATCATCCATCGCCTGCAAGGCAACAGCCAATCCAACCTCGCCACAGACTTGCCACAGACGACCGATATCTGGCACCAGCAGTTGTGCCGCGATTTCCTCGTCCGTCAGCGATTCGGCAAGTGCATTGGCCGCCGCTGCAATCATGCTGCTGGTTATCTCGCGCGCGCCGCTTACGATGGTGCCGAGCCCAATGCCCGGGAAAACAAACACATTGTTCGCCTGACCGACACGCCGCACACCATCACTCGTGCTGACCGGCGCAAAGGGGCTGCCCGTCGCGACGAGCGCTTTGCCGTTGGTCCAGTTCAACAGGTCCTCGGGCACGGCCTCGCTGATCGACGTCGGATTCGACATCGGCAGAATGATGGGTACG
The DNA here is from genome assembly GCA_027618995.1 of Pseudomonadota bacterium. Taxonomy (GTDB): domain Bacteria; phylum Pseudomonadota; class Gammaproteobacteria; order Steroidobacterales; family Woeseiaceae; genus UBA1847. Next base: position 2,702 of record JAQCGO010000028.1, on the reverse strand, counting down.
GCCGTATTCGCCTGCATGGCGCGCACCGTCGCTTCGGTAAAAGATCCGCCCTGCCCGGACGTGCCAACCAGTGCCGTCGCCTTGTAAGCGGAAACGACAGATTGCAGGTCCTTGCGACCGGCCGCGTCCAGGCCCAGTTCGGCGGCCATGGCACCTGGCCACGCCATTTGTCTTTTGAAGTCATCCAGACCCGCGCGGTCCTCGCTGACAATCCCCTGGCTATCCATGACCAGGATGGCCCGCGTCAACGCCTCACCAGCAAGACCCGCGCGCGTCAACTGTGCGCGTAATTGCCGTTGAATTCCAAGTCCTGCAGCACCCGCTCCGTAGATCACAATTCGGCTGTCGGCAAACGTCGCATTCGACACCCGACAACCGGCTCGAACGCACGCCGACGCGATCGCGCCCGTACCCTGGATATCATCGTTGAAGGAAGGCAGCTGACGCTGATAGCGATCCAGGATCATCAAAGCGTTGTCTTTCTTGAAATCTTCCCACTGGATAACGACACCCGGAAAAACCGCTTGCGCCGCGGCCACAAATTCGTCCACGAGCTGTACATACTCATCACCGCGCAGACGCGCATTGCGCCAGCCGAGATACAGCGGGTCGTTGAGCAGATCCTGGTTGTCGGTGCCGACATCCAGGCTGATGGGCAGCGTACGTGCCGGATGTATACCGGCACCGACGCAATACAGTGCCAGCTTGCCGATACTGATCGCCATGCCACCTGCGCCCTGATCGCCGATGCCGAGAATAGCCTCGTTGTCGGTAACCACCATGAGGTTGACGCCCGCAAAAGGGGCAGAGCTCCGTAGCACCTGTTCTACCCGCCCACAGTGATCGGGCGTGATAAAGATGCCGCGCGAGCGACGGAATACCCGCGAGTAATACTGTGAGGCCTTGCCGACGGTCGGCGTGTAGACAATGGGCATTGCCTCCTCGAGATGCTCGTGCAGCAGCTTGTAGTACAGAGTTTCGTTACGATCCTGCAGCGACGCGAGTCCGATCGCGCGCCCGACGGGATCCTGGTTGAAGAAGATAGAGCGGTAGATGCGCTGCACCTGCGTCTCGATCGCGTTGTGCTGCGACGGCAACGCCCCTTCTATGCCGAGTCGGCAACGTTCTTCGGCGGTAAAACCGGTGCCCTTGTTGTACAGCGGGTAGCGCAGTAAATCCGGCCCGCAAACCGGGACCGTGAGCCGGTCACCGTCCGGTGTGCGCTCGAGCTTGAACTCTTCCATCGTTGACTGAATCCGGACTTGAAGTGCCCGGCACTACACGCGCTAATGGCCAGCCTGTCAAATCCTTCTTCAGCACCAGCACATTGCCCGTCAACACCAGCAGCGTTCCGATGAGCAGTGTCGCATCGAGTCGCAGCCCCTCAAACAGCGTGGAGAGTATCAACGCCACCACCGGAAACAGGACCATCGCATAGCCGGCCCGGTGTGCACCGATGCGTCCCAGCAAGGTCAGGTAGGCGCCGAAGGCGAATACCGAGCCGAATAGGCTCAGATAGGCCAACGAACTCACATAGCTCACCGACCATTCGAAGTTAAACGTCTGTTGCTGCGCTGCGGCGATCGAGGCGGAAAACAACATGCCATAGAACATGCCCCAGGCGTTGGATTGAATGACAGGCAATTTGCGATGTTGGGCGGCCTGTGACGCCATGTTGCCGAACGACGCGACCAACGCGCCCATGATCGCGAGCAAGGATCCAAACAGCAAGCTGTCGGTCAGCGCGAGCTCGCTGATTTGCGGCAGGAACAACGTCAGTATCCCGGCAATTCCGAGCAACGCGCCGAGCAGCACCCGGCCCTCCACGCGAATGCCGAAAAACAACCTGGCATTGAGAATATTCATCCACACCATGGTCGAGAAAGCGATCGCTGACAGCCCCGACGTGATATGGATCTGTGCCCGGTAAGCCAGCACGTAGTTCAGCCCGAATAGCAGTACGCCCAGCAGCATGAACCAGAGATGGTCGCGGAACGCGAAACGCAGTTTGAGCCCCCGAATGCCGGCCCAGGTGAACAACAGCGATGTGGCACCGACATAGCGATAGACAATCGAAACTTCGGGCGCAACGGTGCCGAGCTGGAACTCGATGGCAAACCAGGTCGAGCCCCAGATCAGCACGGTGATCACATACAACAGGGCATTGCTCACGTCGGGTCCTTACAGTCCTGTTCGCGTATAGCGTCATAGAACGCGGCCGAACGCAAATTCCGGTAGCGATGTATGCGGGTCGCAGGACCGGCTAACGCAACCAAAGCGTCGCGCCAGCGCGGCTTCGGTGGGTTGCTCCAGTCGGGCAAGCGACCGTGCGGATGTTGATCTTTCATGGTCTGGCCCTCCTTTGGGTGTTTTCGCAGTTGACTATGCCGTTGAAATATTCGATGACTGAGTACATTGGGATCCTCCATGGCTCTCCAATAACCAGCAGCTTGCCCGCACTTAATGAATCTGATGTGAAGTTTTGATGGCAAATGCATGGCTAATCAGGCGTTTTGTAAGCAAGCCCTCATGAAAGTGTCATCCAGGATTCATGTTCGGCAACGATTCTGCCGTTCCATGAGGATCGCCATTGCAACCGATGCCTGTTCTCAACCACGCTCGGCAATCCGCTCGGCGTCACGATGCCTGAGTCAGATCGGCGCGAAATGGTCAAAATCCTGGAGGAATTCGACACTGTTCTG
>JAQCGO010000065.1 GCA_027618995.1 Pseudomonadota bacterium | reverse complement strand
ACTCTTTCATTTTGAGCCGCAGGAATCGTCTGGTAATCACCAGCTATTGTCGCATGCCCTTAGGCATTAGCACGGACGCGTAACCACGCTCGTTGGTTGAGCGGCGAAAGTTCTCGGCCTTTACCAGGCCACGTTCAACGAGGGCAGCAATTGCGTAATTGGTTTTACCCAGGTTCACCCCAAGCTGCTCAGCCAGCTCGCGCTGGCTGATTTCCGGGTTTTTCTCAAGAATCTTGAGAACGCGATAATCTGTTTCAACCGTGTCGGCTTTCATGCGTTTGCTCCGGATAGGCTACCGTACAATGACTTGCACCGTGCCAAATGAACCTATGTTCAACGATTGAACATGATGTCCATCTGAACGTCAAAATCAACGCTATATAGGAACAATTAACCATAAAGAAGACTGTTGGCGTCAATTGTCAGACGGGTCGCCTTTTGCCAGCGTGTCTTCAGGGCTCGTCATGCTATCGCGGCTTTTGCCGACTGTCGCCCTCGTCTGTTTTTTGTGAACAATGGGAGGTAGCAGCTGTACCCTTGTTGCTCGAACGAATTAGTTGAATGACTATCCCCAAAATTCCGCCTAACATTGTCGCTAGAATAACTATTAAAGACCGCTTTGGTTTAGCTTTTAACTCAGGAGCAATGGCTGGATCCAAAGTCTTCAACAAATATTCATCTGACACCTTTGCCAACATCACTGTTTTTGTTTGCTCTTCGATCAAGCGAAAAAACACGTTCTTCAATTCGGTCAGAGAAGTGTTCTCGATTTGTAGATTTAGATACTCTATTGCTTGCTCAGCTTCTCTCACGTCCTGCTGCACTATTGTCGAATTAATATCTTGAACGAGCCAATCGACCCACTGTTTAGCGGTGGTGGGCGAATAATGCTCTATAGCAATCCTGACAAACCCCGATTTCTTATCCTGCGAAACCGATAGAATATCCATGAACTCCTCATATGCTTCTTGCATTGAGGGAATCGTTTTCTTCGGTGGACTTACTTCTCGGACCCATTGTTTTTCGACGACATCATAAACATCCGAATCGATCTCAAGTTCTCCCGATTCGGAATCCCAGTCTTTAGCCGCCATCAGTGGCACGAGTATGTCGTGTCGTTCGATAAATTCAGAAATAAATTTCCGAGACTTCAATACCTCGATTCCAAGCGCGGTCTTATCCGCCGAGCCTGCCGATAAATTGATACCAGCCAGACTTGCTAGCCCGCCATACTGGGCCGCTAATGCGGACAAGCCCCCGGCTCCTTCCTGATCATTAGGCGCTAACAAAGCCTCGGCTCGATAAATATTGGGCAGCATCAACGCCACAATCACGGCGAGAACGGCCACCGCGAACGTAATACCACCAATCAGCCACTTGCCATCCCATAACACGCGAAACAGCTGGCGAAGATCTATTTCGTCGTCGTAAGACTGAGGTGGGTTTTGCTGTGACTCGGTCATATCTTAACCACCAAACGAATCCACTGCCGTCACCGCAATCGCCGCCTGATAAAGTATCTGCGTAACACTTGTCCACAACTCCAGCGGCCGGATCCGATCGATCTCCAGTGGCACAACAATCGTGTCGCCGGGCCGGATCTCTGTACCCTTGCCTCTGCCGAGCCAACTGGAGCGGTTGTTCGCAACGATGGCGCCACTCGCGCGTACGACATAAATCAATTTCTTGTCGGCCCGACGCGTCAGGCCGCCGCTCAGTTCGATGTAGTCCTGCTGTGTCAGCCCCGGCCGGTGTAGATGCGAAGCATTCTGCTGCGTCTGTCCAATTACTGTCACTGCCTGGGAACCCTTGGGTACCAGTAGTCGATCGCCCTCGCGTAATTCGATGGCGCCGATCAAGTCCCGGTTGTCACCACCATGGGCGATGTCTTCGAGGTCGATGACCAATCGGCCAACCGCTTCGGTAGCCCGTAATTGTGCCAATAGCGTTTTGCCCATCGAGAGCGTCTCCGCACCCGTCGTCTGCGATTCTTCCAGCGACAGCGACGTCAGGTCCGCCTCGAGTCGTTGCGCCAGCAAATCGATTTGATCCTGTTCTCGTTCGCGCAATTCCTCGCGCAGGAAGATGGCCCCTTCCGGAAAGGCCTCGTCGGTCAGGCCGCCGGCACGCTCGAGCACCTCACGCAGGGTTTCACCCTTGCGAACTCGATAATCGCCCGGGAACTTGATTTCGCCTTCGAGACGAACGGTCGTCAGGGCATCCCAGTCCGGCACCCGGCTGATGCGCAGATTATCGTGCTCCTGCAAAACGAGATTGGCGGCGTCATCGCCGCGCAGCACCGCATCGAGGTCGATGTCGATGACCTCGGAACTCCGGTACTCGTTGTTAACTACCGCGTAGCGCGCTACCTCCGCATGCAGCGAGTAGGCCTGCTCGGCCAGCCCGCCGCCCGCGCGGATCAGGTCGTCGACCCTCATCCCGGTCTCGAAAGGAAAGGTACCCGGCGCCTTAACGTTGCCGGAGATGCTCACTTCCCCGTAAGGCTCCCCAAAACGCGACTGCAGCTGAAGCTCCTCGAGTATGGGTTCGATCACGCGTTGGCGCCCGAAGACCATGCTGAACACGTGTGCCGTATCGCGTGGCTGCAGGGCGATATTCGCCGGCGATGCGGGGTTCGCCAGTGCGGCGCCCAGGTTTGCCGAGACGACGCTGACAGTGCGATTCCTGGGGTCCTCGCGCCGGATCAGGATATAACCCGTGTCGGCGCCGGGTTTGAGCTCGAGCGCCGATTCAATCAGGTCGTTCAGGCGCATGCCACTACGCCACTGGTAAGGCCCCGGCCGGTGCACGTGCCCCGTCAGCGTGACGACGTCTTCGAAGTCCGGCAGCACGCGTGGAATCAGCAGCAGGTCGCCGGCCTTGAGTGCGGCGGCTCTGCCCTCCTGGCTGTCGGCGTCGATGGAGACCACGATGCGCTGTTCGCCTGCCTCGATGCGCTCGATGCGGGCGCCATCGGGATAGGCATCCGGTTGCAGGCCGCCGGCCATCGTGATGATGTCACTGACACTGGCCTTGCCGAGCGTCTCGTAAATCGCCGGTCGGTTGACCGCACCGGCCACACTGACCTGCGGACCGATCGCTGGCACGAAAATAACGTCACCCGGCTGCAGGCGGCTGTCGCCAGAGGTATCGCCCCGAAGCAGCAGGTCGTAGAGATCGAGCCGCGCCACGACCTGGCCGCTGCGTTTCAGCTGGATGTACCTGAGCGAACCGACTCGGCTGATGCCGCCGCTGCGGTACAGCGCGCTGCTGATGGTCGCCAGGCTGTCGACGACGTAGGAGCCCGGGCGGTTGACGTCGCCGAGCACGAAGATACGAATCGTTCTGAGCTCGCCCATCGTCACGCTGACCTGCGTGCCGATCAGCATCTCCTGGACGCGGCGGTTGACGTCTGCCCGGAATTCCGAGAAAGGCAGGCCCGCCACGGTAACCGGGCCGATCTCGGGCAGGTTCAGGATACCGTCGCGAGTAACGGCAAACTCGTAAATGCCGTTGACGTTGCCGAAAAGCTGCACGCGCACCGTGTCGCCGGGGCCCAGTACGTAATCGGGCGGCACGGGGCCCGTCATCGGCGGATCGAAGCTCGCCTCGTTGGGCTCGAAAATGTCGTAACCGAAGGGCTTCAGTGCCTCGGCACCCGTAGGCTCCGATTCAAGAATCCGGGCGTCGATATCGAAACCGGTGAGCAGCGCTTCTGCACCCAGCCGACGCTCGATATCGTTTTCGGTGAGTCCCAGCAAGGGAATCGATTCAATACCCAGCAGAGACAGCACGCCCTGGTCGTCGAGCACAAAATTCTGGCTGCCACGAAGACGCGCAAGCGCCCGGTCTTCCTGGAGCGCTTCGAGTTCCTGTTCGCTCAGCGACTCTTTCGGCGAGAAGTCAATGATGAGCCGACTGCCCCGTCCGGCGCGCTGGACCTCGCCCACCGGCTTCGCTGCTACCACCGGCGATAACGCCGGCGAAAGCGATTCGGTCGGCTCGGCAACCGGCTGCGCCTGGCTGCCCTGCGCGCTACGGAGCGCTTCCAGCGCCTGCTCGCGCTGCGCGGGCGGCAACTGGTTGAGCATGCGCAACTGCTCAGCCGTCGGCTGGAGTGTTTGCGCGTCGATTGCTTTGCCAGGGCTAACCAATAACAGTACCGCCGCCAACGCCAGGGTCGCGACGGACAATTTGACAGATGCGGTCATTTTCCCTGCTTTGCCCCCGGCCAACGGAGTCCCCTCTACGCTTCGCAAAAGACTGATTCCCTTTGAATTAGCGCCGAATTGTAGCAAGGATGCGGCGAATGGGTAGCCGAATCAGTAGCTACTGCGCCACTGCAGGTAAGCGCGGCCGTTGTTCGTGCTGTCGCCACTCGCCGCATCGTCAATTTGTTCATAGCCGATACCGAGATCGATGACGCCAAACGGGAATACGCGGCTGTGGGACAGATCGATGCTGGCGATGTCCTGGGGCGTCGGGGTCAGGCTATTGGCTGAGTCCGGCGAGCCGCCGCGATTCAATTCTCCGAATCGCAACAGCACGCGCCACTGTTTGTCATTTTCGTCAACCATCAGCCAACCTGTGGAGACCAGGCGGGCATCGTTGTCCGCGCCGTGGCCGACAACACGACCCCGGTACCGATAGCCGGTCTGGTAAATGCTGTGGTTGTAAGCGCAGTTGAAAATATCGTCGGAGACGAAGTCGCAACTGGTCCCCGCGAGTTCTGCAAATAAGCGATATGACCATTTGTTCCGCAGGTAACCCGATACTTCAAAGCCGCCCTGGGCAAGGTAGCGGCTCGGGAAACCGCCTGCCTCATCTTCGCCGGTTAACTGTCCATACACAGCGACGGGAAAACCGAAAAACGAGGGTGACCAGCGGACGTCAAATCCAGCCAGCTGGTTGCCGGGTTCCGTGCTCTCATCGAGTCCATCGCTGCCGCGATTGTCGTTGCCCAGCCACAAGTCGACGAATGTCTCGAAATCGCAGGGCCGCCCGTCACCGCACCATTGCGCGGTGCGTGCCAGGCCGATTTCCAAAGAAGGGATTGGCCGGAAGTTAAAGCGCATGCCGAAAAATTTCGTGTTCGGCACGTGACGCTCTTTCTCCATCTGGCCGAACATGATGTTCAGGTCCCAGGGCCCCAGCCAGCTGAGCCACTTGGTTTCGAAGGCGTCGGTGAATACGCGGTCGATGGTGAGCGACGGTATTGGGCGTGCGTTGTTCGAGAGAATCAGGCTGCCATCCCAACCCGGACCCCACCAGCGCTGCATGGTGCTCACGGCCACCGAGTAATTGCCAAGCACGACGCCGACCATGCTGTCGTCATATCGAACCTCGTCGTCATCCTGGTCCGAGTCGACATACTGGACATTGAGATCCATG
>JAQCGO010000064.1 GCA_027618995.1 Pseudomonadota bacterium | reverse complement strand
GACGTTAGACTATGAAACACCAGCCGAACGTTTTAACCAATGTGTTGCGACGATCCATTGAATCCACAGTAGAAAGCTGCCACTCGCATTTTCGCATAGTTGCGAGGAGATTTGCGAGGAGGAAGTGAGCCAAATTCAGCCATATTAGCCCAAAAGAAAACCCGCAAGAAACAAGGTTTCAAGCGGGTTCGCTAGCTTTCGGTAGAGTTCGAACCGCTTTTAAGTCGGTTGCGTCTACCTATTCCGCCATCCGGGCGAACGCGAAGAAAATGGAGGCTAGGGTCGGAATCGAACCGGCGTACGCGGAGTTGCAGTCCGCTGCATGACCACTCTGCCACCTAGCCCCGTTTGCAGGCGTCGAAGTATAGCGTCGAAATCTGCATAATGCAGCCGTGAAAACAATTAATCGCATGACCGCCTGCGCCCTGCTCATCGCCGTTGCGGGCTGTTCAACAGACGAGCCTCCGGCGGATTTTTCGGTCGCCCTGCTGACCATGCCGACGCCGCATCCGGCGACGAGCCCGCGGTTAGCCACAGGCTCCGACGATCAGCTGATTCTCAGCTGGCTGCAAACTGATGGCGACTCTGCGGCACTGCGCTATGCCCGTTTCGTCGACGGCGCCTGGGCGGAGGCTGCGACGGTAACCGAGTCAAGTGACATCGTCATCAACTGGGCCGACTTGCCTTCGGTCGTGCCGCTGGGCGACGGACATCTTGCGGCACAATGGCTGGTCATGTCCGGCACCTATTCCCACGCCTACGACATTGCTGTCGCTGAATCGCGCGACGCTGGCGCGACCTGGTCACCCGCGACCACGCCACACACTGACGGCACCGACACCGAGCACGGCTTCGTGTCCATTTACCCTGCAGCGGGTACCGCAGGTCTCTTGTGGCTTGACGGCCGCAAGATGGTCAATGAGGTAACGGATGACCCGGTGGCCAGCGGTATGACATTGCGCAGCAATGAGGGGGTCGTTGACGAACTCGTATGTGACTGTTGCCAGACCGATGTGGCGGTGGCTGCATCAGGCCCGATCGCCGTGTATCGCGATCGTAGCTCCGACGAAATCCGCGATATTTATGTCACGCGTCAGATTGATGGCCACTGGCAGGCGGGCGTGCCGGTCGCGATCGACAACTGGCAAATAGACGGTTGCCCGGTCAACGGACCATCGATAACGGCCAACGGCGAGCGTGTCGCCGTCGCCTGGTTTACCGCTGCTGCAGAACCACTCGTGCAGGTCGCCGTTTCCACGGACAGTGGTGCGAGCTTCGCGACACCCATCGAGGTGGTGCGCGGCGCCACCCTCGGTCGAGTCGCTGTGGCAATGCTGGATGATGGCGACGTCGTGATCAGCTGGCTGGCATCGGCGGACCCCGGATTTTCCGAGGTCAGGGCGCGACGCATATCGCACGATGGCTCTCTGGGACCGATACGACTCATTGGCCAGGCCAGCGGACTTTCCGTACCGCAAATGCGGCGCATCGGCGCGCAGCTGGTATTTGCCTGGACGGAGTCGCAGCAGGACGGCGCGCACGTAGCGACCGCCACGGTCGCGATCAGCGCGCTTTAGGGCGTCCACGCATAGCCGACCTTCATGAACAGCGTGCGATCAGTCTCTTCCAGTGAGTTGAGTTCGTCGTCCTCAAATTGCTGGTTCGAATAGCCGAGAAAGAACACGGTTTGCGGATTGATCTTGTAGGAAAACAATAACTCCTGGCCGAAATTACGCGTCTTCGCATCCACTTCGTCGATGTACAAGGAGACATTGCGATCAATGTCCTGATACTGCGTCGTCAGGCGCAGGAAACTGCGTCGGTTGAATTGCCAGGTCAGACGCAAATCGTAGACGGCGGCATTGAAGATCTGCTCACCCTGTTCCGTGTCGAGACTGGCCAACGTCGTCTGTAACCTGAGCAGCAGATGTTGATTCATGTTCCATTCGAACGATTGCCTCAGGCGCAATTCTTTACCCGGGCGTGAGTTCGCGAAATCGACCTGATCGCCATAGCGCATGAAAATACGCAAAGCCAAACCGCTCCTCGGCTGAAACGCGGCAAAGACGCGCATTTTCTCTTGATCGTAGAGAACGTCGTCCCAAAGCACAGCGCCAGTATCGACGACAACTTCGAACACGGATTGCAGCGGACCGGTAATCGCGAAGCCGGCCTCAAGCTTACGATCGATCACTTGTCCGCTGTCGTCATGTGCCATTTCCCAGCCCGTCCGTACTTGCATACTGGACCACCAGTCGTCTGGCGTTCCGTGCCATTTGTAGCCACCGCTTGCTTTCTGTACTTCGATATCGACCTGAGGTGCGAAACCCGCATCGGCGCGGAATCCGGCATCCAGGTGCAGGTGCTCCATGGCTGCAAACCAGTTACGCGATTCGTACTCATAGCCTGCATACACGCCTTCGCCCGAGAAGCTCCCGAGCGGCTGGCCAAAGTCGATCGCCAGCTGTTCCGGGTATTCCGTATCGCTCTTCAAATACTGCGCACGAAAATTATTCTGGTCATTCATTTTCCAGCGCAGGTCGAAGCCGCCGACCGTATTCTTATAATCTTCGCCCGAACGACTGGTCAACAAGGCGCCAACCGTTGACGCATCGCTAAAGCCCCAGTTGTAACGACCAACAAATGCATCGTTACTCTCCTCGAGCGAGGTCGCATCGGAACCGAAGGCCCCCGGGAAAACCAGGTTCGTGATCGCATCCTGTGCGGCGAATACACCGTAAGTGTGATTACCGCGTTTGCCTGTCAGTTTTACGCCCGCATCCGGATCCGCCACGGTACGAGTAAACACCGCTTCAATCGGCGTGCTGAAATAATCCGCACCTTCCAGAAAAAAGGGTCGCTTTTCCGGATAGAACAGCGCGAATTGATTATTGACATCGAGCTGAGCCACATCCGCTTCGACCTGCGAAAAGTCCGGGTTGAGTGCAAGATTGACCGTCATGTCCTGGGTAATTCCCCAGCGAATACTGACTCCCGCCTCGGTATCAGTATCGCCGCTCTGCAACGGCGTCACGCCCGGATCGTCGGTCGAATCGGTTTGGGTACTGGTCAGTGTAGGCACTATCTCCAGATTGCGGCCAGGATCGGCATCTTCCAGGCCGGAGATTTTGCCAAAGTCACACAAATAGCAGTTACGTGACCGGTCATCGATGGTGTAGCCAAAACGGTAAGAGCGGTCGCGCGGGTAATACCGGGACAGGCTGATGCCCCAGGTTTGCATGCCGTCGGTCTGAGGAAACCGGAGCTGGTTGAGCGGAATTTCTATTTCCACGATATAGCCGTGTTCGCTAATGGCCCCTGCTGCATCCCAGATAGCGTCCCAGGAATCATCGTAACGACTATTGACATCATCGTAGGTTGCGTCCATTTGCACGCCCAGCGGATTCGCATAGAACTCGAATGCGCGCAGCTCGTCGTTGTACGTATCCAGACCGATACCAACGTAATCATCATTCCATGCGGAGTCGCGATCTCGCAAATAGGCACGAATTTGATCGGGCTGCGGATCCCGCGAATCGAATGCGATATACAGGTTCGTACCGTCTTCAACGACATAGGCGATCGTTTTGACCCGAGCCGGAATATTCTCGCCGGGTTCGATTTCGAAATCGAGATCGATTCTGGTCGCCTGCTGCCACGCAATCTCATCGAGGACGCCGTCAATCGTGATGCTGTCGCTGGTCCGCGGCAATTTCGCAGTATTCACGGCGGCCACGGCTGTCGATAAACAACAGAGCCACGTCGTCAGTACGCGAGCACAGAATAAACGGCCAGTCATCATGGTTTTCAGATTGTGCAAATAAAGAAAGCCATCCTCGCGGACGGCTTTCTGATTTGTCAACGTTTTGTGAATCAGGTTCGGTTACTGATCTCCGGTCACTTCTTCAGCCGCCTCATCCACCGCGTCGGACGCATGGTCCATCGCATTGTCGGCCATCTCAGCAGCACCGTCCATCGCATCGTCCGCCATCTCAGCAGCACCGTCTATCGCTTCTCCCGCCGCCGCCCCGGCAGCATCGAGCGCATCACCAGCTGCTTCTGCTGCTTCTTCAACTACTTCACTGGCCTGGTCCATTGCAGCGTCGGCATTCGACGATGCCTCTTCTTTGCTGCACGCTGTTGCAAGCAGCGCACTCAATACCACTGCCAGAAGTTTCATACGGTCGTTCATTCTTATCCCCTTTCCATGATGGTTGTAATCTTGATTGTAGCTTCTCCCTATCATCCCCCCTGTAGGGTAACCATACAAGGGCCAAAAGGGATACGTGAATGTCAGTGGCCTAGGGCCGAATCTGAATCTCGACCAGGGCTCACCCTGTGCACTGAAACCCCTGTCCAAAGCGCCAACCTCCGCCTCCAAAGCAACATTCAGCTCCGCCAGGTCTGCCCGCCTTTGTCCGCGGTTTGTGGCGCCCTCGCAACGTCTCCAGCCTGCTTGCGTGCCCCGCCGGCTGCGCAACCAGGACAAGCTCAACTACGAGCTGAATATCGGCGCCCGGAAATTCAAGTGCACGACGATTCCGATCTACCGCGAAAATTGCGGCCTTGTCGGCGCCATCTGCATCAACGTGGACGCAAACTACCTGCAGGAAGAGGTGCGCCGGACACCGGAGAATGTTGCGGCATTTATCAACGCGTTATGCAAGACAGACATGCAGCTTGAGGAGAATATTCTCTCCAAAGACGAGTATGAGAAGGCGCTCGCCGGCAAACGGCACTTCCGGGATTTTTCTACCAGTCCTTTAATGGCCACTTGATCGGTGACGACGGCGGCCACGGCAAGTTGGCCTCGCCGACCAGGCGCGCAAAATTTGGCGTGACCTCGAGGTCGAACGGCGCGCCACAGTAACACTGACCTATATGGTCAAGCAGCTTCAGAAATCCCAGTGGCTGCGCGTCGGCCAGCGCCGCAAGCCGGTTGGCTTCCGCGCGGTCACCCATGACCGCAGCCACGGCCAGCGATAACGGTTCTGCGGCGGGATCTGCGTCTATTTTATTTCTTATCGCCAGTGCGGCCACCGCGTCGCCCTGCGCCGCGGCCAGACCCAAACGATCGACATCCCGCGCAGGTTCGGCGTCGATGAAGCGTTGGCTCGTGGCCAGCGCCGCATCGAATTGCCCTGTCGCGACGTAGGCGGCAAACAACTCATCGGCAATCTGACGATGCGGCAATACATCGAGGCCCCGTGAGGCCGTGTCCATGGCAGCCGCAAATTCGCCGCGAGACGTCAGAGTTCTGGCCACGCCCGTCCAGTTATAGAAATTCAGCAGGTCGCAGGCCAGCGAGTGCTGCAACATGGCCAGCGAATCGTCCGACGGATCGAGTATCGAGGCGACCGCTCCCCACCACGCCGGCGGATGTCTACTTCGGACGCGGGCAGTCAATATTAGCCAAGAGAGAAAAGA
>JAQCGO010000027.1 GCA_027618995.1 Pseudomonadota bacterium | reverse complement strand
AGACGGACAATAAATAATATATTGATATAAAACAATAAGTTAAAGTAACAAGTGGCGGAGAGGGTGGGATTCGAACCCACGGTACGGAAACCGTACGCCTGATTTCGAGTCAGGTACATTCGACCACTCTGCCACCTCTCCGCGGGGCGGGAATTGTACGCAAATCCGCTTGTCAATAGCCAGTCGGCGCCCGGTTTGTGGCAAAATGCCACCACGCACAGAGCACGGAGATCGGCTTTGCGGCTTTTGCTCATCATTACGTTGGCCGGGCTTGTCGGCACTTGCTCCAACCCGCCACCGTTGCTCGACCAGGTTCTCGAAACCGGCGAGCTGCGGGTCGTTACCCGCCTTAGCCCCACCACCTACGTACTCGGGCCGGATGGCCGGCCGACGGGCCCCGAGTTTGATTTGACGCGCGCCTTCGCCGACGAGCTCGGCGTCGAGCTGGTGATCGAACCTTTGCAAAGCGTCTCCGAGGTGTTGCCATACATGCTGACCGGCAAGGCACATCTTGCGGCAGCGGGCCTCTCTATCACCCCGTCGCGGCGCGAGTTTCTGAATTTCGGCCACCCGTACCAAATGGTCGACATGCATCTAATTTACAAGCTTGGCGCGGTCAAACCACAGTCGATCGCTGATATCGTCGGCCGATCCATTGAGGTCGTTGCCGGCACCAGTCACGTCGACATGCTTGCCTCCCTGCGTGAGATCTACCCCGATCTCACCTGGGTCGAGAATGCCGACGTCGAAGTTGCCGACGTGCTCGAGAAAGTCGCGACCGGCGAGGTCGAATTCACGATCGCCGATAGCACCGAGTACAGCATTCAACGCCATTTCTATCCTGACTTGCGCGTCGCACTGGACCTCGAAGTTGGGGATCCACTCGCCTGGGCATTCCCGCGCGGCGACGGCGACTCGTTGCTGGCTCGTGCCGACGAGTTCCTGATCGACGCCGAACGCGACGGCACGCTCGCGCGGGTCAAAGACCGCTACTACGGCCACACTGACGAATTCGACTACGTCGGCACACGCAACTTTATCCGACATTACGAAAGCCGATTGCCACGCTATCGCGAAACGTTCGAGGAGGCCGGCAAAAAGTTTGGCGTCGACTGGCGTCTGCTGGCCGCCATCGGTTACCAGGAATCGCACTGGCGTTCGCAGGCTGTGTCACCAACCGGCGTGCGCGGCATCATGATGCTGACTGAAGATACGGCCAGCTACCTCGGCATCGCCGATCGCGTTAACCCGACCAACAGCATATTTGGCGGCGCGGAGTATTACGCACGACAAACCGAGCGCGTTGCGGACACGGTGGATGACCCGGACCGGCGATGGATGGCACTCGCCGCCTACAACGTCGGTTTCAATCACCTCAAGGACGCGCGCCAGATTGTCGTGTGGCAGGGCGGCAATCCCGATGCCTGGGTTGATGTCAGTGCTGCCCTGCCGCTGCTCGCACAACGCAAGTGGTACACACGTGTACCATTTGGCTATGCGCGCGGCTGGGAGCCGGTGCTGTACGTCAACAACATACGCAGCTACTACAATGTTTTGAAATGGCTGACGGCGAATGAGGGCAAGCCGATTCCGGAGGAGATTGAGGAGCAGACGGAGCTGACCTCGACCTAGTTCTCGCCGGCATGGCCGCCTCCCAAGGCCGCCTCCCACAAGATCAGCGGCGGGCGGCGAAAAACTCCTGCAGCACGGCGGCGCAGTCGGCAGCCAGGACGCCACCCTGAATCTCGAAGCGATGGTTGAAGGCCGGGCTGTCGCTCAGGTCGATCGCACTGCCCAAGGCGCCCGCTTTCGGATCGTAGGCGCCGAAGACGACGCGCGCGAGGCGCGCCTGTACGATCGCTCCGACGCACATCGCGCAGGGCTCGAGCGTAACGTAGAGCGTTGCATTGACTAAGCGATGATTATCAACCGTCCGACCTGCATCGCGGAGCACGACGATCTCGGCATGGCCGCTGGGGTCGTGGTCGGCGACCGTCCGATTGTGGCCCGCCGCGACGATCTCGTTGCCGATGCAAACGACGGCACCGACCGGTGCCTCGCCCTCCAGCGCTGCCTGGCGCGCGTGCACCAGCGCTGCCTGCATGAAAATGGCATCGCTACCCGGCACCTATTCCCACTCGATCGTCGCCGGCGGTTTGCCGGAAATATCGTAGGTAACCCGCGAGATGCCGTCGACTTCGTTGATGATGCGCAACGACACGTGCTCAAGGAATTCATAGGGCAGTCGCGCCCAGCGCGCGGTCATGAAATCGATGGTTTCGACGGCGCGTAACGCGATCACATAGTCGTAGCGTCGCCCATCGCCCATGACGCCAACCGACTTCACCGGCAGGAACACGGCGAACGCCTGGCTGACTTTGTCGTAGAGGTCGTGGCGCAACAGTTCCTCAATGAAAATGGTGTCGGCCAACTGCAGCGTCTCGACAAAATCGCGCCTGACCTCACCCAGTACCCGCACGCCAAGGCCCGGGCCTGGAAACGGATGTCGATAGACCATCGAACGCGGCAATCCCAGTTCGAGGCCGATCTTGCGAACTTCATCCTTGAACAGTTCGCGCAAAGGCTCGACCAGTGACATCTTCATGTCGTCGGGCAGACCGCCAACATTGTGATGCGACTTGATTACGTGCGCCTTGCCGGTAGAGGCGCCTGCCGACTCGATGACATCGGGATAAATCGTACCCTGCACCAGCCACTTCACGCCCGCCAGCTTGTGCGACTCCTCGTCAAACACTTCGATGAACATGCCGCCGATGATCTTGCGTTTCTTTTCCGGGTCCGACTCGCCGGCCAGTGCGGCAAAAAATCGATCCGCCGCATTGACGCGAATGACGTTGACGCCAAGGTGATCCGCAAAAGTTTGCATGACCTGGTCGCCTTCGTGGTGGCGCAGCAATCCGTGATCGACAAAGACGCAGGTAAGTTGGTCACCGATCGCCTCGTGCAACAACGCCGCGACCACCGATGAATCAACGCCGCCGGAGAGGCCGAGCAGCACCTTGTCGTCACCGACCTTCGCACGCACGTTGGCGATTGCGTCGGAGACAATGTTGCCGGGCGTCCAGTCGCCTGCACAGCCGCAGATCTCATGCACGAAGCGATTGAGTATGGCCTGCCCCTGCAGCGTGTGCGTCACCTCCGGGTGAAACTGCACGCCATAGTAATGTCGGCTCGTGTCTTCCATCGCCGCCATGGGCGAGTTCGGGCTGGTCGCCGTGATCACGAAGCCGGGCGGGATTGCCTCGACGCGGTCGCCATGACTCATCCAGACTTTAAGTTTCGATTCGTCGCCCGCAAAGTCGCTGAGCCCGGCCAGCAGTGTCGAATTTTTTGCAGTGACTTCAGCGTAACCGAACTCGCGGTGCGACGACGACGCAACCCTGCCACCGAGTTCGGCAGCCATGGACTGCATGCCGTAGCAAATACCAAGTACGGGCACCCCGAGCTCGAATACCGCGGCTGAAACCCTGGGCGGCGACGCGAAATTTACGGACTCCGGACTACCCGACAGAATGACACCCGACGGTCTGAAATCGCGAATAGCGGTATCGGCAACGTCCCAGGGGAATATTTCGGAGTAGACGCCGCACTCGCGTACGCGCCGGGCGATAAGTTGGGTGTACTGGCTGCCGAAATCAAGAATCAGCAGCCGATCGGCATGGATGTTTCGGCTCATGCGTCAGTTCTTGCGATAGTTCGGTGGTTCTTTGGTAACCGTCACGTCATGCACATGGCTTTCTCCCATGCCGGCAGCGGTGATCTTCACGAACTTCGGCCTGGTGCGCATCTCCTCGATGTTGCTGCTGCCCGTGTAGCCCATTGCGGCGCGCACGCCACCGATCAGCTGGTGAACGATCGCCGCCAGGCTGCCCTTGTAGGCCACGCGGCCCTCGACGCCCTCGGGGACGAGCTTTTCGAGTTCCTCGGTCGCATCCTGGAAGTAGCGATCGGACGAGCCATGCGACTTGCCCATCGCACCGAGCGAGCCCATGCCGCGATAAGACTTGTAAGAACGCCCCTGGTAGAGCTCAACCTCGCCCGGCGATTCCTCGGTGCCGGCAAACAGGCCGCCGATCATGACCGAGTACGCACCGGCAACGAGCGCCTTGGCGATATCACCGGAGTAACGAATGCCGCCATCGGCAATCAGCGGTACACCCCGTTTCTGCAATGCCGCCGCTACTTCGGCAACGGCGGATATCTGCGGTACGCCGACACCCGCAATGATGCGCGTTGTGCAGATCGAGCCGGGCCCGATACCGACCTTGATGCCATCGGCGCCAGCCTGGACCAGCGCGTCGGCGGCGTCCGCGGTCACGATGTTGCCACCGATCACCTGCAGGTTCGGATATTCCTTCTTGATACGACGCACACGGTCGATCACGCCTTTCGAATGTCCGTGCGAGGTATCGACCACAATCACATCAACACCCGCCTCGACCAGTGCGGCGACCCGATCATCCGTATCGAAACCGGTGCCAACCGCAGCGCCGACCCGCAGCGCGCCGCGACCATCCTTACACGATTGCGGATAGTCCTTGGCTTTCTGAAAGTCTTTCGCCGTGATCATGCCGCGCAATTTGAAATTGTCGCCGACGATCAATACTTTTTCGATGCGGTGCTGGTGCAACAAGGAAACGACTTCCTCATTGCTCGCGTTTTCACGCACTGTTACCAGGCGATCCTGCGGCGTCATCACCTGCGACACCGGTGCATCCATGCGTGTTTCGAAACGCAGGTCACGGCCGGTCACGATACCCACCGTTTCCTCACCGTTGACGACCGGCACGCCGGAGATACCCATGGCGCGTGTTAACTCTATGACTTCGCGGATGGTCATGTCCGGCGACACCGTGATGGGCTTGCGCACGATGCCACTTTCGAATTTCTTCACGGCCAGCACTTCGCGCGCCTGAAGAACGATCGGCATGCTCTTATGAATGATGCCGATGCCACCTTCCTGCGCCAGCGCAATGGCGAGTCGCGCTTCGGTCACCGTATCCATGGCGGAGGACACGAGAGGGATATTGAGCCGGATCTCGCGCGTCAACTGCGTGCTAAGGTCTACTTCTCGCGGCAGCACATCGGAATAGCCCGGCTGCAGCAAGACGTCATCGAAAGTCAGGGCTTCTTTGTCGATTCGCATAGGGCTATCCGGGTCCTGAGTGGCGTAAAACGGGCCATTGTACGCCGATGAATTTTTCGGCAAAAGCTAGGCAGCCTCCGATATACTCGCGAGCATGGAAAATTCGGGCCAAGCGAATCCCTTCGCGGCCGGCATGTCCGCAATAACCGTCAGCCAACTCAACCGCCAGGCCAAGACGTTACTCGAGCAGGGTCTCGGCAGAATCTGGGTTGAGGGCGAGCTTTCGAATATCGCGCGGCCGGCCTCCGGGCATATCTATTTCACGCTGAAAGACAATACGGCGCAGGTAAAGGCGGCTTTCTTCCGGCAACGCCAGCGCGGACCGACGATCAGCTTCAAGGACGGCGACCAGGTGCTGGTTGGCGGGCGCGTCAGCCTGTACGAGCCGCGTGGCGACTATCAGCTGATCGTCGAGCAAATGGAACCGGTCGGTGAAGGCGCACTCAGGCGGCAGTTCGAAGTGCTGAAGAAAAAGCTCGCCGCCGAAGGCCTGTTTGATGAGGCCCGCAAGAAACCGTTGCCGGCCTTGCCGCGGTCAATCGGCGTCATCACATCGCCCAGCGGCGCGGCCATTCGCGACATTATCAGTGTGCTGCGCCGCCGATTCCCGTTGATTCCGGTCATCATCTACCCCGCCCCGGTGCAGGGCGATGCCGCGCCCGCAGAATTGATACGGGCTCTGGCGGCGGCGAATCGTCGCGCTGAAGTCGATGTCCTGATCATCGGCCGCGGCGGCGGCTCGCTCGAGGATCTCGCGGCATTCAACGACGAACCACTGGCGCGTGCAATTGCCGCGTCGGCTCTGCCGGTGATCAGCGCGGTTGGCCATGAAATCGATTTCACGATTGCCGATTTCGTCGCCGACCGGCGTGCACCGACACCCTCGGGCGCGGCCGAGATCGCGGTGCCGGATCAACAGGACTGGTTGCGTACGCTGGATTCGCTGGCGACGCGCATCGCGAGACACGGGCGCCGGACGCTCGAAGAGCTTGGGCAGACACTCGACTGGCTCAGCCGGCGGCTACTGCAAACCAGCCCGTCGGCCACGCTGCAACGATCCCGGATGCGCCTGACCGGCCTACAACAACGACTCAATAGCGCCGCGCGGCAGTCGCTGGCCAACATCAATCACCGCCTGGCACTGGCCATGCGCGGACTGCACTCCGTTTCACCGCTGGCAACACTCGATCGCGGTTACGCCATTGTCGCGGACGCGGCTACCGGCAAAGTCCTGCTGCGCGCCGCCGATGCGGCCGTTGGCAATGACATCCGGGCACGGCTTGCCGACGGCGAACTCATTGCGACGGTAAAGAAAAATGCGCCGTAGCCTGCTGCTGTTGATGCTCGTCTGCGGCACGGCCGGCGCCGAGAGCGTCAGCTGGCCGGGTGGCGTCGCCACGCTCGATCTCGGTAGTTCCGGCGACGCGACGCCCGTGGTCGAGTACCAGGGACAGCGTGTTCTCGTCAGTAACAATGCGGGACGCTGGCAAGCCGTGGTGGGTATCCCGCTCGATGCGGCGCCCGGTGTAGCCAGCATCACCCTGGCAGACGGCACCGAGCGATCCTTCAGCATTGCTCCGCACGCCTATCGCGAGCAGCACCTGACCGTCGCGCCGGGATTTGTCGCACTCAGTGAAGAAAACCTTGCGCGTGTAGGCCGCGAGCGCGAAATCATCGACGCCGCTTTGAACAACTGGCGCGACGCGTCCCTCGACGGGGTCAATTTGCGCATGCCGGTCGACGGTCCGCGCGACTCCAGCTTTGGCTCGCGGCGATTCTTCAACAAGGAACCGCGCTCGCCGCATTCGGGGATGGATATCGCGGCCAAGTCCGGTACACCGGTCATGACACCGCGTGCCGGCATCGTCACGACCGTTGGCGATTTTTACTTCAACGGCAATACCGTGATCGTTGATCACGGCCAGGGATTTATAACAATGTATTGCCACCTGAGCGAGATCAGCGTCGCCGAAGATCAACCACTGGCATTGGGCGAGCAACTGGGCGCCGTCGGTGCGACCGGGCGCGTTACTGGCGCCCACCTGCATTTCGGCACTTACCTCAACGGCAACGCCGTGGATCCGGCCCTGCTGCTCGACGCAGCATCCAACTAAATCCTGTTTACCGGCAGTCGCCTTCGAGGAAGTCGCAGATCACAGGTCGAAAAGCGTCCATCTCGACGAGGAAGGAATCGTGCCCGCGCAGGCAATCGAGTTCGGTCAGCGTTGAATCCTTGCAGACCTTTTCGAAGCCGGCCGCAAGCTCGCGTTGCTGGCGTGGCGGAAACAGGATGTCGGTTCTTACTCCAACCACCAGCGTACGATCCAGCTTCAGTCTTTTGAACGCCGCTTGCAGGGAGCCGCCGTGCTCCGAGAAATCGAACAGGTCGGACGCGCGCGACAGGTACAGGTAGCAATTCGCGTCGAATCCGCCACTGAAATGTTCGGCACGGGTTTGCAAGTAGGCCTCGACCGCGAAATCGATTTTGAACTGCTCGCCCGGGTTCTGAATGTCGGTCACGCGCTCGCGACCAAAGCGTTGCTCCCACTCCTCCGCCGAACGGTAGGTCATCATCCCGAGTTTGCGCGCCAGGCGCTGGCCTTCGAGTGGTGGATCCGAACGATCGTAATTGCCCTGCATCCATTTCGGATCACGCCGAATCAGTTCGCGCTGCAATGAACGCACGGCGATCGCAAACGGCAGCGAACGCGTGCAGGAGGAAATCGAGACGAAGGCGCTCATTGCACCAGGGTACATGACGCAATAAGCCAGTCCGCTCATACCGCCCATCGAGCAGCCGATCACCGCATGCAATCGTTCGATGCCCAGGTGGCCGACAACCCGATGCGCCGATGAAGCGATGTCTTCCATCGTCAGCAGCGGAAAACTCAGGCGGTAAATCTCGTCCGTGTCGGGATTGACGGAAGCCGGCCCGGTCGAACCAAAACAGCTGCCGAGCGAATTCACCGCGATAACGAAAAAGCGCTCGGTATCAATTGGCAGGCCGGCGCCAATCATGTCTTCCCACCAGCCTGCGGATGGGTCGGGCACCGATGATGCCGCGTGTGCCGACGGCGACAGGCCGCTGAAGATCAGGATCGCGTTGTCGCGTGCCGCGCTCAGCGTTCCCCAGGTCTCATACGCCAGCGTTGGTGACGTGAGATGGCCGCCCCGATGCATCGCGAAACGGCCCGGGAAAGTAACCGTCTTCGACTTGATCGACATGCACTACCCTCCTAGCGTTTGACGTGCTTCATCAGGCGCTTGCGTTTCGTCTGCTGGCGCTCCGTCAGCTGGTTGCGCCTGCCTTTGAACGGATTGTCACCGGTCTTGAACACCAGCCGAACCGGCGTGCCCTTGAGTTTAAATGCTTTGCGGAATCGATTGATCAGGTAACGGCGATAGTCGTCCGGTACGTGCTCGGTCTGATTGCCGTGAATGACGATAACCGGCGGATTTCGGCCGCCCTGATGCGCATAGCGCAGGCGAATTCTGCGACCGCGAACCATGGGCGTCGGATGTGCCGTGATGGCACTTTCCAGCTCGTGCGTCAGTGCGGGCGTCGACATATCGCGGGTTGCCGCACTGTAGGCGCGTTCGACGGCTGGCAGCAGATCGCCGACCGCTGTGCCATGCAATGCCGAAATCGTTATGCGCTCCGCAAAATCCAGGAATGGCAGGCGCCGCTCAAGCTCTTCGCGCACGTGCTTGCGATCGACCGCCGTCATGCCGTCCCATTTGTTGGTCACAACGACGAGCGCCCTGCCACGCTCGAGTATCAAGCCCAACAGGCTAACGTCCTGCTCTGTAACGCCATCGTGCGCATCGAGTACGGCAATAACCACCTGTGCCCGTTCGATGGCCTGCAATGCCTTGACGACACTGAATTTCTCAATCGTTTCGTGCACCTTGCCGCGGCGCCGGATACCGGCCGTGTCGATCAACTCGTACTTGCGATCGTTGTGCTCAAATGGCACCGAGACGCTGTCACGCGTGGTACCAGGCTGATCAAAAACCACCAGGCGATCTTCGCCGATCATGCGATTAATCAATGTTGATTTGCCGACGTTCGGTTTACCGATTACGGCGATGCGCAGCTCGCTGCCTTCTTCTTCGCTCGCCTCGTCTTCGTCATCGTCCGGCACGAATCCTTCGAGCACGATATCCATCAGTGCGCTGACGCGATCGCCGTGCGCGGCGGAAACCGCCAGCGGTTCCCCCATGCCCAGGCCATGAAACTCACCGCCCGCGATGGCGGTATCGAGTCCCTCCGATTTGTTGACGACGAGAAACGTGCGCCTCGCATGTTTGCGCGCGAGTTCGGCAACATATTCGTCGGCAGCGGTCAATCCACTGCGACCATCCACCATGATCAATGTTATGTCGGCCTCAGCGAGTGCACGAATGGATTGCTCGACCATCAGTTCGCTGATGCCCACTTCGCCGCCCGCTACGCCGCCCGTATCAATGACGATGTAAGGCACCGGTCCAAGTTTACCGAAACCGTACTGTCGGTCGCGGGTCAGTCCCGGAAAGTCGGCAACCAGCGCATCACGCGTGCGCGTGAGGCGATTGAAAAGAGTGGACTTGCCGACATTCGGCCGGCCAATCAAAGCGACAACAGGAAGCATTGGACTAACGCCCGTGTTTGCGGTCAGGCGCCGTCGTCAGCAGCGATATCGGGCGCTTTGCGACTTCGCTTTGGCTGTTGTACCGCGTAGGCGGCGATGTCACCGGAATCGTTCTGTACATACAGCCGATCAGCCACCACGACGACGCCGGCTGAGATCGCTTGGTTGCCGAGGCGCAATCTTGCGACCGGCGTGCCATCGGCGACGCTGAAGAAGTGCAGATAGCCCTCCAGATCGCCAACCACAACGGTGGTGTTGAAAGCGACGGGTACTGTCGGTTCGCGGCGCAGGAGTGAAGCCTGGCGCCAGGTTTCCTGGCCGGTGCGGCGCGACAATGCGACAACTTCGCCGCCGGCGTCGGTTGTATAGACGCTGTTCCAGTCGGCTGCCACGCCGACGTAAGTCGAGATCTCACGTGCCCACAACACCTGACCGGATTCAACAGCCAGGGATGCAATTCGACCCTGGTAGCTTCCGGCATAGATATCCTGACCGACCACACTGATCTGCCCGTCAATATCAGACAGGCGTTCCAGGTCCGAGCGGCCGCTGGGCGGTGCCAGTACGACGTCCCAGACAATGTCGCCGGAGTCGATATCGATCGCTGCCAGGCGACCGTTATCGAATCCTGCTACGACGGCTCGACCGGCCAGTGCCGGCGTTGCCGATCCGCGCATGGTGAGGAGCGGCGTGGATTGCTCGATGATCCAGCGCTCGCTACCGTCCGTTGCACGCAGAGCACGCAACAGGTTGTCCACGGTTGCAACAATCACCGTATCGCCACTGACCAGCGGCGCCGACAGCGTTTCGCCACTAAGATTGCTTCGCCAGCGCTCAGTACCATCACTGGTATTGAGCAAAATTATAGTGCCGTCGGCCGAACCCACAGCCAGCATGCCGTCGCCCACACCGGGGCCCGCCGAAAGCTTGGTTTCCAGCTTAACTTTCCAGATTTGTTTGCCGTTTGCCGGATCAAACGCGATGACATTGCCATCACGGCTCGCCGCATAGATGCGGTTGCCGTCACCGGCCGGCCGCAAATTAACGCGCAGAAATTCGGCATCGTCGCCAACTCTGGCGCTCCACAGCTTCGCAACATCGAGCGTCGTCTGAATGTCCACCAGTTCAAGCGGCTCGAGCAGCTTCTCGTCGTCATCCTTGCCACCGAACCAGCTGCACGCCGACAGAATCAGCGTGACGGCGGCCAGTGCTGCGATGCGAAGCCTGCAATTCACTCGGTGACTCCGTCCTCTGTCACTGCATCCTCTGCAACCGTAGCAACGACTTCCGGCAGGTCGACCAACTTCATCTGGATCAATGCGCGATCAATTACCGTGCTCGACGCCGGGTCAGCCATCGCCCGTCCGTAAGCCTCCGCCGCACTAGCGTAGTCGCCAAGGGCTGCATGCGCGTCGCCCAGCACTTCGTCGTACAGTTCCGCAAATTCAGGTTCATCCACAGTCGACAGCAGGTCCACGACTTCCTGCGCCTTCTCCTGATACAGGAGCACGCGTGCAAGACGCAGACGAGCAACACCTTGCAGATCTTCGCCGCTGCTCATACCGAGCAGTTCCTCGAGCATGTCCACGGCGTCCTGATCACGGTTTTGATCCATGTACAGTCGTGCCATGGCCAGCCGCGAGTTCGCAGCATACGGGGTCGACGGAAACTCAGTGACGAGTTCGCTTGCGACCGCCTCGGCAGCATCCAGATCGCCGTTGCCCACATGTTCGGCCAATGTTTCGAACAGCTCAGACGCCGCGACCTGCGCGGCGAGCTTTGCGTCCTTGTAATAGTTGAATCCGAGCATGCCGCCGACCGCCACGGCGATACCGGCAATAATCACAAGGTAGTATTCCGACCACCACGCACGAATTTCCTCAATTTGTTCTTTCTCTGACTGCAGATCGTCCACAAGACTGCCTTTTCGTTGGTTAAGCCAATCGAGCGGCCAGCATACCGGCCAACTCGTTCATTGCGACGCTGATCTGATCTTCAGTGCTGCGCAATGGTTTCAATCCAATGTTGCCATCTGCGAGCTCCTGCTCGCCCAATATCAACGCGTACGTCGCGTTGCTTTTATCCGCCCGCTTCAGCTGCGACTTAAAACTACCGCCACCGAGGTTCAACTCGATGCGGATGCCGTCGATACTGCTACGCAATTCTTCGACCAGCGAAAACGCGCGCCGTTGCGCGACATCGCCAACGGCCACCAGGTACACATCGGCATGCTGCTCCGGCACGATCCCGCCACAGGCTGCATACAATGCCACCAGTCGTTCCATGCCCATCGCCCAACCCACTGCCGGGGTTGCGCGACCGCCCAACTTCTCCACCAGGCCGTCATATCGGCCTCCGGAACAGACCGCGCCCTGCGCGCCCAGCGCGTCGGTTACCCACTCAAATACCGTGCGATTGTAATAATCCAGGCCGCGTACCAGCCTGAGGTTGACGGTATACGCCACACCCGCTTCGTCCAGCAACACCCTGAGTTCCGCAAAATGCCCGGCTGACTCATCATCCAAATCGTCCAGCATCACCGGCGCCGCGGCGATAATGGCCTGCATATCCGGGTTCTTACTGTCCAGGATGCGCAACGGATTCTGCTCAAGGCGGCGAATACTATCGTCATCAAGCCGGTTTTTCACGCCCGAAAAGTAGTTAACCAGGGTTTTGCGGTAGGCAACGCGGGAATCCGGCGAACCGAGTGAGTTGATTTCCAGCCGGATTCGGTCGATTCCCAGCCGTTTCCACATGCGAGCACTCATGATTATGAGCTCGGCATCCACGTCCGGACCCTCGTAGCCCAGCGCCTCCACATCGAACTGGTGGAATTGCCGATAGCGGCCTTTCTGCGGTTTTTCGTACCGAAACATCGGTCCGGCGGTCCACAATTTGTGCCGCTGATTGTGTAACAGGCCATTTTCGATGCCAGCACGAACCACGCTTGCCGTCGCCTCCGGGCGCAGTGTCAGGCTCTCTTCATTGCGGTCCAGAAACGTGTACATCTCCTTTTCGACAATATCGGTTACTTCACCGATCGAGCGGCGGAACAACTCCGTATACTCGAGCAGTGGCAATCGAATCTCGGTGTATCCGTAGGACTGCACCAAGTCCTGCACGCTTTGCTCAAGAAAGCGCCAGGTGCCAGAGGCCTCCGGCAGGATGTCGTTCATTCCGCGAATGGCTTGTGCTTTCACTGGATTGATCAGGGCTGGACGATAGTTACGCGAACGGTTCCGTTCGGATTTCGCGCTGCCGGCAATGTGTAGTTCTCGCCATTGACCTCGACGCTGACATTGGCGACGTTGCCGAACAGGGCCGAGATCGGCGCCGTGCCGCGGACACTGACGGACTGCCCGGTATTTCCCATATCAAAGAAGAGCTTGCGCCCGTCCGCATCAATAATTTCGGTCCAGCATTCGCCCAAAAACGCCAGCGACAGGCTGATCTGTGGTCCCGCGGCAACTGGCTCCAGCGGTGCTGTTTCTTCCGGCTGAAATTGCTCGGGTCGAATTTGTGCCGGCTGCGCCGGCTCAGTTTCCGGAGCATCGTCACGCGCCACAAACCACCAGTACGCACCTGCTGCGACGCCGAGGACGGCCAATGCGGCTATCCACGGGCCGGGCGAGAACTCCTGTTGTATCCTGGGGCGCCCCACCACGACCGGTGGCAAAGTCGAAGATCGGGTCATCGCATAGTAGTCCGCGAAAATGTCGGTTTCGTCCACGCCGACAAGTCGCGCGTATTTTCGCAGGTGGCCCTTGGCAAAAACCGGTGCGCCGAGCACATCAAAATCGTTGCGCTCCAGCGCACGCACTTTGGGTTCGTCGAGGTGCAATTCTTTAGCGACCTCCAGCACGCTGATCTGGCGTGCACGCCGGGCCTCGGCCAGGCGCTCGCCGCCGCGCGGCTCAGTTTCGCGTGGCTCATCGGCAATCGGATTGTCCTGCTCGTCGTTCATGCCCCGCTTGATTCCAGAATCTTGCGAGCTTCTTCCGACTGCGGAAATTCGCGCAGGATTCGATCCGCATAGTCGCCGCGCGCGCGCTCGTCGCCGAGCTTGTCTTCAATCTGCACGCCGAGGTAGAGGACGCCGGATGATGGCGGATTGCTATTTAAGAAACGCTGCAGGAAAGCACGGGGCGGCAGATATTCTTCCTGACTCATTTTCAGAAGGCACAATTGAAGCAGCGCTTCGCTATAGTTGGATTTGAACTCGAGTGCAGCCCGGAAATTGTCTTCAGCCGCGGCGAGATCCGGCTTTTTTGTCATGCAAACACCGGCATTCGTCAGTGTGATCTCCGCGCTGTCATTGTCGCGGATTTTCGCGGTCTTATCGAAGTTCTTCATTGCCTCGTCGTAGGACTTCTGCCGGCACAGGAACACCGCGTAGGTGTTCAGAACGCCATAGTCGTTCGGCGCAACTCGTATTGCCTCTTCATAGGAGGCGGTGGCAAGGCGGATATTATCGAGCTGCTCGTAGGTCAGTGCCAAAGTGGAATGAGCAACGGCATTTTTCGGGTCAAGCTCGATGGAATACAGCAGGCGGTCACGCGCGAGGTCGAAGTTGCCATTGCGATAGTAGCGCGCGCCGAGCTGGTAGTTCAGTTCCGCCGCTTCACTGGTGTCGGCGGTCGGCTTTTTCGGACCCGAAGTGGTTGACACGCAACCGCTCGCAAGCACTGCAATCGTTAGTCCGATCAGGACCTTTTCGCTCATTTTCATGCTGTCGCCGTCCTCAGGTTCTTCTCGCTCAGGCGCACCCGTACCCGGTCGCTAACTCTACCAGCCAATTGCCCGCAGGCCGCATCGATATCGTCGCCGCGCGTCCTGCGGGTGGTCGTCACCAGCCCATGGTGCCTGAGCCGCGCCTGGAATTGGCGGATCGTCTCGGCCGACGACCGTTTATAAAGATTGCCAGGAAACGGGTTGAACGGAATCAGATTGACCTTCGCCGGCCGCTTCGCCAGCAGCTGCGCCAGCTCATCGGCCTGCTGCAGCGAGTCATTGACGTCGCGCAACATGACGTACTCGAAGGTAATGAATCGATTCGCGTGTTTCGCCGCATAGCGCCAGCAGGCATCCAGCAATTCGGCAATCGGATGAATGCGGTTGATCGGCACCAGGGTGTCACGCAGCGCATCGCTCGCGGCATGTAACGACACCGCGAGCGCAACGTTGCGTTCATCACCCAGGCGCTCGATATGCGGCACGATACCCGAGGTGCTGACCGTAACCCTGCGGCGCGACAAGCCGAACGCGAAATCCGATAGCAACAACTCGATCGCGGGCAGCAAATTTCTGTAATTCGCCAGCGGCTCGCCCATTCCCATGAACACGACGTTGGTAACCGCAAACTCACCATTGCTGCGTCGGGGCAGCATCTGATTGGCATGCCATACCTGGCCGATAATTTCGGCCGTCGTCAAATTACGATTGAAGCCCTGAGCACCGGTTGCACAGAACGAACAATCCAGCGCACAACCAACCTGTGACGAAATACACAAGGTGCCGCGCGCCGGTTCCGGTATGAACACCGACTCGACCGCCTGACCTGAGCCGCTCGAAAACAACCACTTCACCGTGCCATCAGACGAGTCATGCCGCGACAGGACTTCCGGTTTTTGCACATCAGCACCGCTTTCAAGTGCTGCGCGCAGGCTTTTTGACAGATCCGTCATGGACGCGAATTCCGCCACGCCGCGCTGGTAGATCCAACGCATCACCTGGCGCGCGTGAAACGGTTTCTGCCCCTGTGCGACAAAATGCGCCTCAAGGTCGCCTTGCGGCAAACCGAACAGGTTCTTCTTGTCAGCTGTGGGTGCCAATGCTCAACCTATCGGGTTCTGGGGCAAACGCCGTCCGCGCCGAAGAAGAATGCAATTTCGTTCGCCGCCGTTTCGGGCGCATCCGAGCCGTGCACGATGTTCTCCTCGATGCTGTCGGCAAAATCGGCACGAATCGTACCTGGCGCTGCCGCTGCAGGATTGGTCGCACCCATGATGTCTCGATTCTGGTTGACCGCGTTTTCACCTTCGAGCACCTGCACCATCACCGGCCCCGACATCATGTAGCGAACAAGGTCCGCATAGAACGGCCGGTCCTTGTGCACCGCATAAAAACCCTTGGCCTGCTTGCTGCTCAGATGCAGCATTCGCGCTGCGACGATTTGCAAATCGGCCTTTTCAAAACGACTATAAATTTCGCCAATCAGGTTTTTTTGCACACCATCGGGCTTGATGATTGAGAGCGTCTGCTCAACGGCCATGTTTCATTCCTTTCGATTAATAATAGAAGAAAGCCCGGTGCCCGGGCCTGACTACGTAAACGGACGATTTTACGTCAGACGTTAAAGCTTTCGCCACAGCCGCATTCGCCTGTAACGTTGGGATTTCTGAAGCTGAAGGCCTCATTCAGGCCATTCTTGACGAAATCCACCTGGGTACCGTCAATCAGCTTCAGCGCATCCGGGTCAACGACGATCTTTACGCCGCGGTCCTCGAAGACCACATCATTCCGACCGATCTGTTCGGCATAATTGACAACATAGGAGTAGCCCGAGCAGCCCGTCTTGGTGATACCGAGACGCAGGCCCACACACGCGCCTTGCGATTGCAGATACTTTTGCACGCGTACGGCCGCAGCTTCGGTCAATGAAATTGCCATGATTCAGTCTTGCTCTGTATTAGTGAAGGTTTTACTGATGGCGGCCCCAAGCGCGCGCACCGCGTCCTCGATGACCAGTATACGTCCGCTCTTCTCCATGGGTACAGCGAGACTTTGCATAAGGTCAGCGACCGCGAAGGTTTGCAGGTCGGTGGCCGGCCTGCCCTCCAGTTGCGTGCAAACCCATTCTGCCGCCGCAATCACGTGCGGGCAGCCCCAGGCCTGAAACCGCAGACGCTCGATCACGGCACCACTCAGCGTGGCTGAGAAAGCGATGCGTATGCCCTGATCGGCGATAAAGGCACGATGTGGCGTAGCCATTTCTCCGGCGTGCGCCGGCCTGGCAAACAGTTCACGGACACGCTCGCTGTAGGGATTCGCGTTCATGCTGCGCCGTCCGGTGCCAACGCACGCAGAGTCCGTACGGCTTGCCGATACAGATTGATGGCGCAGTCGACCTCGGCAGTCGTCGTCGGCCGGCCCAGGCTGAAGCGAATGGCGCCCTGTGCGGCGGCATCTGAAAGCCCCTGTGCGCGCAGCACGTAGGACGGTTCCTGGTTCTGCGCGTTGCAGGCCGAACCGGTCGCGACGCAGAGCGGCTCGAGGGCGAGCAGCAGGCTTTCGCCTTCGATGTCCGCGACGCTTGCGTTGAGCAGCCCCGGATAACTCAGCGCAGGATCACTATTGAGCTGCACGCCGGGCAGGTCGCTGATCCCGGCCCACAGCCGATCACGCAGCCGAGTCAGATGCGCCAGATCATCTGCCATCCTGGCCGCGGCGATCGCTGCTGCATGGCCGAAACCGGCGATCAGCGGCACCGGCAAAGTACCGGGGCGCAGCCGCTGCTGCTGGCCACCACCGAACAGCAGCGGTTCGAGATGCAGATCCGGTCGCTTCGCGATATACAGGGCGCCGATGCCTTTTGGGCCATACAGCTTGTGCGCCGTCATCGACATCAGATCGATCGGCAGCTCGGCCAGATTGAGCGGCAACTTGCCGACCGACTGCGCCGCATCGACATGCAGCCGCACGCCGCGTGCATGGCAGCACGCACCGAGCGCTGCAATATCCTGGCAGACACCGGTTTCGTTGTTGACGTGCATGATCGACACCAGCTGGGTATCGGCTCGAATCGCCGCTTCCAGCGTGGCGATATCCAGCACGCCATTCCGCTCGGGCCGCAACCAGGTCACCTCAAAGCCCTGCTGTTGCAGTGCACGAAACACATCGGTGACAGCCTTGTGCTCGGTCAGCATCGTGATCAGGTGTCGGCCATGGTGTTGCCTGTGCCGGGCCGTGCCGATAATCGCGAGGTTGTTCGATTCCGTTGCGCCGGAGGTCCAGATCAGACGCTCCGCGTCGGTGCCCAGCAATTCCGCCAATTGCTGCGCAGCGTTATCCACATGCGCACGACTGCGCCAGCCGGCGCTATGCATCGCCGAGGGATTGCCGAAATCGCCTGCCGCGCCCTGCAATTGCAGCATCGTATGCACCACCTGCGGGTCGACCGGTGTGGTCGCCGCATAGTCAAGGTAGATGATGTCCTGCGACGGGTTCACGATTTCTGCTGGCCGCGCTTGTCGACGGCCGACAGAATGCCACGCAGTATGTTGACCTCGTTCTTGTCCACCTTGGCGCGTATGAACAAGCGACGGAGTCGCCGCATCAGGTGCCGAGGATTCTCCGGGTCGAGAAACTCGAGATCGTGCAAGGTCTGCTCGAGGTGCTGGTAAAAATGCTCCAGCTCCTCACTGGTCGCGAGCGGCGCTTCCGGTTGCTGCTCGGCCATGATGGCCCCGGTTCCGGCCATGAGCAGCTCGTACACGAATACCTGCACCGACATTGCGAGATTCAGCGAGCTGAAATCCGGATCGGTCGGAATCGTCAGCAAGGCATCGCAATGATCCAGGTCCGTATTGGACAAACCCGACTTTTCCGGTCCAAACACAGCTGCGACAACACCGGTCTGGCCAAGCGCATGGAATTTTTGTGCGCACTCACGTGGCGGCAACGTCGGCCAGCGCAGTGTGCGGGAGCGGGCACTGGCTCCCGCCACGAATACGCAGTCCTTGATCGCCTCTGGCAGGGTCTCGAAGACCCGCGCATTTTTCAGTACATCGATAGCGCCCGACGCTCGCGCCGTCGCCTTGGCATGCGGAAAGATCTTCGGCCGCACCAGCGCGAGATCCGACAAACCCATGTTTTTCATGGCACGCGCCACGGCCCCGATGTTGCCCGGGTGAGTTGTTCCGACAAGAACGATGCGCATCGACATGGCTGGCAAAGGTGACCCAAAGTCCGCTATTCTAGCGCCGCAGTCGGCTCAGGGCCGAGTTCTTTGACAATGACGGAATCGTACGATGCACCCACTACTCAATGTAGCCGTGATGGCCGCGCGCCATGCAGGCAGCATGCTGATCAAGAAAATGGTCAATCTGAAGAAGCTCAAGGTTGAGCAGAAAGGGCACAACGATTTCGTCAGCGATGCCGACCGCGCCGCCGAAAAAGCGATCATCGACTGCATCCACAAACATTATCCCGACCACGCCATACTTGCCGAAGAAAGCGGCGCGAGTGGTGATTCCGACACAGTCTGGATCATCGACCCACTGGATGGCACGACCAACTATCTGCACGGCTTCCCGGTTTTTGCCGTGTCGATCGGCGTGCAGATCAATGGCCGCATGGAACATGCCGTGGTCTATGACCCATTGCGCCAGGAGATATTTACCGCGTCACGTGGCACTGGTGCCGAGGTCGATGGCCACAAGCTGCGTGTCAGTGGCCAGATGGAAATGCCGCGCGCACTGCTGGGGACCGGGTTTCCGTTCCGCGATGCCGGCCTCGATATCACTCCTTATATGGCGATGCTGTCGAAAGCGATCATCCATGCTTCGGGTGTCCGGCGGGTCGGCTCTGCCGCCCTCGATCTCTGCTACGTTGCAGCGGGACGGCTGGACGCCTACTTCGAGACCGGGCTTGCACCCTGGGACCTGGCCGCTGGTTCGCTGATCGTGCGCGAGGCCGGCGGCATCGTCAGTGGCCTGGACGGCAGCGAAAATTTCCTCCACAGCGGGCACGTACTCTGTGGCACACCGCGCATCTACCGTGAGTTCGCCAAACTCTGCGCACCGGAAATCAAGGCGCTCCTAAAATAACTCGTAGGAGGCCGCCACGCGGGCGACTCACCACATTGAGTCGGCGCACGGGATATTCCTCTCCCTCATGGCTCGCTTCGCTGCGCTTTACTTCGGTCGAAGAACATCCCGTGCGCCGACTCCTGCGAAGATCATCGTACGGCCGTTGGTGGAGTCGCCCGCACGGCGGCCTCCCACAGATCAGACAGGCATGAGCATCGACTGCTCGAACTCGATCTTCATGCCCGACATTGCGGCCAGCTGTCGGCGCACCAGATTATCGATCTCGGCGATGCCGGTCGAAAGCCCGAGGAAGCAGGGCGGATCCCGGCGCAACAATGTCCAGTCACCAGCCTTGATCACGCGCACCAGGTGCGAAACGTTGCTGCGAATGGCGTCGATGTAAGGATTCTGCCCGTCGTACAACACTTCGATGTAACGATAAGCCCGATTGAACTTGCGATGCAGGCGATCACGCATGACCTGCTGATAAAAGGCCGGCGTCTTGCGCAACAGATCATTGCCTGACTTGTAGCGCACCTGGTATTCACCGGGCGCTGCATTTTCCACGGCGATGCCACCGACGACAAACTCCTTGTACAGGCGGTCGCGGCACTTTTCGAGATAACAGCGATCGGCCATCTGCGCCATCATGTCGGCCGTTCCGAGCAGGTGCCCGCAAATAATGTCGCGCGGGTTGTCGAGTTCGATTTCGTCGAGATCGAGTTCATAGCCGGTGAAGTGCACGATCATGCTGCTGACTGCGACGTCTTTTGCCATGCCGAGCTCGGGCAAGTAGCGGCGCAGGAAGTCGGCGCTACGCGAGACATGTTGCAAAGTGAACTGCGCACCGTTGCTGAAGTCCTTGTCGCGCTCAATGTGACGAATGTAACCCGAGTCATGAAACAGTGAAGTGACGATAGCCATTTGCGCGCGTTGTGCGCCGAGCCGGTCGCCGGGATCAACACTGCGCTCATAGCCGACGATCAGGCGCGCGAGCGCCAGGCTCATGTCGAGTGTGTGCTGAACGTGGTGGTAGGTGGTGTCGCAGCCGCGGTAACCCGGGAAGCGGCCTGCAAACAGGCGTTCGAAATCGTAGAACGCCAGCCATAGCTTGTCGAAGGAGGCGCCCGGAAAAGCCTCGCTGAACAAGTCGCGAACGGCATTGCGCACTGCTCCCGGGTTGCTCACCTGTACGGAATTGGTAACGTCGTAATCGTTACGGCGATCCTGTGACATTATTCTTTTCTTATCGGTCACCTAGCCACATCCACGCATAATACAGGGCCACAAATCGCACTACGCCGTGATTTTCGACAATATGTCATATCGCTGTTGGCTAGAAACCAAACTCGGCAACAACCGGCGCGTGGTCTGACGGCCGGTCCCAGGTACGAGGTTCCTTGTCAACGTAACAGGCAGTGCAAGCGCTGGTCATCGGGTCGGTGGTCAGGATTAAGTCAATTCTCAGCCCCGCGTTGCGGCGAAATCCGGCGGCCCGATAATCCCACCAGCTGAAAGTTTTTTCCGGGTGTTTGAACTTGCGAAACACATCGGTCAGCCCGAGCGCGAGCAGGTCCCGCAGCGCCTGCCGCTCCGCTGGACTGCAAAGTATCGCGTCACCCCAGCCCTCCGGGTCGTGCACGTCCTCGTCGGCGGGCGCGATGTTGAAGTCACCGAGCACCACGAGCCGTTCGTGGCGCGCCAATTCGTCCGCGAGAAAATTGCGCAGGGTGCTCAACCAGCCCAGTTTGTACGCATACTTTTCCGAGCCGACCTCAGCGCCGTTCGGGATATACAAATTGACTACGCGCGCACCGTCGATAGTCGCGGCTAATACGCGTCGCTGCGGGTCTGCAAAATTCGGAAACTCGAACACGGGCGCTGAAATCTCGCTACGACTGATCACGGCCACGCCGTTATAGGTTTTCTGGCCATTGGCGAGCGATTGGTAGCCGGCCGCAGAAAAATCCGCTACTGGAAACTCCTCGGTGACCTGCTTGATTTCCTGTAACACCAGCACGTCCGGTTGATTGGCGGCCAGCCACTCGAGCACATGCGGCAGACGCACCTTGAGGGAGTTGACGTTCCAGGTCGCAATTTTCACGCGATCATCATGCCGCTGCGCGCAAGCAAGGCATCGATCTCCGGTTTGCGTCCGCGAAACGCAATGTAAGCCTGCATGATGTCGCGGCTGCCACCGATTTCGAGAATCTCGCTGCGAAAGCGCTGCGCAGTGGCTTTATCGAAGATGCCGGCTTCCTCGAAGGCGCCGAACGCGTCGGCAGCGAGCACTTCGGCCCACTTGTAACTGTAATAACCGGCCGCGTAGCCACCTGCGAAAATATGCGTGAAGCTATGCGACATGCGGTTGTAATCGGGGTGATCCAGCAGTGAAATCTCTTCGCGCACTTCGGCCATGATCTGCAGAACCCGAGAGCTCTTTGCCGGATCGAATTCCGCGTGCAGACGAAAATCGAACAGCGCGAACTCGAGCTGTCGCAACATGGCGAGGCCGGCGCCGACGTTGCGACTGTTCTCGAGCTTGTCGAACAGCGCGCGTTCAAGTGGCTTGTCACTGTCGACATGCTCCGAGCACATTTCGAGTACTTCGAAACTCCAGGCGAAGTTCTCCATGAACTGGCTCGGCAATTCAACCGCATCCCAGGGAACACCATTGATGCCCGATATGCTCGGGTAATCAATACGTGTCAGCAGGTGATGCAGCATGTGACCAAATTCATGAAACAGTGTTACAACGTCATCGTGTGTCAGCAGGGACCGATCCTGATCGTCGAATGGCGAAAAGTTGCAAACCAGATAGCCGACCGGCAACGTCGCCAGTCCCTTGAGGTTCTTGCGACTGACGCACTCGTCGACCCACGCGCCGTTGCGCTTGCCCGTGCGCGCATGCAGGTCGGTATAAAATCCGCCGATCAACACACCGGTCTCGTCCCGCACTGCGTAGTAGCGTACGTCGTCGTGCCAGCGTGCAACGTTGCTCTGTTCTTCCAGCCGAACTCCGTAGAGACGCTCAGCGAGCTTGAACAGACCGCCGACTGCTGTTTGCGCCGGAAAGTAGCGGCGCAATTCCTCGTTCGAGATTGAGTGCTTTCTTTGCTTGAACTTCTCGAGCCAGTAAGCGATATCCCAGGGCGCCAGCGCAGATCCCGCGAACTCCCTGAGCTCGGCGAGCTCTTTCTCGGCTGCGGCGCGCGAGCGCGTGGCCAGCTCACGCAG
This sequence comes from Pseudomonadota bacterium, assembly GCA_027618995.1. Lineage (GTDB taxonomy): Bacteria > Pseudomonadota > Gammaproteobacteria > Steroidobacterales > Woeseiaceae > UBA1847. The sequence continues at coordinate 7,865 of JAQCGO010000027.1, read as the reverse complement.
AAAATCCAATACATCACCCGTCGACTCCGCCATCTTGGTAGCCAACGAGTAGTCGGCATAGTTATTGAAGCCAACCAGTTGTGCCGCTTCGTGGCGCAACGCCATGATGGTCTCGATGTGTGAGCTGTTGTCCCACTTTGCCTGTTCGCCGAACTCCGAGCCACGAGTAACCCAGGCGCGATACATCGTCTCGCGCAACTTGCGCTTGTCAGCCTGCCGCATAATGGCGTCATAGGTTGGATAGTCCAGCGTCAGCAACATACCCTGGCGGTCGCGTTTGCGAGCCTCGGCGGTGGCGCGCTCGATGATCGGTGGGGCAAGTCCCGCCAGTTCGCTCTCGTCCGCAATATGCAGACTCCAGGCATCGGATGCGTCCTGCACATTGTGTTCGAAGGCGGCCTGCGTGGCGGCAAGCTCCTGCATGATTTGCTTGAAGCGAGCTTTCTCGGCCTGCGGCAAATCAACGCCGGCGAGCCGGAAGTCGCGTAATGCCTGATCGACAACGCTGCGTTGCGCCGGGCCGGCGGAGCCGCCGAGTGCTTTGCCAACCGCCGCATAAGCCTGCTGCAAAGGCACGTTCTGCGCTAGTTCGGTGCCATGTTCGGTTAACAGGGGCAGGGCATTGTTGTATGCGTCGCGCCACGCGCCGGAACCCAGCACACCCTGCAAATGACTTACGGGGGACCATACTCGCGACAGCTCATGGTCCATTTCCTCGAGCGGTGCGACGAGTGAATCGAAATCCGGCATCGGCGTCGTCGCCAGAAGCTCGCTGAGCTTTTGCCGATGCGCTGCGATAAGCTCGCTGAGCGCAGGCATGACATGCTCAGGCGAAATTTCGGTGAATCGCGGTAGCGATGAGGTATCCAGAAGAGGGTTTGTCATCGCGGCAACTCTAGCATAGTCGGGGTCATGGCAGACTTGGTCTGGCCCTTGCGGGAAAAGGGGTAAGTTTTGAGTAAGAAATACGATCTGTTCGTTATTGGCGGCGGCAGCGGCGGCGTCGCACATTCGCGCAGGGCCGCCCAATACGGCGCCAAAGTCGCCGTTGCAGAGCACGGCCCGCTGGGTGGCACCTGCGTCAATGTTGGTTGCGTGCCCAAGAAAGTCATGTGGTACACAGCGGGTCATGCGCACCACTTCGCGCATGCTGCGGACTATGGTTTCGACGTCGAGGTACGCGAACATGACTGGAGTCGGCTCAAGCAACGACGCGACGCTTACGTGCATCGCCTCAATGGAATTTACGAGAAGTTGCTCGACGATAGCGGTGTCGATTACCTGGCCGGCAGCGCACATTTTGTTGACGCGCATACGGTTGCGGTAGGCGACACTGAATACCAGGCTGAACGCATCGTTATCGCGACCGGCGGTCGTCCGGGCATGCCGGACATTCCGGGCGCCGAACTCGGGATCACCTCCGATGGCTTTTTCCAGCTTGAAGAGCGGCCGGCGCGGGTGCTCGTCGTGGGCAGCGGTTATATCGCTGTTGAGCTGGCGGGGGTATTCAACGGTCTCGGCAGCGCGACCCAGGTGCTCGTTCGCAAAGAGGGTGTGATTCGCGACTTTGACGCCATGCTGGGGAGCGAACTGATCAAGGCCATGCGTGACAACGGCATTGCCGTAGAAACGCTGGTCATCCCAAGGTCGCTGGAGAAAACGAACGACGGAATTGTCCTGCATGCGGAACTCGGTCGTAGTTTCGGCCCGGTGGACTGCGTACTCTGGGCGATCGGCCGTGATCCGAATACAGCCGGGCTTGAGCTGGCGAATGCGGGCATACAAACCGGCAGGTCGGGCACGATCCCGGTCGACGACTACCAGCAAACCAATGTCGAACACATTTTCGCGCTGGGTGATGTCACGGGGCGGGCCGCGCTCACACCGGTCGCCATTGCGGCCGGCCGGCGACTGGCCGACCGCCTGTTCGGTGACATGACTGGGCGATATCTCGACTACCGGCTGATTCCAAGTGTGGTCTTCAGCCACCCACCTATCGGGACGGTCGGCCTGACCGAAGCCGAGGCGCGCGCTGAACATGGCGATGCCGTCAAGGTATATACGTCGGCATTCACGCCTATGTACTACGCGCTGGGCAAGCTGAAACAACGCTCATCGATGAAGCTGATCACGACCGGCGACGACGAGCGCGTCGTAGGCTGTCACATCATCGGCGACGGCGCGGACGAAATGTTGCAGGGTTTCGCCGTGGCGATTCGCATGGGTGCGACCAAGGCCGATTTTGATGATACGGTCGCGATCCATCCGACCAGTGCCGAAGAACTTGTGACTATGCGCTGATCGACATCTGCTTGAGGACGGGTGCCGTGTTGGGCATGACGTGTCGCCAGATGTGGAACGATTCGGCCGCCTGTTCGACGAGCATGCCCCAGCCCATGACGGATTTGGCAGCGCCACGCTCACGCCCCCAGACGCTGAAAGGTGTCGGCGTCAATCCGTAGGACAGGTCATAACAAAACGTCTTTTCACTGATGGCAGCGGTAGGGTATGGCGGCGTTTCACCTTTGACGCCCGCCGAGGTCGCGTTGATGACCAGGTCGTAAGGCTCGGTGACCGGAACTGCATTGAAGCGACAGGCGCTGACCGGTCCCAGATGTTTGAAGCGTTTGACGATGTCATGCGCCCGGTCCAGCGTACGATTCGCAATGCGCAGGGCCGCCGGTTCCATTTCGAGCAGGGGACCGACGATGCCGCTTGTCGCGCCACCGGCACCAAGGATAAGGATGTTGGCGCCCTCGAGATTCACGCCGAGATTGACGACGAGGTCGCGCAGCAGACCGATACCGTCGGTATTGTCGCCATGGATCTCACCTTCGATGAACGACAGCGTGTTTACCGCACCCGCTGTACGCGCGCGCTCGGAAACCTGGTCAGCCAGTTTGGCAACGGCAGCCTTGTGCGGTACGGTAACGTTCAGGCCTTTGCCCCCTGTGCGTTGGAACTGGCGCACGGCCGTTTCGAGTTTTTCGGGAGTGACCTGGAGTAATTCGTATTGGATGCTGTGTCCGGTTTGCAGGGCGAACAGACGATGAATAACCGGCGAACGACTATGTGATACGGGGTAACCCATGACACCATAGCGATCTATCGTGATGGTCTTATCGTCCAAGGCGTCAGTATACCTACTCGGCTAGCCAGCGAGCTGCGTCCACCGCGAAATAGGTCAGGATTGCCCGCGCTCCGGCACGCTTGATACACAACAGCGACTCAAGCACCGATTTGCGCTCATTCAGCCAGCCGTTTGCCGCTGCCGCCTTGATCATCGCGTACTCACCACTGACCTGGTAGGCGAATGTCGGCACCGGGTAGGTATCACTGACACGGCGCACGATATCGAGGTACGGCATGGCCGGTTTGACCATGACGATATCCGCACCCTCCGCAATGTCGAGACCGACTTCGCGCAATGCCTCGTCGCTGTTGGACGGCGCCATCTGATAGGTTGATTTGTCGCCGCCAGCCAGGCTCTTCGCGGAACCGACCGCATCGCGAAACGGGCCGTAAAAGCAGGACGCATACTTCGCGGCATAGGCGAGGATCATCGTGTTGTGATGTCCCGCCGATTCGAGCGCGGCACGGATCGCGCCGACGCGGCCATCCATCATGTCTGAGGGCGCGACGATGTCGGCGCCCGCGTCTGCATGCGCAACGGCTTGTCGGACCAGCATCTGAACCGTCTCATCGTTAAGCACATAGCCACTGTCGTCGATAATGCCGTCCTGGCCATGGGTCGTGTACGGATCGAGGGCAACATCCGTAATAACAACAAGATCCGGGTAAGCCGTCTTGATTTCGCGCACGGCGCGCTGGACCAGGCCCTTCGGATTAGCGCACTCACTGCCATCGAGCGATTTCTGCGCATCATCGATTACCGGAAACAGAGCAATAGCCGGGATCCCGAGCGCAACAACGTCGGCCAGTTCCAGGATCAGTTTGTCGACGCTCCTGCGCGCGACGCCGGGCATGGAAGTAACTGATTCCACACGATTTTTTCCGTCCAGCACGAAGACCGGATAAATCAGATCGGCGGCGCTCAGTGTCGTTTCGGCGACCAGTCGGCGCAAAGCCGGCGTGCGGCGGCTGCGTCGTGGCCGGACGCCTGGGAACTGATTGGTAGGGCTGTTACTCATAACTAGGCAGAATCAGAAAATAAGTGCTGATTTTCCCTGTATTTAGCGTGCGTTTCCACGTTTGAATCACAGTTTTCAGTGCCTTGCGTAATAAAACCAACCGGACCCGGGTCAACTCGAATGCAAAGCAACAATGCCGGCCAAGTACGGCGCCAGAGGTTTGATCGAATCGTGGCAGTGTTCCATCAGGATATTTACCGCTATGCGGCCTGGCTAAGCCGGGACAAGGCGATCGCGGAAGACGTCGTGCAGGAAGCGCTGCTCAGGGCATGGAAGTCGCTCGATGCGCTGCGCGAGGACGTGGCCACGAAACCCTGGTTGTTGACGATTGTCAGGCGTGAGAACGCGCGCTATTTCCAGCGCAAGCGCCTCGAAACGGTCGACATCGACAACCTGACGGCATCGCAGTCGGCATTGTTGTCGGAGCAACCGGATGATGATCTCGGTGACATGCGCGAAGCGATCTATGCGCTGGATGATGATTATCGCGAACCACTGGTGCTGCAGGTTCTCATGGGCTACAGCACCAGCGAAATCGCTGAACAAATGGGGATTCAACAGGGTGCAGTGCTGACGCGACTGCACCGGGCCCGGGCGAAACTCCGGGAAGAGATGCAGACAGGAGCGGCAGAATGAGTGCCGACAACATGACGATGAATTGCGAAGATTATCAACAGGCGGTTGGTGCTGACCCGAGCTTCGAAGGCGGCATCGAACACCGCAGCGACTGCGCCAGGTGTCAGGCGTATCGCAGCGATATGCTCGCACTCGAAGCACGAATTCGCTCTGCACTCGCGCTTGACGTTCCTGTCCTCGTGACACCGACCCTGGACGATGTAGCTACTGAAAACGTTGTTACTTTGCTGGCGCGACGTCGGGTCACGAGACCAACCTGGTTTGCCGCTGCCGCCACCGTACTGCTGGCTGTGTTCGTCGGTCTGCGTTTCGGCGGCGATGCGGAGACTTCGGCGGACGAGCTTGCAATCGAGGTACTCGCACATGTCAGCCATGAGCCTGGGGCGCTGCGCATTACCGATTTGGCTGTGGACGACGAGCACCTGAACAATGTGGTCCCCCTGAGGATTGCGGCGATGGATCATCGTGCGGGCCTGATTACGTTTGCCGAGACCTGCCCGATTAACGGTAAGGATATTCCGCATCTGGTCATTCAGGGCAGAACCGGCCCGGTCACGATCCTGTTATTGCCGGACGAGAAAGTCTCCGGCGTCATCGAGCTGAACGATGAGCACAGGCAGGGTGTCATCCTGCCGGTTGGCGACGGCAGCGTCGCCATCATCGGCGGCAAGGAAGAGCAGCTCGAGAAAATACAAGAGCAAGTTTTGAATTCGGTGCAATGGAGCACCTGATACCGCGTTTTCATATAACCCCAGTAGGAGATATAAAGATGTCAGACAAGAAAATGATCAAGCCCGTAACGCTCGCCGTTGGTGCGGCCCTGGCCAGTACGTTTGCCTTTGGCAGCAGCATTGCCAGTGCCAACACGGTTGAAAGCCCGTTCGCGATTGCTACGCTGAGTGCAGGCTATCTGCTGGGCCAGGAAGGCTCCGGTGGCGGTGGCCAGGAAGGCGACAAGGAAGGCGAAGCACATTGTGGCGGCGACAAAGAGGGCGAAGCGCATTGCGGCGCCAAGGATGCAGAAGGTTCTTGCGGCGAGTCCAAGAAGGAAGCTGAAGGTTCTTGCGGCGAAGGCTCCTGCGGCAGCGACAAGACCTGAAGTAGTTGGGACACGGAAAAAGGGACAGTTACCTCGGGTAGCTGTCCCTGTTCCCCTAATTGTCCCTTTAACCTGGAAATACGCGCTGCAGTCGCTGTTGTTCGCTGCTAAATTGTTGCCATGAGCAAAGCAATAACGCGCTGCAAGTGGGCCGCCGGTGGCGGACCGAATTACATCGAATACCACGACACGGAATGGGGTGTGCCCTCCCATGACGATCGGGTGCAATTCGAATTCCTCGTTCTCGAGGGCGCACAGGCCGGTCTGAGCTGGTCAACGATACTGAACAAGCGCGCAGGTTATATAAAACTGTTTGCTAATTTCGATGTGCAGAAAGTCGCGCGCTACACAGAGCGGCGTATCGAGAAAATACTGCTCGACCCTGCCATCGTGCGTAATCGACTGAAGGTGAATGCGGCCGTTCTTAATGCACGCGCGTTTATCGAGGTGCAGGAGGAGTTCGGTAGCTTCTCGAACTACATCTGGCGTTTCGTCGATGGCCGCCCGCGTCAGCACCGCTTCCGTAAAGACAGCGACATCCCTGCGACCACACCGGAATCCGACGCTCTGAGCAAAGACCTCAAAAAGCGCGGCTTCAAGTATGTTGGCAGCACCATCATCTACGCCCATATGCAGGCTACCGGCCTCGTCAACGACCACGTTACGGGCTGCTTCCGGCACAAGCCCTGCGCGTCCCTTTAGATTCTTGCAATTGCAGGTCGGGCGATAGATCATCATCGCAACCCGGGCGCGAGCCGATAATAAAGAGGGGAAATGCAATGGTGGATTATCTGGATAGCAAGCCGACGACCAACTTTTGGATCATTGGCGGCGCAGCACTGATTTGAAACCTGATCGGGCTGGTCTTTTACGTGGGGCAAGTCACGATGTCACCCGAGGCTCTGGCGAAGTTGTCGGAAGCCCAGCAGGAATTTTTTGTTACGACCCCGGTATGGGCGACTGCGGCGTTCGCAATCGCGGTGAACGCCGGTGCATTAGGCAGCCTGTTTCTGCTGCTGCGAAAGTCCTGGGCGGTGCCGATGCTGGCCGTGTCGCTGGCGGCGATCATCGTGCAGGACATCGATGCGTACCTGCTGCGTGATGCCTATGGCATCCTCGGTATCAACAGCATCATTATCCCGTCCATGGTACTCATCATCGGTGTCGCGGTGCTGCTGTACTCACGCGCAGTGAAAGCGAAGCACTGGCTGAATTAGGGCGTCGACGCCGGAACGATGATCCGGATCACCGTAACGCCCGAGATGCCCTGCGGCGTGTTGTGTGAAATGCCGCCAAGGTAAATTGTGTCCGACTGCAGTCCCGCCCAGTCGACGCTGACCGTGTCCACGCTGCCGGCATTGACGAATCCCGGCCCTGGTCCGCGCGATGAAAATGACGCCATCGTGTTGCCGCTGTCGCTTTCCGTCAGAAACAAACTCTTGTCGAGCAACACGGAAATATCCGCAGCGCGATCGAGCTCGGCGAGTATCAGGTTACCGTCGGCCTGGCCAATCATGACGGCCGGTATGTCTGCGGACCCGGCCGTTCCGTTCATGACGATCGGATCGCCGGCAATGTTGTACACCACGACTGCGATGGCGCCGGCATCCTCGGCATGACCGACCTTGATCTCGAACGTGCAGTTGCCGCGCTGGATGAGCGCAATTTTCCCGGACACATCAGCCGCATTGTCGATCGGCTCGCAGGCATCCGAAGTCGTCCCGGTATCGTCATCGACCAGCACGAGGCTGCCATCGAGTGGCCCGGCGTCCTTCAATAGCGGTGTGAAGTTCGCCTCACGCGCAACGTACAGACCCGCGATGCTCGCCGGGGTCTGAATTTCCATGGCCTCCGACGTGGTTTCGCCATCGCGGGTGGAAGCCGCTGCCGTGATCACCCAGGGCCCGCCGGCGGGCGAACCGATGGTGCCGAAATTCGGGCCGTCGTTGCCCGCCGCAACCCCCCTCAATACGCCCGCC